>JAERSU010000077.1 GCA_016845445.1 Oceanospirillaceae bacterium | reverse complement strand
ATTATGGTGTGGCACCAAGTAAGGACAGGGTGCAGCAAGTGAGGTTGTAGGTCTCCTGTAGGTCGGCCTTCAGGCCGACAAAAAACCGATCGCCCTACGGGCGGGGTACCCAAAGCACTCCCTACGGTCGTGGGGCAGGTCCTCAGACCCAGAGGTCAGACCCCAATCGATCTGAGCCTGCATAACCAATGGCATAATCTAGGCGTCTGTCACGACTGGGTGGGTGGCCAAACATTTGTTTGTATTGGCGGCAAAAGTTCTCGTTGCTGCCAAAACCGCAAGCAATACCAGCTTGCATGACCGACAGGTTGCTTTCATGTAATAGTTGGCGGGCCCGTTGCAAACGAATTTGCAAATACCAGGTTCTTGGTGGCATGCCAAAGGCCTGTTTAAATTGCCGTTGTAGGGTGCGTTCAGAGACGTTTTGAATAGCGGCTAAATCCGCGCCTTCTAGGGGCGTTTCTATATTATCAGCCATGGCCTCAATGACAGGTCTTAGGGCTTGCTGTTGTGGGGTGTGCAAGAGAAGCGAGCGTTGGCCAGCTTCGGCGTCTTGATGGCGTTCGTGGATTAACGAACTGGCAATGCGGTCGGCAAGCTCGTCATCCTGGTCCTGGCTTACCTGATGCAATACCAAGTCCATGGACGAGGAACCACCCGCACAGGAAAATCGCTTGTTATCATCATTAAAAATGCCATTGCACAAGTTTAAATTGGGGTAGGTTTCATTAAAGGCCGCTTGGCTTTCCCAGTGCATGGCAATGGTGTGCTTGTCCATTAATCCTGCCGCTGCAAGGGCATAACAGCCGGTTTCTAAGGAGCCTATATGGGTGCCTTCTCGGGCACGGTGTTTGAGCCAATTAATGAGTCCCTGGTCAAGCGCTGCTTGGGGGTCATAACTGGCGCAGACAAATAGGCGGTCAAGTTTATTGATGTTAGCCATGTCATCTACTGATACCGGGATGCCATTGCTGGCCTGAATGGCACCATCTTCAATGCTGTTGCTGGCCCCAATAAACTGCCAATGGTACAGATCGCCGGCAAAGCGGTTGGCCACCCGCAATGGCTCTAAGGCGCTCATAAGCGACAGCATAGAAAAGCGGGGCAAAAGCAGAAAGCCAACTTGCTTGGACATATAGGCAGCCGGTATGTTGTTTTCTGGCATTGTATAGGAAGCCTTAAGCATCTGGGAAGAGGGTAGATGACGCTGTCGGAACGGCGATCACTTTCTAATCAATGCATCCACCGCCACACAACCCTCTACCTTAGCCAACAGCGGATTAATATCCATCTCAGCCACAGGATTGCTGGTGATGTATTTGGCCACGGCCATTACCGCATCCACAATAGCCTGCTGGTCCACACCTGGCTTGCCTCGATAGCCTTGCAGCAAGGGTTTGATCGCTAGTTGGTCTAGGGCTTTTTGTACATCCTCGGGCTGGCAGGGCATGAGTAACAGCTGGCTGTCCTTCATTAGTTCTACCAGGATACCGCCGGCACCTACAACTAGGTAATTGCCAAAGGCTGGGTCGTTGTTAACGCCAATAATCAGCTCGCACAGGACACCCTGTTCCATGCGTTCCACCAGCATGGTATCGGCAATACCTAGTAGATGTTGGCTTGCGGCTTTAACTTGTTGGCTATCTTGCAGGTTAAGGCGTACGGCATCCATTTCTGTTTTGTGGGCCAGATCATGACTCACGGCTTTCATGGTTACCGGGTAACCAATTTTTGCGGCACAGTCAATGGCAGTATTGGCGCAACTACATAGGGAGCCTTTGGGAATAGGCAAGCCATAGGCTGCTAGGGCATGTTTAGCTTCATATTCAGACAGCATGGATTTGCTGTCGGGGTCTTGCGGCTGCAAAATTTGCAGGGCAGGTGGAAGGGGGCGGGCAAAGGCTTGTTGTACCTGGTAGGCATGATTGAGTGCCTGTAGGCAGGTATCCAAGCCAATCATGGGGGTGAGACCGTTATCTAGGCATAGTTGAATAGCATGGGCCGGCATGCATTCAGCCATAGATGATAAGACAATGGCTTGGTGGTTACTAACTTTGGCAGCATCTGCCAATGCCAATAAGGCATCATCCCATTCCGTTGGGTCATTGTCAGGGTAATTTGGCCAGTCTAGTAACAGCATGGTGGCGCTAAATTTAGCTGCCATCATGGCCCCAAAGGTGTCTGCCATAGCCTGGCGATCACCCCAAATAAAGGTGTGATAATCCAACGGATTAGCCACATCTACATAGTCATTCAAGGTGGCTTGAATGGCTTGGGTTTGGTCTTTTGTGAGGGGGGCGTAATCCAGCTCTGTGGCATCTATTAGGTCAGCCATCATGCCAGCCTCGCCGCCAGAGCAGCTCATGGACGCTAAGCGATTGTTTGGCAGAGGGCCTAGTAGGCTGAATAGTTTTAAGGTTTCTAAAAATTCAGGCACTGTGTTAACACGGGCAATGCCCAGGCGCTGAAAGAGGGCGTCAAATAGCTGATCAGCACCGGTTAAAGAACTGGTATGGGACATGGCTATCTTGGCCGCGGCTTCGGTGCGACCAGATTTGATGGCGACGATGGGAACGCGCTTTTCTATGGCTCTACGTGCGGCAGCATCAAAGGCAGCCAAGTCATTGATACCTTCAATGTGTAGGCCAATGGCATTGACGCGAGGATCATCCAGCATGGCATCGACAATGGCAGCGATATCTACTTGAGCTTGATTGCCCATGGTGAACATATAAGCCACTGGCAAACCAATCTGTTGCATGGTCATATTAAGACCAATATTGCCGCTTTGGGTGATGATGCCCACACCTTGGTCTACGGTGGCTAGGCCATGCTGGTCTGGCCATAGCACGGCCTTGTCCAAAGCGTTTATGACGCCGTAGCAGTTGGGACCAATAATGGGCATGTCACCCGCTGCGGCTAGCAGGCGCTGCTGGCGCTCTACGCCGTCACCGCCCACTTCGCTAAAGCCTGAGGCGTAAAGTACGGCACCACCAGCACCCATGGCACTAAGCTCGGCAACGATTTCAATGGCCGCTTCTGCATTAACGGCAACATAGGCCGCATCGGGGGCTTCAGGTAGCTCGCTGGCATTGTTCAGGCAGTGCAGGCCAGCAAGCTCGTCACGCTTAGGGTGTACAGCATAAATAGGGCCTTCAAAGCCTAGTTTTTGGCTTTCACGAATGGCAAAATCAGCCCCGCGAGCACCGAATACGGCGATGCTTTTTGGGGCGAGCAGGCGTTGTAGACGTTGCTTGTCCATATTAGGCCTCATGTGGACGTAACATGGCGCGGGAGATGATGTGGCGCTGGATTTCGCTGGTGCCGTCCCAGATTCGCTCTACCCGATGGTCACGCCAGATGCGTTCTAGGGGTAGCTCGTCCATAAGGCCCATGCCGCCAAGAATCTGGATGGCTTCATCGGATACCATAGCCAGCATTTCAGTGGCTTTTAATTTGGCCATGGCGGCGTCTGTGTCGGTCATTTCACCTAGGGAATCTTTCCAAGCGGCGTGCATGGTCAACAATTCTGCGGCCTTGAGTTCCGTAGCCATGTCAGCCAGCTTGAAGGAGACACCCTGGTTCTTGCCGATTGGTTTGCCAAACTGCTTGCGGGTCGCGGCCCATTCTGTGGCGATCTCTAGGGCGCGCTCAGCACGACCAAGGCACATGGCGGCCACAGACAGGCGAGTGGAACCGAGCCATTGGTTGGCCACGTCAAAGCCGCGGTGCTCCTCACCAAGAATTTTGGACTCGTGCACACGGCAGTTGTCAAAGTTCAAAATACAGTTGTGATAACCACGGTGGGACACACTGTTGTAACCTGGGTCGATGGAGAAACCCGGGGTGCCCTTGTCGACTAAAAAGGTGGTGATCTTTTTCTTGGGCCCGCGTGGGGTTTCTTCTACACCGGTTGAGGCAAATAGAATTACATAGTCTGCTACGTCAGCGTGGCTAATAAAGTGCTTGGTGCCATTAATAATAAAATGCTCGCCATCACGTTCGGCACGACACTGCATAGAGCGTACATCAGAACCCGCATTAGGCTCTGTGAGTGCTAGGCAATCAATTTTTTCACCCTTAATGGTAGGGATGAGGTAGTCTTCAATTTGCTGGCCTTGGCAGGCTTGCAGAATGCTGGAAGGGCGGGCAACGATGTATTGTAAGCCAAAGTTAGCACGGCCTAGTTCACGTTCCATCAGGGTAAGGGTAAGGGAATCCAAGCCTGCACCACCATGTTGTTCTGGCATGTTAGTAGCATATAGGCCCATCTCTAGCGCTTTTTGCTTGATGCTCTCGTATAGTTCAGGGCGAATCTGGCCCGATTTCTCTACTTCTTCTTCCCAAGGGTACAGTTCTTCCTCTACAAAGGTCTTGACTGTATCGATGATCATTTGCTGTTCGCTACTTAGGCTGAATTCCATCTTTTATTACTCTCAAAAATGGTTAATCGGGATTGGTTGCCAATCGATAATTGCACTATGCCTGAAAATAAATAACAGCAACTTGATTATTTGCGTCAATAAATTGATAGTTTGTGGTATTACTTTTGCTCATACTGACATGAAAAAAGTCTAGTATAAGCAAGCTTTGAGTATAAAAATGGCGCACATATGAAAGCTTGTTTATTAAGGGAAACCCCATTCCATGCTGGTTTCCGACATGCCTTGTCAAATCGCGACTTGGATTAAACAAGTGTCGCATTTGAGTATGTAGTGAATTTACAGGGAGTTATAGTGGCGACCCAATAAAGGCAGGAACCTAGCGCTGTGTGGCGTTAGGTTTCATTTAAGAAGTTGTGTTTTTTAAAACCGAAAACACTCACATACTAAAGGTACGAACATGTCTAAGACTTACCTTTCTGACATTGAAATCGCCCGCGCCGCTGAGAAGCGTCCAATTGTAGAAGTTGCCCAGAAGCTGAACATCTCTGCTGATGATCTGGAGCAATATGGCAAAATCAAGGCTAAGATTAGCCCAGAGTTCATTGAAAGCGTAAAAGATCGCGAGAATGGCAGGCTAATTCTGGTAACTGCTATCAACCCAACGCCAGCTGGTGAAGGTAAAACTACCACCACTATTGGTCTGGGTGATGCCCTGAATAAGATTGGTAAGCAAGCCACTGTGTGTCTGCGTGAGCCGTCCTTGGGTCCATGTTTTGGTGTCAAAGGTGGTGCTGCTGGTGGCGGTTACGCTCAGGTAGTTCCAATGGAAGACATCAACCTGCACTTCACCGGTGACTTCCACGCCATTGGCCTAGCGCACAACCTGCTGTCTGCTGCTATCGATAACCACCTGCAGCAAGGTAACCCACTGAACATCGACCCACGTCGTATCGAGTGGAAGCGTGTTATGGACATGAACGACCGTGCCCTGCGTAACGTGACTATTGGTCGCGGTGGCCCAGCCCACGGCGTACCACGTGAAACTGGTTTTGACATCACCGTAGCTTCTGAAGTTATGGCTATCTTCTGCTTGGCTAACACCCTAGAAGAACTGAAAGAAAAGCTGGGTGACATCGTTATCGGTTACACCTATGCTCAAGAGCCTATCACTGCTCGTGACCTGAACGTTAACGGCGCCATGACCGTACTGCTGAAAGACGCTTTCAGCCCTAACCTAGTACAGACTCTGGAGCACACTCCAGCATTCGTACACGGTGGCCCTTTCGCTAACATCGCCCACGGTTGTAACTCCGTATCCGCGACCAAGCTGTCCATGAAGCTCAGCGACTACACCGTAACTGAAGCTGGCTTTGGTGCTGACTTGGGTGCTGAGAAGTTCCTAGACATCAAGTGTCGTAAGGCTGGTATCGCACCAGATGCCGTTGTTATCGTTGCTACCATCCGTGCCCTTAAGCTGCACGGTGGTGTTGCTCTGGCTGATGTTAACCAAGAAAACTGCGATGCTGTTGCTGACGGTGTTGAAAACCTGAAGAAGCACATCGAAAACGTACACCAGTTTGGCCTGCCAGTGGTTGTTGCTGTTAACAAGTTTGTTACCGATACCGCTGCTGAAGTACAGGTTGTACAGGACAAGTGTGATTACCTAGGTGTTAAAGTTGTTGAAGCTCAGCACTGGGAATTCGGTGGCGATGGCGCAACTGAACTTGCCGAAGCGGTAGTTGACCTGGTGGAAAACACCACCAACGACTTCAACTTCCTGTACGAAGACGACATGCCACTGTGGGACAAGATCCGCACTGTGTGCCAGAAGATCTACGGTGCTAATGACATTCTGGGTGACCAGAAGCTTCGTAACCGTGTCCAAGCTCTACAAGATGCTGGCTACGGTGATCTGCCAGTCTGCATGGCTAAGACCCAGTACTCCTTCTCTACTGACCCAGCCCTGAAGGGCCGTCCAGAAGGCTTTGATGTGCCACTGCGTGAAGTACGTCTGTCCGCTGGTGCTGGTTTTATCGTGGTGCTAGCCGGTGATGTTATGACCATGCCTGGCCTGCCTAAGAAGCCAGCTGCTGAAGTTATCGACATCAACGAAGAAGGTCAGATCGTCGGTCTGTTCTAAGCTTTGTGCAAGAGGGTCTGACCCCATGGGGTCAGACCCTAATGTTATCAAAAAGGGTCAGGTGATTTTCATCTGATCCTTTTTTGTTTTTTAGGTATAATACGCGCCAGCAAATTAACAGTCTCGTTCCATAGTCTGTCCCCTTGGGGGCAGACCCCAATGGGACAGACTATCAATCGGTAAAAGTGAATGACCATCCGTACCCGTATAGCCCCATCCCCAACGGGCGATCCGCACCTAGGCACTGCCTACATCGCACTGTTTAACCTTGCCTTTGCCCGCCAGCAGGGCGGTGAGTTTATTCTGCGTATAGAAGATACCGATCGTGAACGCAGCACCCCCGAATCAGAAGCCATGATTCTAGAATCCTTGCGTTGGTTGGGCCTTGATTGGGATGAAGGTCCAGATGTTGGTGGCCCACACGGGCCATACCGTCAAAGTGAGCGCGGTGACATCTACAAGGATTACGCCGAGCAACTAGTAAGTGATGGTCATGCCTTCTATTGCTTTGCTACACCAGAAGAACTGGACGAGTTACGTCGCCATCAAACAGAGAATAAATTGCCCATAGGTTATGATGGCCGCGGCTTGGATCTGTCTGAGGAAGAAGTGCAAGCCCGCCTAAAGGCAGGGGAGTCACACGTTATTCGTATGAAGATCCCGCGTGAAGGTACCTGTAAGTTCAACGACATGCTACGTGGCGAAATTGAAATCGAATGGGCTCAGGTAGACATGCAGGTGCTGTTAAAGAACGACGGCATGCCCACCTATCACCTAGCCAACGTGGTGGATGACCACCTAATGGGCATTACCCATGTATTGCGTGGCGAAGAGTGGATTAACTCCGCCCCTAAGCATCAGTTGCTATACAAGTACTTTGGCTGGGATATGCCCGACCTTTGCCACTTGCCATTGCTGCGCAACCCAGACAAGTCCAAGCTAAGTAAGCGTAAGAACCCAACTAGCATCCTGTATTATCAGCGCATGGGTTACATGGCAGAAGCCATGTTGAACTATCTTGGCCGCATGGGATGGTCCATGCCTGACGAGCGTGAAAAGTTCACTCGCCAGGAAATGTTCGACAACTTTGATATCCAACGTGTATCCCTAGGTGGCCCTATCTTTGATCAGGAAAAACTATCCTGGTTAAACGGCCAATGG
>JAERSU010000076.1 GCA_016845445.1 Oceanospirillaceae bacterium | reverse complement strand
GCCATTGGACATGACGGCAATGCGGTCAGACATGGTCAGGGCTTCTTCCTGGTCGTGGGTGACAAAGATAAAGGTAATGCCGGTTTCTCTTTGTAACGCCTTAAGCTCCAGTTGCATGGCCTTGCGTAGTTTTAAATCTAGAGCGGAAAGGGGCTCATCTAGCAGCAGTACACGTGGTCGAGGAGCTAGAGCGCGAGCTAGGGCGACACGCTGTTGTTGACCGCCGGATAACTGGGATGGTTTGCGTTCGGCAAACTGGCTTAATTGCACCAATTCCAGCATTTCTTCGGCACGGGCCTTGGCCGATGCCTTGTCCTGGCCACGCATTTCAACACCAAACATGACGTTCTCAAGAATGCTCATGTGTGGGAAGAGGGCGTAATTTTGAAACACTGTGTTAATGGGACGCTGATTCGGTGGCAGGTCAGCGATCTTGTCACCAAATAGTTGGATCTCACCATCGGTGACATTTTCAAAACCTGCAATGGAGCGCAAAAGCGTCGTTTTACCACAACCTGAAGGGCCTAAGAGGGTGAAGAACTCGTTGTCACGAATGGACAAGGATACGTTTTCTAAGGCGGTAAAGTCGCCAAATTTTTTCACCACATTGTGAATATCAATGGCGGATGTTTGCTGATCAGACACAATCAGTCTCCTGTAGCTGCGCTGGAGAAATTGCCCTAGGCAACTGCTCTTTTTATATTTATTACCGTTACATCATCGTTGAAAACGGCAAACTTAAAAATAACCCTAGGGGGTTATACGCCTAACTTTATAGTCTGTCCCATTGGGACAGACTGTAAGTAGGTAATTGGTTGATTTAGTGGAGTTTTATCCAGGTGGTTTTCAACTGGGTAAACTTGTCATAGGCGTGCAATGACAGGTCGCGGCCAAAACCGGACTGCTTGTAGCCGCCAAATGGGGTACTAAAATCTAGGGCGTCCATGGTGTTCACGGACACGGTGCCGGCACGTAGTTGTTTGGCAACTCGGTGGGCGCGATTAATATTGTCAGACCAGACAGAGGCGGCCAAACCATAGATGGAATCATTGGCAATGGCGATGGCTTCGGCTTCGTCTGCAAAGGTAATAATAGCCGCAACAGGACCAAAGACCTCTTCTTGGGCGATGGACATCTGGTTGTCCACAGCGTCGAATACCGTTGGCGATACATAGGCATCATCGGCGTTGCCTTGGCCATCTATGAGCAGGTTGGCGCCTTCGTCGATGGCCCTTTGGATACGAGCACGGACATTGCTCGCATGGTTAGCATCAACGAGTGGGCCCATGGTGGTGTCGGCCAGTAATGGGTCACCCACCTTCACCGCCTTGGCGGCGGCGAGGAACTTTTCTACAAAGGCGTCCTTGATGCTGGCTTGTACCAGAATGCGTGAGTTGGCTGAGCAAACTTCGCCCTGGTTAAAGAAAATACCTTGGGCTGCGTGTTGTACGGCGGCATCCAAATTAGCATCGGCAAAGATGAGGTTGGGACTTTTGCCGCCGGTTTCTGGCCACACGGGCTTCATGTTGGATTGGCCAGAGTAGGTCATAAATAGCTTGCCTACCTCGGTGGAACCGGTGAAGGCAAGACAATCGACATCCATGTGCAAGCCTAGGGCCTTGCCAACTATATGACCGTGGCCGGTAACCACGTTTAATACACCGTCTGGCACGCCGGCTTGTTGGGCTAACTGCGCTAAGCGGATGGCGGTGAAAGGGCTCTGTTCAGCGGGTTTAAGTACCACTGAATTACCACTCATTAGGGCCGGAGCTAATTTCCAAGCGGCAATATCAAGGGGGAAATTCCAAGGTACCACGGCGGCAACCACGCCCATGGCTTCACGGGTGATCATGGCCACGTTATTGGCATCCGTGGGAGCTACTTCGCCATACAGCTTGTCGATGGATTCAGCGTACCACTCAAAACAGGCGGCCGAGCCTGGGATATCAATGTTCATGGCATCCATCACTGGCTTACCCATGTTAAGGGATTCCAGTAGCGCTAGTTCTGCTTGGTTTTCCATGATCAGGGCGGCGAGTTTTTTGATCACTGCCTTGCGTTCGGCCGGGGCTGTTTGCGACCAGACGCCACTATTAAAGGTTGCTCTTGCTGCTGCTACTGCTTGATCAACATCCTCTGTTGAACAGGCGGCCACTGGCGCTAATAACTGCCCATTGGCTGGGTTGATACAGTCATAGGTATCCTTATCATTGGCTGGGCATAGTTGGCCATTGATAAAGGCCTGGGTCGGTAACGTTAGGCTGGCTTGAAGGGCTTGCCAATCGATCTTGTCGCTCATGGGTGATCCTTGGAAATTGTTATTGGAGGAATATTTCGGCTTCTTTTTTTTATTTTGTCCTGTGTGAGCTAAAGGGAAAATAACCCCAAGGGGTTACCTCCCACTGCTTGCCACAGATGTAGGCTTTAAGGCTTTTGTCGCTGTGGTTTAGTCATGTTTTCGACACATAGAATTTGGTCAATTTGTGCTTCACTTAAGAGCTTTTCCGCCAACACTCGGTCGCGCACACTGTCATTGTTAGCCAGCGCTAACTTAGCGATGCGACTGGCGTTTTCATAGCCGATATAGGGATTTAAGG
>JAERSU010000075.1 GCA_016845445.1 Oceanospirillaceae bacterium | reverse complement strand
ATGATGGCCTAGACTTGATTTAGATGCTGTGCAAGTCCTTTGCAGCGTGATAAGTTAGTGGCTAATGATCTGCTAGTACAAGGGATATTGCATGGCCTATCGGCATGTACAAGAACGCGTTAATGAAATTCTAGAACAAGGCGCTGATGATGATTTAACCAGTAAACGGGTTGATCTATTTTTGGCCACCTTGGTGATTGTTAATATTGCTGCGGTGGCGTTGGAATCAGTGGAAGCCATTGGTAGTGCCTACGCTAGCCTGTTTGCCGTGATTGAAATGGTGAGTGTGATCATTTTCACCATTGAATACCTATTGCGCTTTTGGTCAGCAAAAGCCAAGTTGCCTGATGCAGAAGGTAAGCCCCATCGCCCCCGACGAGACTATGTGTTTAGTTTTAGCGGCCTGATTGACCTGTTATCTATTTTGCCATTTTATTTGCAGGCCTTTTTCCCCGGTTGGGATCTGCGTGTATTGCGCACCTTGCGACTGTTCCGCATCTTCAAACTGTCCAATTACAACAGTGCACTAGAAGATCTGTTGCATGCCATTGTTGAAGAGAGGCGCTCGTTTTACGCCGCTTTTTATCTGTTTGTATTGGTGTTTATTGTTGCTTCATCGCTGATTTATTTTGCCGAGCATGATGCCCAACCAGAGGTGTTTGGCTCCATTCCTGAGGCCATGTACTGGTCCATTATTACCTTAACTACCGTGGGCTTTGGTGATGTCACACCCATTACCCATGCGGGTAAATTTATTGCCGTGTTGACAGCCATAATGGGGGTATCCGTGGTGGCCTTGATGACGGGTATTATTGCCCATGCGTTTAACAACCAGATGGAAAAACGCAAGCTGGTGTTTCAGGATCGCGTGCGCTATGCCATGGCCGACGGTGTGGTGGATGCCATCGAAAGCCGCTCTTTGGAGCAACTACGTAAAGACTATAGATCTACCTCTAATACACCATTTGCTTTTGCCGCTCGAGATTGGCAGAGAATAATTTCGGTCTCCCGTTGCTTGTTGGATAGCACAAAATCACGGTGTTCTACCTCACCTGAGACAATACCGCATTTACACACACCGCAGATACCATCGGCACACTTCACTTCAATATCGACTCCGGCTTCAACTAGCACCTCCGTGGGTGTCCTGTCAGACGGAATATGGAATTCTCGGCCTGATGTAGCCAGCTTTAGGGTAAAGGCATAATTCTCATATTCAGGCTGTTCCGGCACCGAGAAATACTCCATGTGGCGCTCGTCATCGGTAAAGCCATTGGCAGCGGCGGTATCTAACACGGCCTGCATATAGTTATCCGGCCCACAGGTATAGACATGATTGCCGGGATAATAATGCAGTATTTTGTCTAACTCGGCGCGTGTTCCCTGGTCAGAGTAGTGAAAGTGCACCTTGTCTGCCCACGGCATGGCCTTTAGGTCAGCCTCAAAGGCTGCATCACTGGCTTTAGTGCATGAATAGTGCATTTCGAATAGACGGTCTAGATTGTGTAGACGGTGGGCCATGGCTATCATAGCCGTGACACCAATGCCGCCCCCCATGAGGTAGGTTTTATGGGCTTCTTCTTCGAGGGGGAAGTGATTAATGGGTTTGGATATACATACTTTTCTACTCTCGGTGAATATGCGATGCATCAGTAATGAACCACCGCGACCATTATCTTCCCGTAACACGGCAATGTCGTAGTGATCCTGCTGGTCTGGATCAGAAGACAGTGAATACTGGCGGAAATATTCTGGCGCTACCACCACATCTATATGAGCGCCAGCTGTGGCTTTAGGAAGAGGGCTACCATCGAGTGTGCGCAGTTGGTATTTGGTGGTTTTATCAGTGAGTTGTTCTACCTTGCTGATGACCACCTGCAGCACCGGTGCGTCCTTCACCTCTCCACGGGTGTACTCATGTTCAGGGGTCATGCCCCGGGCTCGACGCTGCTGGTGTTCACTGGCATCAATCATGGCATCATAGGCCTGAATACCTGCCTCGCGATCCATAGGGTAGGGGAAGGGATAGGGTGGAGGTAACAGGTTGGCAGGGTATACCGCTAGGGTCTGGTCCTCGTATTTTAGGTCTAGTGAGGTTTGTAGATCTCGCTCGTTAACCTCATGCAAGGGAATGGTGTAAGGTCCCTCGTTGACCATTTCCAAATCCCACCACCATTTCTTCACGGGATTAATGCGTCCATTGCCAAGCTTGTCGTCAAGCTTGGCCCAAAATTTAGCCGCACTAGGCAGGTGACTGGCGGCCCAACGGAAGGGCAGTTCGGCAAACAGACCTTCTAGGTTCCAGGGGCAGGTTTTCATACAGCGGCCACACATGGCACCGCCTTCGGTAGTGATGCGGTAGGTGGTGCATTTTTGGCTGTCAGATTTCCAAATTTCGTAGCCATTAAACATCAGCTTAGGGCCCGCGGTAATGGCACCGGATGGGCATTCGCGGGCGCACTTGTTGCAGTTCTCACAAAACTTTTGCAATCCAAAATCGATGGGCTGGTCATGGGCTAGGGGCATATTGGTGGTGACGGTGCCGGATTTTAGCCGAGGGCCCAAAAAGGGATTCAGTATCACTTCACCAATGCGGCTGACCTCACCCAAACCCGAGAGCAGAGCCAGGGGTGGTTGTATAACATCAGAACCCATGACAGTGTGCACGTTGGCGGTATAACCAAGGTTACGTATCTGCTCTGCTAGGACACCGCCCAAGAGGGAAAAGCGTAGATAAGCACGCATGGATTGGGCACAGGAAATCCAATCATCACCGCTGGCGCCTTCCATGGTTTCATGACCCTGATCGATGACAATGGATATGGCATTGTCATGATAGGGTTCTATGGTTTCACCTGCGGCATTGTGACTGTAATAAGCCCAATCTGGGCAGGCCGAAATGCCAACCGCATCGCAGCCCAGCCAATAAGCGGTGGCTTTAATATTGTCAGCGTTGCCTTGGGCATCGCTGGTACTGGGATGAATGTGATCGGCCTTGCCACCATCGGTGAGCAATTGGAACGCACCCAAGGCGGGGCGAAAAGCAAAGGCGCTAGCCGACTTGCGCACATAGTTGCCGTTGCGTGCTGCTTGCTGGGTTTTTAAGCCTAGGTCACCAAATAGCGAACGGGCAAACATATCTGCTCGCTTGGGCACTCGAGGAATGTTGGCTGCATCGATATAGTTGGTGGTTTTGGCAACCCGTTTACTGGTTTCAAAGGGGTAGGCGCCGTCTTTAAATTGACGCTTGGCATAGGCCTGAGCAGGCTTTCGGATACGGTCATGGGTAGCCAGCCAATCACTGCCTGTGTCTGCTGTTTGTCCCACTTCGATATAATCATCAGCAGCCAGTTCTAGGGTGGTGGTAACCACAGCTAGACCATAGCGATCGGCCAAAAAAGGATTGATGGCTTGATCACCAGAAATATAAGTCAGGCCAGCAGCAGTGGCTAATACCGCTAAATCCACATTGCTGGTAGAGGCGGAGTGAGCACGGGCCTGGTAGCCCAAAGAGCGGATATAGGCTGCTAGACTGGTAGCACTTTCGGCGGCTCTCAGGGCAGCCCGCTGCGCTTGAGCGTTGTTTAGCCATTCAGTACCGGGTTCGTTTGCCTCTGGGTCACGGGGGTATTCATACAAAAATACCAAAGCATGGCTGTGATCGTTGCAATCTGTCTCTGGGGCAGCCATGGCCTCACGCACCATGGCCAGTATGACATCTATGCCAGCAGCCAGGGTTTCTACCTGCTTGTTGGCCAGAGTGTCGGCAAGGCGTGCCACACCTGGATTAACAATGGCCTCTTGCAGCCAGGCCTGTTGGGGAATTTTACAGCAGCCCATCATGGAGGCATCGCAATAATAGCCAAAGGCTTTCAAGTGATTGCTGCGTTCCTGGGGATCAGCAGGAATGGTGGCGACTTCTTTTTTCACCGTGCCTTCACGTATGGTATCTAGGGTAGCCTGATACTTGTCCATGGCATTAATGATAGACGTAGGCTTATCTGGTGCTTGAAATGCCAAGGCTTGCACGGGTGCAAGGGCAGCATAGTTAGGCGTTAGGTTAGTGCGTGCTAACTTCTCTAGGGGATAAGGCCCCATGTGCACAGGGCGGTCTTTGTAGGAAAACAGTTTGTTCATGTGTGTTGGCTTCCTATGGTTTAAATGCGAGCAGGCGGGTCCATAGGACCGGATAGGAATTTGTTCAGCAACTTATCTAGTTGCTGGCGCTCAGTTAAGGTTAGTTTTTCTTCCAGGCGCTGGGTGGCGTTTTCGCAAAGTACCAGAGATTGAGCCAATAACCGCTTGCCTTCATCGGTAAGGGTTACCAGTGTCTGTTTGCCGTTATCTGGGTCACTGTCACGGCGCAGCAGGCCTTTGCTATGCATGTCTTTCAGGGTGCGGGACACAGCTGCCCGCTGAATACCAATATAATCAGCTATCTCCGAAGGTTGGTTGATTTGTTGTTCACCAACGGCCACTAATACACACCAGGTTTGGCGATTAAGGCCAAGTTGGGCAAGCAGGTTGACAAGGATCTGATTGTTTACCTGTGCAGCTAGGGTAAGTTTGTAGCCTAGACGGTCATGGAGGTGGTAGGTCATATCTATTTTGATTAACTTTGTTAATGGTTAACATTGTTAATCAAAATAGATGTCTATGTCAAATTCATTAGCTGAAGGTTCGTTTATTCTGCTTCCAAAGGTACGCTCATAGATACATCGGGAACAAAAATGCCACCCCGCGGGCGACTGCCATCTAGGGGGCCGTAACGTTCTTCAAATACCGGTGCCAAGGGGCGCGGGCGATGGCTGGCAAGCCAGAAGCGCAGCAGGTGACGTTTGTGTTCTGCTTCGGCATGATCCACGTAGGCGCCACGGGAATGCAACAGCACATGGTTGTTTACAAACTGTAAATCACCCGGCTGTAAGATGGCATTGAGGTGAAATTGTGGGTCTTCCGCAAGCTCTTCTACCTTGTCTAAGGCGGCTATTTGTCGCTCGGTGAGGCGTGGAATATCAGTAAATCGAGCCTGTGCCGATTCGATAAAATCACGGGCAAAGTAGCAGGAACGTACGCCATCTTGCTCGGTAACAATGGGAATCTCGTACCAGGCATGTTTGCCGGCGGGTATTTCACCTTTACGATCATAGATGTAGGGTTGCTTGAGGGTATCAGCCAGCTCTGGGAAATGCTCTTCCATGTAGTCAACAATGGCTAGGCTACTCACTAGGGCGCTTTCGCCGCCTGATTTAGCCGTTTTTAGGCATAAAAGGGTAACTATATCGCTACTGTCGACATGGAAACGTTGGCGGGCATTGGTGCGATAGATACGTGTCTTTGGATCACCGGCATCCTCTCCTAGGTCTTTGACATGACCAATCATATGTCCCAAACGATTTTGCGGCCTGGCATTGCCAATGTAGGAACCCATGCCAAAGTAGGCCCGCATAATGTCTTCGCGGCTTAGGTGGTCTATTTTAAGGCCTCTTACTAGGGCCAAACCAACACCGTGATCTAGGTTATCTGCTACCTGTTGCAGTAATTGGCTAAGCCTGGGAAGTGGGAAGCTACTTGGTGATAATTCGGTGATAGGAGTGTGACGACTGGCTTCAATGGCGTCTTCTAGCTCTGTTTGTCCAGCTTCTGGAAAGCTTATAAACCAATCATCTTGTTGTATATCAATTGCTCGCCAAGATGCCTTGTCGCTCACATTTAATCTCCCGTATATCCTGTTTAACAAACAGTTTAAACCGCATAAGAAAGAATTTTGCAGATTATCCGACGTAAAGATGCTGTATTTCGACAGTTAGGGAATTAATTGATCTAATCCACAGGCTAGTCAATATGGAAGCTGTTTTTCACCTGCTGCCAGGCTGCCGCTAGGTGTTTTCTCACCATGGCTTCAGCTTCGTCTGGATCGCGACTCAGCACGGCATTGAGTATGGCCTCATGGGTTTGGTAGTTGAAGGTATTGCGCTTTGCATTCCGTGGCATCTGCTGCCAATGTTGGGACAACCAGCTGAAATAGGCCTTGTGTATGGCTGGCAATACCGGGTTGCCAGAAATGTCATAAAACACCGCATGGAAAGCCACGTCGGTAGCGTAAAACTTTTTTGAATCCTTGATAGCCAGGCGATTGGCTTCCAAGGCTTCTTTAAGGCGCTTGATATCGTCTTTATCGGCATTCACTGCCGCATCACGAGCCAAGGCCACCTCCAACAGAATGCGAGTATCAAACAGGTTTTTAATGCCACCAGGCTGTTCTAATAAGGGCCCTATAATTCCACCCACGGCTTCAATGGCAGACTCTACCCCTGGTTTGGTGACAATGGGGCGATGCCTTGGTTTGGCTTGTAGGAGGCCTTTACCGGCCAAGGTAGCCAAAGCTTCACGAATCACAGTACGGCTAACATGGTGCTGTTCCATAAGGTGGCGTTCCGACGGTAAAGCCTCACCATCCACTAGCTCCCCGGATAGGATGCTGGATTCAATTTGGTTGACAACAAAGTCGGCGGCACGGGTGTTAGTAGATGGGTGCATGAATGGTTTTGGTCTTTTATGACTTAAGTTAGGCGTTAATTTTAATTTTTAGTCGTACCAAAAATCAACAAAAGTCCTGATTATCAGCAAATTTATTGAGTTTGGTATGATTAAAATATGGCTTCATAAGTAGCTTTTGGCTACGCAGTGCGCGGCTTATTTATCCATGAGGTGCTGGAAAAGAACGAAAATGAAAGGGTGTTCTGCCCCGTTTCCTATCCGCTGTGGGGGCACAACCAAAACGTTTTTTGTAGGCTTTGCAAAAATGTTCCTGGGAATTAAATCCACAAGCCACGGCAATACTCAGAATGGGGAGCTGGGTTTGGGTGATCATGCCGTGGGCGCGATCCAAACGTACTTCCACATAGTACTGAACTGGGCTGACACCCGTGTGGTCTTTAAATAGCCTGGCTAATTGGCGTTGCGATACGCCAATGCTGTGGGCTACATCCTTAATGCTTAAGGTATGTTCCAAATTGCTTTCCATTTGCACAATGGCTTGGCGTAGTTTACTTGGCGCGGCATAACCAATGGGTTCGTAGTAGTTGGGGAGTTGCGAATCGCTGGCATTGCGCATGCGGTCGTGAAAAATATAACGCGCTGCACTGTTGGCCATATCCACCCCAAGGGTGTTGTAAATCAGTGTAAGGGCTAGATCGCTACTGGCTTGGCCGCCACAGCAGGTGGCAATGCGATCATCAATAACAAACAATTCTTCACAGGTATGGGTGTGCGGAAAGAGTTCGCGCATGCTGGCAATATGTTCGTAATGCACCGTTACTTGCCGCTGTTTGGTGAGTTCTGCATAGGCGAGAATTTGCCCGCCCGTGTCTAGGCCGCCAAGGGTAGCCCCCTGCTGATATTGACTGCGCAGATAGCGAATTAACTGACGGTCATTGTATTGTTCGGGGGCCCAGCTAGCACTGACAAATACCAAATCATAGCGCCCTTCACATTCCCTTAGGGTTTTATCTACTTTCAATTCCATGCCATTACTCGCCGGTACCAACTGGGCATCTAGGCTGATGAAATCCCATGAGTACAGGCCTTCGTTGTGCAGATAATTGGTGACCCGAAAGGGATCAATAAACGCTGTGGTGGCATGCATGTTGAAATTAGGCAGCAAAATTATAGCGATGCGGGTATGCATGTTTTAGCAACTTTGGTATTAAAACAACAAATATACGGCCAAATAGCACAGATTGCACCTGTGTTTTGCGATAAAAATGGGCTTCTTATAAACAACAACGCTGCCACGTCAGCGTTAGCATTGATTGCAATTGATCGGAGGCAGCATGAGTAACAGCCGTATAACAGGTCATTTAGAGGGGCGGGTTGCCATAATTACTGGTGGCTGTGGCGGCATTGGTCAAGCTATTTGTGAGCGTTTTTTAGCCGAAGGTGCGCAGGTAGTGGCAGCAGATTTGGCGCCCAAGCCAGAGACTATGGCGGCCGACATTGCCTACTTTCAACATGATGTCACCAGTGAAGGCAGTGCCATAGCCTTGGCCGAATTTGCCCAGCAGCAGTTTGGCAAGGTGCATGTGCTGGTGAATGCCGCCGGTATCGAAATTGAAAAGACCATCGAAGAAACCAGTCTTGACGAGTGGAACAAGATCTTTGCCATTAACGTCACAGGCACCTTTTTAACCAGTAAGCACCTGCTGCCCTTAATGCGCGATACCCAGGTTGCCTCCATCATTAACTTTGGTTCTTACGATGGTTTTATTGCTGACCCTGGCCTGGCTGCCTATTGCGCCACCAAGGGTGCCGTGCATGCCTTAACTAAAGCCATGGCCTGTGACTATGGGCCAGAAGGCATTCGCGTCAATGCCATCTGTCCGGGCTATGTGGATACCCCTATGCTGCAAAGCTTTTTTGGTGACAGTGGCGATATTGAGAGCCTCAAGCAAGAAGTGCGCAATGTTCACCCCATGCGTCGCTACGGCACGCCCAGTGATATGGCCAACCTCGTCAATTGGCTAGCCGGTGATGAAGCCCGCTATGCTACTGGCCAGTTGTGGGTGTTGGATGGTGGTTTGTCCGCCCAAGTTCAGCAGATGCGTTTGTAGTGGTGGATGGTATGCGTTTAGCTTACAAAGTGGCCCTGGTGACCGGTGGTCGACAAGGTATTGGGCGTGCCATAGCCGAGCGGTTTATGGCTGAAGGTGCGCAAGTAATTGTCTGTGGGCGCGGCGTACGTCCCAGTGATTTACCAACACAGATGATCTGGCAACAGGTGGATGTGGCTGATGCTAAACAGGTGGCAGGTCTGTTTGCTTTTATTCAAGCTGAATGCGGGAAGCTACATGTGCTGGTCAATAATGCCGGTGTACAAATAGAAAAAACCATTGCCGAAACTAACGATGATGATTGGCAATTACTCATGGGTGTGAATGCTCGCGGGGTATTTAATTGCATACGTGCGGCTCTGCCTGTTATGGCGACGGGTGCTAGCATTGTTAACATTGGTTCCATTTCCGGTACCACTGCCGATCCGGGGTTGGCCTTGTACAACGCCTCTAAAGCCTTTGTGCATGGTTTGACCCGCTCTGTGGCCGTTGATCATGGTCCCCATATTCGCTGCAATGCTATCTGCCCTGGCTGGATCATGACAGGTATGGCGGACAGTGCCTTTGCTGTGGCTAAGCATCCCGATGCTGCTAAAGCTGATGCTTTGGCACGGCATGTTGCTGGCCGATTTGGTGAGCCAGAAGACATTGCCAATATGGCCCTATGGCTAGCCTCGGACGAGTCTTCATTTGCCACTGGCCAGTTATTTACCGTGGATGGTGGTTTAACAGCTGCCTCTCCATTAAATCCCAACTTGTTCTAGGGAGGCGCAGATATGGCACAGCAACCTAATATATTGGTCATTATGGCCGATCAATTGGCGCCGCATTTTTTGGGCTGTTATGGTCATTCCGTGGTGCAGTCGCCCAATATCAATAAGCTCGCCGATGAAGGCGTAGTATTTGATGCTGCCTATACCAATTCTCCCCTGTGTGCCCCCAGCCGTTTTGTCATGATGAGTGGGCGCTTACCTACACCCATTGCTGCTTGGGATAATGCGGTGGATTTTTCTCCAGAAATCCCCACCCTTTGTCATTATCTGTCCTCCTTGAATTACCGTACCTGCTTGTCGGGCAAGATGCATTTTGTTGGGCCTGATCAGTTGCATGGTTACCAAGAGCGTTTAACCACCGATGTTTACCCCGCTGACTATACCTGGCATCCAGAATGGGATGAGCCAGCCAAGCGCTTGGACTGGTATCACAATATGGAGGTGGTAACCAAAGCAGGTCCCTGTGTGCGCTCCATGTATTTAGATTACGACGATGAGGCGGTATTTAAGGCTAAGCGTTATTTGTTTGACCATGCCCGCGATGGTGCCGAGCAACCTTTTTTCCTCACCGTGTCTCTGATTCAGCCCCATGATCCTTACCTGTGCAAGCAAGAAAAGTGGGATTTGTATAAGGATGATGAGATTGATTTGCCTATCACCCCTCAGGGAACAGTGGAAGAAGATGCCCATTCGGGTTTATTGCGCTATGGCTATGGGGCCACTGATGTTGAGTTAGATGAACAGACTATTCGTAATGCCAGACGTGCCTATTATGGCTCCATCAGCGAAATCGATGACAAGGTGGGAGAGCTGATGCAAACCCTGCAGGATGCTCAGTTAGCCGAGGATACCATTGTTGTGTTCTTGGCTGATCATGGTGATATGTTGGGTGAACGGGGCATGTGGTTCAAGATGAGTTTTCTGGAACGTTCTAGCCGCATTCCCTTAATTGTGCATGCACCGCAGCGTTTCAAGCCGCAGCGCGTACCAAATGCCGTTTCACTGGTGGATATTTTGCCCACCTGTGTGGAGTTAGCTAATCAAGGTGCCGATTACCAGTATGCCACGCCGTTAGAAGGCCGCTCTTTGATGCCACATCTACGGGGCCTAACTGCCAATGGTGAAGCCCATGACGAGGTGATTGGCGAATATTACGGCGAAGGCTCGGGTAACCCCATGTATATGATCCGCCGAGGCATGATGAAATTTATCAGTGCAGGTGATCATTGTCAGCAATTGTTTGATTTGTCTGTTGACCCAGAAGAGCTAAACAATCTTGTTGAACATGCTGAATACCAAGCTCTAGTAGCCCAACTGCGTGATGAACTTGCCCAGCGTTATGATCAAGTTGCTCTAAAAGACAGGGTGTTAGAAAGCCAAAGGCGCCGTGCCTTCTTAAAACAGGTCATGCTGCAGCAGCAACTCAGTTGGGACTATGAGCCAGCCACTGACGCTAGTCAGCAATACATACGCAATACCATGCCCATATACCAATTAGAAAAACGGGCACGTTTTCCTGCCGTTTAATCACTGTTCGCAAGAATTTATTTAAGGAGCTAATAATGACTAGATTAACCCAATCCGAATATGACCAATTGCGAGCAGGTCATGACCCAGATCCCTGTAAATCTTGGTCTATCAATACCACTTGCTATATTGATCCCAAGTACCAGGCCATCGAGCGGCAGCATATCTTTGCAAAGAGCTGGCAATTTGTCTGTCATGAGGAAAAGTTGCGCAATGCCGGTGACTATGTGGCCGTGGATATTGCTGGCCAACCCATTGTTGTGGTGCGTAATAACGAGGGTGAGCTCAAGGCCTTTTACAACGTCTGCAAACATCGTGGTCATATCATTGCAGCCGGTGAAGGTAACAGCCCCCAGTTAACCTGCCCTTATCACTCGTGGGTATTTAATCTCAACGGTGGGCTTGATATGGCTCCAAGAGCCAAGCTAGTGGATCAGTTTAATAAACAGGAGCATTGCCTTGACGGTGTACAGGTAGAGAGTTTCTGCCATCTGGTGTTTGTTAATCTAGACAAGGAGGCCGCGTCTTTAGCGAGCCAAACGGGGGAGTTAGCCAATGAAGTGATGGCCTATGCACCTGACTTGGCTAATCTCACCTATGCCACACGTTTAACCTATCGTATAAAGGCCAACTGGAAATCCGTGACGGATAACTTCCTCGAGTGCTACCACTGCTCCGTGGCCCACAAGGATTTTGTCAGTCTGGTGGAGCTCAATACCTATAAGGTGAAAACCCATGGTATCTATTCCAGTCATATGGCCAAGGCCAGAGTGGTGGATAATGCGGCTTACAGCATCGATGATGCCAGTGTCACCGACCATGCAGTTTGGTATCTGTGGCCTAATACGACCCTCATGCGTTATCCCGGTCGGGGTAACTTTATGGTGTGGAAATTCTACCCCGACGGCGCAGAAGAAACCTATGAGGAATTTGATTTCTTTTTTGAAACGGCCGATGTCACAGAAGCGGAAAAAGAGGCCTTGGCCTTTATTGATGACGTACTGCAAGTTGAAGACATCAATCTAGTCGAAAGCGTACAGCGTGGCATGCGTACGCCAGCCTTTAACTCAGGCCGTTTTATGGCTGACCCGGATGGTGAACATGGCATGAGTGAACACGCCGTGCATCATTTCCATGGCATGTTGCTAGATGCCTACAAGCAGGCGGTAGAGGACTAACACCATGGCTAAATCAGTAATCGTAACCTGTGCGGTAACCGGCGGAATTCATACCCCCACCATGTCGCCTCATCTACCTATTACGCCGGCACAAATTACCCAGGCCGCTGTGGGCGCAGCAGAGGCGGGGGCATCCATTATCCACCTGCATGCGCGCGATCCAGAAAATGGCCGGCCAGACTATCGTCCAGAAACCTTTATGCAGTTTTTACCGGCTATAAAAGATCAGTGTGATGCGGTAATCAATGTCTCCACCGGTGGTGGACTGGGCATGTCTATTGAAGAACGCTTGGCTGCCGCCCTGGTGGCCAGCCCAGAGATGTCATCCCTGAATATGGGGTCGTTAAACTTTGGTATTTTTCCCATGGCAGAGAAATATGACAGCTGGCAACACGCTTGGGAACCTGAGTTTTTGGAGATGACACGGGATTTTATCTTCCCTAATACCTTCAAGACCATTGAGTATGCCTTACGCAACCTAGGTGAAGAACATGGCACGCGCTTTGAGTTTGAATGTTATGACCTAGGGCATCTGTACAACCTGGCCTACTTTGTGGACCAGGGTTTAATCAAAGGGCCCTTCTTTATTCAGATGATCTACGGCATCTTGGGTGGTGCCGGTGCTGATCTAGATAACTTTATGCACATGTATAACGTTGCCAAGAAGTTGTTTGGCGATGAGTTTGAATTTTCAGTATTGGCAGCCGGACGTCATCAAATGCCCTTTGCCACCCAGTCGGCCATGTTAGGCGGCAACGTGCGGGTGGGTTTGGAAGACAGCCTTTATATCGGTAAAGGAGAGCTGGCCACATCCAATGCCCAGCAGGTGAGCAAGATTCGTCGCATAATTGAAGAGCTAGGCATGCAGGTGGCCACACCTGCCGAAGCTCGGCAGCGCCTGGCACTCAAAGGCGCCAACAACGTTAACTTTTAAGGAGTGCCAGTCATGCAAACACAACTGCTCATTAATGGTGAATTGGTCGCCGGAGAAGGCGCAGCCACGGACATCCTTGACCCTGCAACAGGTGAGGTGATCACTCAGGTCAATGAAGCTTCAAGCGAACAGGTTGAGGCCGCTGCCCGTACCAGTGAAGCAGCCTTTCAGCAATGGTCACAAACGCCACCGGCCGAACGTTCTGCCATGTTGTTACAGGTGGCTGACGTGCTAGAAGCCAATCAGGCAGAACTAGCCAGTTTAGAAAGCCAAGATTGTGGCAAACCGTTAGCCAGTGCCTTAGCCGATGAAATGCCTTTAACCATTGATGTATTCCGCTTTATGGCAGGGGCCGCCCGCACTCAGACAGGTTCCGCAGCAGGCGAGTATGTGGCAGGTCACACCTCCATGATTCGGCGCGACCCCGTTGGCCCTGTGGCAGCCATTGCGCCTTGGAATTATCCCTTGATGATGGCCTCTTGGAAGCTAGCCGCACCCTTGGCAGCTGGCTGTAGCCTAGTGCTTAAACCGTCTGAATTGACGCCCTTGTCGACGCTGCGTGCTGCTGAGTTGATGCATGATATTTTGCCAGCCGGTGTGGTGAATGTGTTGCATGGCGGTGGCCCCACCATTGGTCAACAGATGATAAATGCACCACAAATGGAGGCCATTAGTGTTACTGGTTCTCCCGCTACTGGTCAAGCTGCCATGGCCGCCGCCGCAGAGCAAATCCGTCATGTGCATCTTGAGTTAGGTGGTAAGGCGCCGGTGATCGTGTTTGATGATGCCGATATTGAAGCTGTAGTAGATATGATTCGCGGCGGTGCCTATTTCAATGCCGGGCAAGACTGTGCGCAACCTTGTCGCATTTTGGCTGCCGATGGCATTTATGAGCGCTTAGTGGGTGAACTGCAAAACGCCGTGGCGTCCATCAAGTTAGGTGCCCAAGATGATGAAGGCGTAGAGATGGGACCCCTAATCTCTGCCGTTCAAAGAGATCGAGTGGCTGGCTTCGTTGATCGTGCTAGACAAACCTGTGAAGTGGTTACAGGCGGCAATAAGGTCGATGGTGCTGGATTCTTTTATGAGCCGACGGTGATTGCCGATGTGGATCACGCCGCTGAAGTAGCCACAAATGAAATGTTTGGCCCCGTTGTCACTGTGTCGCGTTTTAGTGATGCCGAACAAGCTCTTAACATCGTTAATGCGAGTTCCTATGGTCTGGCGTCTTCCGTATGGACTAAAGACGTGGCCATGGCCATGCAAATGACCAGTCGCATGCGTTATGGCTTTACCTGGGTCAACACTCACGGCGTGGGTACTCCAGAAATGCCTTGGGCCGCCATGAAGGGCTCAGGCACTGGCTGTGATATGTCCGTCTATGCCCTCGATGCTTACACGGCCATACGTCACGTTATGATCGCTCATTAATTGTAAAGGATTAAGCCTATGTCTACTCAGTTTCACACAGTTGCTGTACTAGGTGCCGGCGTCATTGGCGCTAGCTGGACGTCACTATTTTTAGCCGCTGGTTTAAAGGTACGCGTCTATGATCCTATTGCAGGCGCGGAAGCTAAGGTAAGGGACTATATTGATAACGCCTGGCCTGTGCTGACGCAACTGGGTTTAACGGAGCTGGGCAACAAAGACCTAGTGAGTTTCCATAGTGACCCAGCAGAAGCCGTGCAGGGCGCTCAGTTTGTACAGGAAAGTGTGCCAGAACGCTTGCCCATTAAACATGCCTTGTATAGGCAAATTGAACCTCATTTAGATGCCAATGCTGTGGTGGCTTCTTCGGCTTCGGGGTTGATGGTGAGTGAAATGCAAGCCGGGTGGCAGGATCCATCGCGGTTTATTTTAGGTCACCCATTTAACCCACCTCATTTGATTCCCTTGGTAGAACTACTTGGTAATGAAAAAACCGCTGCTGGGGTATTAGAGCTGGCTGAAGCCTTTTACCAACAGGTCGGCAAGGTCACTATTCGGGTGCAGAAAGAGGTGCCTGCTCACGTGGCCAATCGCCTGCAGGCTGCGCTGTGGCGCGAGGCTATCTACCTAGTGCAATCAGGCGTTGCTAGTGTAGAAGATGTGGATAAGGCGGTATGGGCAGGCCCAGGCTTGCGGTGGGCGGCCATGGGCCCACATATGCTATTTCATCTTGGTGCTGGTGCCGGCGGCTTAGAAGAATTTTGCAACCGCTATGGCGATTCCTTCCACCGCTGGTGGGATGACCTTGGTGATGCCCAGATTACCGAGCACACGGCTTCGGCCCTAATGCAGGGCGTGCAGGCAGAAGGCAAGGGTGAGAGTGTCGAAGCTATGTCTGCCCAGCGTGATGCGATGATTGCGGGTATGTTGGCGGCGACCAGGCCACTGCGTAGTTAGACGCACTTGGCTTTTCGGGCTAGTGCCGTCTCTCTTTGCCAAACATAGAGTCCAGCCAACAGAATAATGGCGCAGCCACTGATCATAAAGCTATCCAGCTGGTCGTTAAATACCACTACCCCCACCAGCATACCAAAGAACAGACGCGTATAACGGAAGGGGCTGACAGCGGAGATTTCGCCGGTGCGCATGGCCTTGGTGACAACGATGATGGCGATATTAGCTGTTATTACCAAACCAAATAGATACGCCCATGCATCACTTGGCGGCCAAGTTGGTGTTGTTTCAAACAGCATAAAGCCGATGCCCGCCACTATCTGCCCCATGGTGCCAAACACCGCCAAACGTACCGATGAGTGATGGCTGGCAGCCAGTCGCGAGCCTAGGTCACGGATGGTCATGCCTAACACGGCTAGCACACTGAGGATAGCAAAAGCATCAAAACCATCGGCCCCTGGCCGGACGATGAGGAGCATGCCAACAAAGCCTAACAGTACAGCAGATAAACGATGAAAACCGACCTTTTCACCAAGAAATAGGAAGGATGCCAAGGTGAGTAGTAGCGGTAGGGTTTGGATGATGGCAGTAACACTGGTAAAGCTGGAATAGGTGAGGGCCAGGACAATAAAGATGGTGGCCATGGTTTCACCGATGGTGCGCACAAGTACCGGCTTTTCAAAAAAGACCTTGCTGAACAATCCCTGTTTTTGATGGCGCAGCATCAGCCAAAAAGAAAAGGTACCACCAATGCCTAAGCCCAGAGTTAGTTGTCCGGTAGTCATGTGGTCAGAAGCCAGCTTCAAATTCATGTCTGCCAGGGTGAATAAGCCCATGGCCAGAGTCATGAGCAACATGCCTTTGAGGTTATCAGAGAGTCCAGACATAAGTCGCCTGCCTTGGCTTAAGTGTAAATTGCCGAAAGATGCCAAGACTAAACCTAATTGTTGTGGCAGACAAGCAATATTATACTCGTCCTTCCTGCCCTGCCGTCCATGGAGTGGGGGCTGCTACTATTTAATAAATTTGATTTAATAAATAGAGGATGAAATTTAATTTACTATTTTGGGGGATGCTAAGGTGATTATAACCTGTGGCGAAGCGCTGATAGACATGATTCTTTTACAAGATGATGCTGGGCAACAAGGTTTTAAGTCTGTTGTTGGCGGGGCTATTTTGAATACCGCCATTGGCCTAGGTCGCCTTGGTTGTGATGTGGCTATAATCTCCGGTATTTCTAATGACCTGTTTGGCCAACAGCTGGTTGACGCCTTGACCGATAGTAAGGTGAAGGCTAACTTGCTAATGCGCTCTGACCAGCCAACCACTTTGGCTTTTTTGCGCTTAACTAATGGCAATGCTAGCTACACCTTTTATGATGAAAATACGGCTGGTCGTAGTTTTAATCTAGCAGCTATTCCTGCAATTCCGGCAAATGCTAGTTGTCTTTATTTTGGTGGTATTAGCTTAATCAGTGAGCCAGGTGCTGATGCTTATTGTGCTTTAGCCGAGCGTGAAGCAGCTAAGCGGGTCATCATGCTAGATCCAAATATCCGTCCTGGGTTTATCACTGATGAGAAGACCTACCGCGCCCGTATTACGCGCATGATTGCCGTGGCAGATATTATCAAGGTATCCGATGAAGACCTCGATTGGCTGGTGCCTGGTGGTGCTGATATTGCTGAGAAGGTGATTCGTTTGCGCCAGCCGGCTAATCAGTTGATTATTGTTACCCGTGGTTCGGAAAACTGTCTGGCCTTTGGCCCTGTTGGCCTGTTAGTTGAAGAGCCCGTGCAGAAAGCTGAGGTGGTGGATACCGTTGGTGCGGGTGATACCTTTAATAGTGGTTTATTGGCGAGCCTCGCGCAGCAAGGCTGCCTGAATAAAACTGATGTGGCTGATCTGCAGGTAGAGCAGGTTTCCAAGGCTTTGGCTTATGGCGCCAAGGTGGCAGCTGTTACTGTTTCACGTGCTGGTGCTAATCCGCCTTGGGCTAGTGAATTGTAGGTCGAAATTAGGCTGATTGGCGAATGACTAACTTTACCTCAACCTGGGTATTTTTACTGGGCGCTTTGCCAGCTATCTCATCCAATAAAAACTGGGCAGCATGGCTGCCCATCTGGTCAAAGGGAATGCGTACACTAGTGAGGGAGGGGAATAAGTTGGCACTTAGGGGTAGGTCGTCAAAGCCAATAATGGCTACCTCACTCGGCACTTTTATACCCGTTGCTAGGCATTCAAGCAGTGCCCCCGTTGCCAGTACATCGTTGTAACAAACAATAGCACTAGGTCGAGGCTGGGTTGATAGCAGTTGGCGACAGGCGTGGCGCCCCGCTTGCACGCCAAATTCACATTCTATGATGTTTGATTCAGTCAGAATTAGATTGTTTTCGTTAATAACGTCACGGAATCCTTTTAAGCGTGCTTGTACTCGATCATTGGCTTTTGCCAGACCACTGATTACGCCAATATGTTGGTGGCCTTGATCGATAAGATACAAAGGTGCCAGCCTGCCAGCCTGATAATTTTCAATACCAACACATGGGTAATCTGGATCTGAGCGGTAGGCCCAGGATTCAACGAAGGGAATCTGCCGTTGCCTTAATAATTCATATACCTGGGGGTGGTGGATCTGTCCAACTAACAAGATGCCGTCAACCCCGCGCTCTATCAGTGTACGCACCTGAGCAAGCTCTTGGTTTAGATCATAATCACTGGTAGCTAGCAATAAGCTATAGTTGGCCTGTTTGAGTGTGTTTTCAAAAGCACTGATTCCGTGGGCAAAGATGTCGTGAGCCAAGGTAGGAATAACGGCGCCAATGGAGGCTGAGCGCTTGCTGGCTAGGGTTCGCGCTGCCGCATCGGCCACATAGTTAAGAGCATGAATAGCCGTTTCGACCTTTTCTCTCTGCGCCGGGCGCACACTATCTGGCTGGTTAAGTACCCGTGACACAGTGGCCGTAGAGACGCCGGCAGCCTTGGCAACGTCGGATTGGGTGGCGGGTCGGTGAGTACTCATGGATACCAGTGCTTTGCAGTAGATTCATGTAGTCTACCAAGAATTTATGTAAGCGCATACATTTTTTGTTGCTTATCTATTGTTTCTGCCAGGGAATTTGCTTAGTATGTGGAAAGTGATAATGTAAGCGCTTACATTAATATTTGAAATTAACCCTATTGGGAGCCAAAAATGGCCATTACCTATCTTAAAAAAGCCAGCAAATCACCCGCTACTGGCGAAGATGATACCCGTGCTATTGTGTCGGACATGCTGACGCAAATTGAAGCTGGCGGAGAAGACCGTTGTCGGGAGTATGCCAAGCAACTGGATCAGTATGAAGGTAATATTCTGGTTAGCGCAGAAGAAATCGACGCTGCCAGCAAGCGCTTGTCGCCAAAGGTGAAAGATGACATTAAGTTTGCCCATGAGCGGGTGACCAAGTTTGCCCGTGCCCAGCGTGATTCCCTACAAGAGTTTGAAATAGAATTATCCCCAGGGCTGTGGGCAGGGCAAAGGCAGATTCCGGTGCAGACCGCTGGCTGTTATATCCCTGGTGGCCGTTATGCCCATGTGGCCTCGGCCATCATGTCGGTAGCGACAGCCAAAACCGCTGGTGTAAAAAATGTCATTGCTTGTTCACCGCCTAAACCAGGCAGCGGTGTTAATGATGCCATCTTGTACACTGCCAACTACAGTGGTGCTGATCAAATCCTAGCCCTAGGCGGTGTGCAAGGTATTGCTGCCATGACCTTCGGTTTGTTTACTGGCCAGAAGGCTGACATCTTGGCAGGCCCAGGCAACCGCTTTGTAGCAGAAGCCAAGCGCATGTTGTTTGGTCGTGTGGGCATTGATATGTTTGCTGGCCCCACTGAAATTGCTGTGCTTGCCGATAGCTCAGCTGACCCACGCATAGTGGCAGGGGACTTGGTAGGCCAAGGTGAACACGGCCCGGATTCTCCCATGTGGTTAATTAGTACCGATGCCCTGATGGCGCAACAAGCCATTGATCTAGTGCCCGGTTTGATCGCTAGTTTACCGGAGCCTTCTCAGTCAGCTGCCCGTGCAGCTTGGCAGGATTACGCCGAAGTGGTGGTTTGTGATACGCGCGAAGAAGCCGTGCAGGTAAGCGATGAGTATGCTGCGGAGCATTTGGAAGTGCACTGTGAAGACCTTGAATGGTGGACCCAGAATCTAAGCAATTATGGCTCCTTGTTTGTCGGTGAAGAAACCACCGTGACCTATGGTGACAAGTGCTCAGGTACCAATCATATTTTGCCCACCAAGGGTGCTGCCCGTTACACCGGTGGCTTGTCCGTGGGTAAGTTCACAAAGACGGTGACGACCCAGCGCATGACCCGCGAGGCCAACCGAGAGGTTGGTGCCGCTGCGGCGCGTATTTCTCGCTTGGAGGGCATGGAAGGCCACGCCCGTGCGGGTGATGATCGCCTTAATAAGTACTATCCTGATGAGCAATTCCAGCTTGATCACTGAGGCCTTACAGGCCTTTAGTTTGCAGGGCAAGCGGGCCCTAATTACTGGTGCTTCGTCAGGCATTGGTGCCCAGCAAGCCCGGGCTTTAGGGCGAGCCGGTGCTAGCCTTGTGCTGTTGGCCCGCAGCGAATCTAGTTTGCAGGCCTTGCAAGCTGAACTAGAGCAGGAACAAATTGATGTTACCTATGAGGTGCTGGATTTAGGCCATAATTTGGATTGGCAAGCCTTGGCTGCACAAGTGGGGCATATTGATATTCTCTGTAACACCGCAGGGGTTAACCTGCGCCAAGCCACCGATGACATCACGAGTGAGAGCTGGGATATGACCCAGCACTTAAATGTCAAAGTGCCCTTTATGCTCGCCCAGGCGCTGGTGCCTAGTATGGCTGCCAAAGGCTGGGGACGCATCATTAATGTGGCGTCTTTACAGTCCTTTCGCGCCTTTGACAATGGCCTAGCCTATGGCGCCTCCAAGGGTGCTGTGGCACAGATGACAAGAGCCATGGCCCAGGCTTGGTCACAGCAAGGTATTAATTGTAATGCCATTGCCCCTGGGTTCTTTCCTACTGAGTTAACGGCTCCTGTGTTTGCTGATGAGGACAAAGTGGCTCAGCTAGCTAGTCAAACAGCCATTGGGCGTAATGGTGAGCTAACTGATTTGGATGGGATCTGTGTTTTCCTTGCCAGTGGCGCATCGGCCTACATTACCGGGCAGATTATTGCTGTGGACGGCGGCTATACTGCTATATAATCCTACCCAACCAGTAACAACAGATGAGTAATAATGACCTCCTTGTCACAGATTCAGTGCCTAGAAGATTTTAAACGTCTGGCCAAGCGAAAGTTGCCAGGCTTTGCCTTTGATTACATTGAAGAAGGTTGTAACGACGATTGTGCCATTAGGCGCAACCGCCGTGTACTTGATGAGGTGTTACTGGAACCGCATTATTTGACTTCTTATAGGGAACCAGATACTCAGGTTAATTTGTTTGGTAAGGCCTATGCTAGTCCTTTTGGCATCGCGCCATTGGGCTTGTCAGGCTTGATCTGGCCCAATGCTTCAATCATGCATGCCCGGGGGGCAAAGCAAGCTAATATTCCTTTTGTCCTAAGTACAGTGGCAACCATTTCCATTGAACAAGCTGCCAAGGAAGCGGGTGATAATTTTTGGTTTCAGCTCTACCCTCCGGCAGACAGGGGTATATGCATAGACCTTATGCAACGTGCCTGGCAGTCAGGTTGCCGTAATCTGGTGGTGACATTGGATGTGCCCACGCCGAGCCGTCGTATCAAAGCCATTAAGAGTGGCTTAAGTGTGCCACCAAAGGTGAGTGTGAGTAATGTGTTACAGGCGGCCTGCCGCCCCCATTGGAGTATGGCAACGCTTAAACAGGGCATGCCAGAGTTCGCTAACCTCACTCCCTACATGGGTGATGCAGCGAACAATATGCAAGATGCTGCCAACTTTATTCGCACCACCATGCGTGATGTGGTTGATTTGCATTACCTGCAATGGATTCGCGAACATTGGCAGGGCAATTTAATTGTCAAAGGTGTACTTGGTGTCGCCGATGCTAAAGATCTGGCCTTGCTACAGGTCGATGGTTTGGTGGTATCCAATCATGGTGGCCGCCAACTCGATGCCGCAGCTTCGCCGCTGGAGGTGTTAACTGACATCAAGCAGTTGGTTGCCGAGGATCTGCTGCTGATGGCTGATAGTGGGATTGCCTCGGGCGTTGATGTGGCCCGTTATTTGGCCATGGGCGCCGAAGCTGTTTTACTTGGTCGGGGCTTTATGTACGCCGTTGCCGCCAAGCAACAAATTGGGGTGCATCACTACATAGAATTGTTACAGATTGAGTTGCAGCAGGTGCTGTCGCAACTACATTGTAATGATGTGCAGAGCCTAATAAAACACCTAGGTTAACGGTGCAATTGGGGGAATTTGGCCAATTTGGTTGAATTTATTCGATATCTGTCAATTTGTTGGCCAATAAAGCTATCTATTAGTGTTAATCCTGTTATGCTGTGCGTCGATTACTAAGGATCTGTTGTTGATCGGTTTAGTAAGGCATTTTGCAAACGGTACAATACGCATCAAACCTTTCAGGGAATGATATTTGTTGCATCCTTTGTGGGTGCATATTTTGATGCCGTGTTTGTGATGGTGATAGCAAATAGGGCTGATTTTTCTCACCACAATGTTAGAAGAAGGCTTTATGAGTAAAGGTACTGTTAAGTGGTTTAATTCCGAAAAAGGTTACGGTTTTATCACTCCTGAAGATGGCGGCAAAGATTTGTTTGTTCACCACTCCGAAATTCAAGTAGATGGTTATGCTACCCTAAACGAAGGCGCAACCGTTGAATATGAAGTAGGCCAAGGCCAAAAAGGCCCTTGTGCCACCAAGGTAAAAGAACTGTAAGTTCTACTTATCTTGCTTTAAAAAATAGGCGCTTATTAGCGCCTATTTTTTTGTCTAATTATTTGCCGCCCATTTTTATTCTCTCCGTCATTGCGAGGCCGTAGGCCGTGGCAATCTCTGCCAGGCAAGGTGCGATACGACAGGAGGTTGCTTCGCTGCGCTCGCAATGACGGGTATATACGCATGCAATGACGACTTCTAAATTGGCCTAACGATTCCTGCAATGTGGCTCTATGGCGAAATTCGACCTTTGTATAAACTTACCTCACTTTCAAAATATGCCTGCTGAACATGTGTTTGGTGGGCACTGTTATTAACAATAAATTAGGTGTGCCAGCTATGAAAATGACCACTGAAGAAGCTTTTGTAAAAACGTTGCAGATGCACGGTATTGAACACGCGTTCGGTATTATCGGTTCTGCTATGATGCCAATCTCCGATCTGTTTGATCGTGCTGGTATTTCTTTCTGGGATTGTGCCCATGAAGGTTCCGGCGGCATGATGGCCGACGGTTATACCCGTGCTACTGGCAAGATGAGCATGATGATTGCTCAAAACGGTCCTGGTATCACTAACTTTGTTACTGCTGTTAAGACTGCCTACTGGAACCACACTCCTCTATTGCTGGTTACTCCTCAGGCGGCCAACAAGACTATCGGTCAGGGCGGTTTCCAGGAAGTTGAGCAGATGGCTCTGTTCAAGGACATGGTTTGCTATCAGGAAGAAGTACGTGATCCTTCCCGTATTGCTGAAGTTCTGGATCGTGTTATTGCTAACGCACACCGTGCTTCTGCCCCAGCGCAAATCAACGTACCACGTGACATGTTCACCCAGATCGTTGATATCGATTTGCCAACTATGATCGACTTTGAACTGCCTTCCGGTGGTGAGTCTGCCGTAGCTGCAGCCGCTGAAATGTTGTCCAATGCCAAGTCTCCAGTAATCCTCAACGGTGCTGGCGTGGTGCTTTCTCACGGTGGTATTGCTGCTTCCATGGCTCTGGCTGAGCGTCTAGACGCCCCAGTTTGCTGTGGTTACCAGCACAACGATGCCTTCCCAGGTTCTCACCCTCTGTTTGCCGGCCCGCTAGGCTACAACGGCTCCAAGGCAGGTATGGAACTGATCCGTGACGCTGACGTAGTATTGGCTCTGGGTACGCGTTTGAACCCATTCTCCACTTTGCCAGGTTACGGCATTGACTACTGGCCAAAGAACGCCAAGATCATCCAGGTTGACCTGAAGCCAGAGCGCATTGGTCTGACTAAGGCTGTATCCGTGGGTATCGTTGGTGACGCTGCTAAGGTGGCTAATGGCATCATGGCTAACTTGTCTGCTACGGCTGGCGACGCTGATCGTGCAGCGCGTAAAGAGCGCATTGCAACTACCAAGGCTAACTGGGTAGAAGAACTAGCTTCCATGACTCACGAAGACGACGATCCAGGTACCACTTGGAACGAACGTGCTCGCGGTGCTAAGCCAGATTGGTTGAGCCCACGTATGGCATGGCGCGCTATCGAAGCCGTATTGCCTAAGGAAGCCATCATTTCTTCTGACATCGGTAACAACTGCGCCATCGGTAATGCTTACCCAACGTTTGAAGCTGGTCGTAAGTACCTAGCTCCAGGCCTGTTCGGTCCTTGTGGCTACGGTCTACCTGCTGTTGTTGGTGCTAAGATCGGTTGCCCTGACACGCCAGTAGTTGGTTTCTCTGGTGACGGCGCCTTTGGTATCGCTGTGACTGAATTGACGGCTATCGGTCGTGAAGAATGGCCTGCTGTGACTCAGATCGTACTGCGTAACTACCAGTGGGGTGCTGAGAAGCGTAACTCCACTCTGTGGTTCGACGACAACTTCGTAGGTACTGAGCTGGACGAAAACGTCAACTACGCAGCCCTTGCACGTGCTTGTGGCCTAGAAGGTGTACAAGCGCGCACTATGGACGAAGTGTCCGCTGCCCTGTCTCAAGCGCTAGAAGATCAGAAGAACGGTAAGACTACCCTGATCGAGATCCTGATCAACCAGGAACTGGGCGAGCCCTTCCGTCGTGACGCCATGAAGAAGCCAGTAGAAGTTGCTGGTATCTCCATCGACGACATGCGTCCTCAAAAGGGTGCATAATCCCGGGGCCTGACCCCATCAAAAAGGGCGCCATCGGCGCCCTTTTTTGTGCTTAACAGTCTGTCCCATTGGTGACTAGCCGTCCGCGTCATACCCCAATGGGATAGACTGTGATTTCTTATTTGTTGAATTCTGGGTAGGCTTCCATACCACATTCAGCAATATCAACACCTTCGTATTCTTCCTGCTCGGAAACACGTAGGCCCATGATGGCTTTGATCACTAACCAGGTGACTAAGCTTGCGCCAAATACCCAGATAAAGATGGTAGCGGCACCGATCAGCTGGCCAGCAAAGGTAGCGCCGTCATTGGTTAAAGGTACTAACAGTAGACCAAATAGACCGACTACACCATGCACGGAGATGGCACCAACAGGGTCATCTAAACGCAGCTTATCCAGAGTTAGGATGGAGAATACCACGATCACACCAGCCACAAGACCGAAGATACTAGCTAGTAGTGGAGTAGGTGTAGAAGGTTCGGCAGTAATAGCAACCAGACCAGCTAGGGCACCGTTTAGAACCATGGTTAAGTCAGCCTTACCAAACTTGATGCGGGCCATGATTAAGGCACCAACTGCACCGGCGGCGGCAGCAGCGTTGGTGTTTACAAATACCACGGCAACAGAGTGAGCAGAAGCGGCATCACCTAGCTTTAATACAGAACCACCGTTAAAACCAAACCAGCCCATCCACAGGATGAAGGTACCAAGGGTGGCTAGGGGCAGGTTGGCACCTGGGATAGCGCGTACTTCACCGTTAGGGCCATACTTACCCTTACGTGCACCTAGTAGTAGTACACCAGCTAAGGCTGCAGCTGCGCCTGCCATGTGCACGATACCGGAACCAGCAAAGTCAGAGAAACCAGCGTCGCCTAGGTTGAACATGCCAAATACGTCAGCACCACCCCAAGTCCAAGCACCCTCTAAGGGATAGATAACGCCAGTCATCACCACGGCAAAGGCGAGGAAGGCCCATAGCTTCATGCGTTCAGCCACGGCACCGGATACGATGGACATGGCAGTAGCAACGAATACTACCTGGAAGAAGAAGTCAGATGCACCAGAGTAGACAGAACCACCGTGGAAGCCTGCTTCAGCAGAGTCAGCCAGTACAGCGTCTGTATCTAGGTCAACGATACCAGATAGGAACCAGCCGCCCTCATACATGATGGCATAGCCACTTACCAGGTACATGAT
>JAERSU010000074.1 GCA_016845445.1 Oceanospirillaceae bacterium | reverse complement strand
TTTATTGAATATTATTGGTAACAGTAATTGTTCATTTGCAACTTGGAAATACCCCTATGTCTGCCACCACCAATCTGGTCTATCAATCCATCGCCCAAGCCTTACAAGATCACCAAATTGATACCATGTTTGGCTTAATGGGTGATGCCAATCTATTCATGGTTGATCATTATGTGCGCCAATGTGGTGGCACCTTTATTCCTGTGGCTATCGAAGGCAGCTCTGTGCTCATGGCATTGGCCTACGCCAAGGTGTCTGGTCAGGTTGGGGTTGCCACCGTGACCCACGGACCGGCTCTCACCAACTGCATCACTGCCATAGTTGAAGGCGTGCGGGCACGCATGCCCATGTTGTTGCTAGCTGGTGATACCCCAGTTAGCAATCCGCAAAATTTGCAAAACATCGATCAGCGCGAACTCATTAAAACCACTGGTGCGGGCTTTATCCAACTACGCTCTCCAGAGACACTTAGCGCTGACATTGCCCAGGCTATCTATCGTACACAAACAGAAAAACGCCCTATTGTCGTTAACATGCCGGCCGACTTTATGTGGCAAGAAGTGGCTCACAAAAAGATCATATTACCGGTATTTGATACCCCGCGACTGGTCCCAGAGGGCGAGCACTTTGATAATGCCCTAGGCATGATTGCCTCGGCTAAACGCCCGGTTATTCTTGCTGGTGCTGGCGCCATTGAAGCCAAAGACAGCTTGGTTGCCTTGGCTGATCGCCTAGAAGCACCTGTTGCCACTACCCTAAAAGCCAAAGGCATGTTCAACGATCACCCCTATAACATGGACATATTTGGTACCTTGAGTACCGATGCCACCTATGACCTGATCGCCAAGTCTGACTGTATTGTCTGCTTTGGCACCAGTTTGCACCACTTTACCACTGACAAGGGCAAGCTCGTGGAAGACAAGTACGTGGTGCAAATTAATGAAGAACCCACAGAAATCAGTAAGAACTACCACCCTAGTGTGGCCTTGGCCGCTGATGCCAAACTCACCGCAGATAACATTATCTATTGGCTTAATGAGGCGGAAGTGCCAGCCAGTGGTTTTACGCGAGATATCGAACCTTTTAGCTTAAATAAACATAGCCCTGCCAAGCACACCACCAGTGCTGATGGTAAAGTCAACTATGTGCATGCCATTGAATGCCTAGAAAAGGCCCTACCAAAAGAGCGAATTCTTACCACCGATGGCGGCCGCTTCATGACCGAAGTCTGGTGTCGCGTGTCCGTGCCTGAACCCAAGCACTTTTTAGCCACGGCACATTTTGGTTCCATTGGTTTGGGCTTACAGGAAGCCATTGGCGCCAGCTACGCCAGTGATTTACCGGTAGTCATGTTCACCGGTGACGGCGGCTTCATGATGGGCGGCATCAACGAGTTCAATACCGCCGTACGATTAGAGCGCGATTTGATTGTTATTGTCTGTAACGACTCGGCCTATGGTGCCGAGCACATCCAATTTGTTGATCGCCAAATGGACCCAAGTCTGTCCCTATTTTCTTGGCCATCCTTTGCTGAGGTAGCCACTTCATTGGGCGGCCGTGGCATTGAGGTCAACACAGCAGACGACTTGCAGATGGCCATCAAAGCCATTAACGAACGCGATCTGCCACTACTGATCGAACTTAAACTAGACCCCAATGACGTACCACGCATGCGTATTTAGAGGCTAATTGACTTAGATCTAGTTTTGCATATGCTTATTCCTAGATAATATAGGACCAATACCTACCTCTATCTAAGGAAGCGCCCGATGAGCGCCATGCAAAGCTGGCTGGAAGCCTACCAAACAGACCAAATCAACCTGCTTTTGGGACTCTTCGTTGGTCTGTTATTTGGGGTCCTAGCGCAACAAAGTCGCTTTTGCTTACGCGCTGCCACGGTCGAATTCTGGCGTGGCCAGCTGGGCATTAAATTTGCCATCTGGTTATTTGCCTTTGCCACGGCCTTATTGCTCACCCAAATACTGATTTACTCCAATTACCTAGAAACCGGCAGTATTCGTCAATTGGCGACAACCGGCTCCCTATCAGGCGCCATCATAGGTGGTGCCCTGTTTGGTATGGGCATGGTTCTGGCCCGTGGTTGTGCTAGCCGCCTACTAGTACTGTCGGCCACCGGTAACCAGCGTGCCCTGATAGCCGGTCTAATTGTTACCGTTGTATCACAAGCAAGCCTAAGTGGTGGACTATCGCCTGCTCGCCAAGCCATCTCCAGCTGGTGGCTCATCCCAGCGCCAGCACGTCATCTAGGCAGCTATGTGCCTGACTATACCAGCCTAGTGTTAGCCCTAGTCATGTTGGGTTTGGCAGCCTACATGGCACGTCAACACCAGGCCCGCACTTGGCATTGGCTGGGTGCCATAGGGGTTGGTGCAACCATTGCCTTAGGTTGGGGGTTAACCAGTTGGCACGCCAGCTGGTCTTTTGACATAGTAGCGGTGAAATCGGTTAGCTTTACCGGGCCCTCTGCTGATACCCTTATGGGCCTTATTAATACGCCCGATTTCCCCATGAACTTTGACATTGGCATCGTCATGGGCGTGTTTGCCGGTAGCTTTATTGCCGCCTTTGTCACGGGCGAATTTAAAATGCAGGCCTTTACCGCAGAAACCGGCCTGTCGCGCTACATCATTGGGGCAATTCTCATGGGCTTTGGTGGTATGTTGGCAGGCGGTTGTGCCGTTGGTGCAGGCGTAACCGGTGGTGCAGTATTGGCATTAACGGCTTGGGTGGCCTTGCTAGCCATGTGGGTATCGGCTGGTTTAACGGATTGGTTAGTGGACCGTTGATAGCCGTGATATAGATCAATACTTCCCCCCCAACACTGCCTTAACCTGCTTATAAGACCAACAAACAGGAGAGCAGGATGAATTGGGGACGTATTGGTTGTTTATTAGTGCTTGGCATCGCCTTCGTGGTGTAAGCCATCGAAAAAAATTTACAGGGGTCAGGTGTTACGCATCTGACCCCATTTTATTTATGTCAAAATCTGACTTATATCAATCTGCAAGCCACTCATATACTCTAAGCTAGAGTTCTAACCAATTAACGAGCGAGGGAGTCATGCAACGTATTTTATTGGTTGGTCGACAGCTGCTCACCGGCCTTGCCTTTAGCGCCATTGCCAGTGTGGTATACGCTGATGCTGAGGTGGATCGCCTTATGGGTGCCATGGACGACCTGTACCAGGGCAACTCCAGCATGGCTATCATGACCATGCATATCGAAACACAACACTTTGATCGTTCTCTAACGGTACAATCCTGGAGTAAAGGCACCGACCGAGGCCTGATGAAAATCCTCGCACCGATTAAAGAAAAGGGCACCACCACATTAAAATCCGGTAACGAAATGTGGAACTACCTGCCCAAGATTAACCGGGTTATTAAGGTACCCTCTTCCATGATGGGGGCTGGCTGGATGGGCTCGCACTTCACCAATGACGATCTCATGAAGGAAAGTCGTTACACTGATGACTATGATTGCCAAATAAGTCAGCGCACAGCGACCAACGTCGTCATTGCTTGCACACCCCATGAAGACGCCGCTCTAGTATGGGGACGCGTCGATGTCACCCTTACCAATGAGAGCCTATTACCTGAACAGGTCATCTATTTTGATGAACAACTAAATGCCACACGCAACATGGTTTTTAGTGAAATCCAAACCATGGGTGGACGCACCTTGCCCACCCAATTGGAAGTCACCGTGGCCGAAAAACCAGGCGAACGCACCCTGGTGATTTACGACGCCATTGAATTTGATGTGGACATTGACGATAGCATGTTTACCATCATGGCCCTCAAGCGTGAGAGCAGAAAATGACCGATTTGATTCGCCTTGCCTGGTTAAATACCTATCGGCAGAAACAACGTACAGCCATCACCGCGGGCACCATTGCCCTGTGTACGGTGTTGCTAATCCTGCTATTTGCCTTAAGCCAAGGCTTTGTTACTCACTCCATCGAGAACTTCACTGCCTCCTTTACCGGCAAGCTACAGGCCCACTCGGACGATTACCGAGAAACCTATGATTTTTATACCGCCATCGACGCCCCCCAACCGGTCATACAAGCTGCTCAACAACTTGGTCTAACACCGGCGCCACGTAGTTACGGATTTGGTTTGGTGGCGGCCGGCAACAAGTCAGCTGGGGGCATGTTTGTGGGTGTTGATCCACAGGCTGAACTGGCTGGTTTTCGCCTACCGGGTCACATGCAAGCAGGCCAATTCATCGCCACCCAAGCACAGGGCCAAGCCATGCTCGGTAGTCTGTTAGCGCTGAATCTGGATGTCCAACCCGGTGATGAACTGATTGCCTTGGTGCAAGCAGCCGATGGGTCCATGGGTAATATGTTATTCACCATCAGTGGTATTTTTGCGCCCGTAGGCGATGAATTTGACCGTAGTACGGTGATGCTACACCTGCAAGATTACGATGACCTGTTTTACGCCCAAGGCCGCATTCATGAAATCAGCTTCAATGGCCCTGCTGATACCGACCTACTGGCGGCCAAAAGCGCGTTAATTAAGGTGGCCCCAGAACTGGAAATCATGACCTGGCAGGAACTCTACGTCACCTTGGCCTTGATGGCTGAAATGATGACCAGCTACATGCTGGTTTTCGCCGTCATCTTTGGCCTTGGCGCTGCCATTGGCGTACTCAATACCCTATTAATGGCTAGTTACGAACGCCTGCATGAATACGGCATTATGAAAGCCATCGGTACCACCTCAGTACGCTTGTTTGCCGGCACCATGCTAGAAGGCCTGTTCATTAGTTTGTTAGGCTCTGTCATAGGCGGCATCATTGCCTTGCCACTGGTCTTGTGGCTGCAAGACACGGGTATTGATATCAGCCAGTGGATGGAATCCATGAACGTCATGGGCGTTGCCTTTGACCCTGTCTGGCGCGCTCATCTTACCCTAGAGCCATTTATCATGGTGCCCAGCGTCATGGCAGTGCTGTCTTTGTTGGCTGCCGTTTATCCAGCCCTACTGGTAAGCCGTCTAAATCCCACGGAGGCCATGCGTGAACACTAGTTCTAACATCAAACTGGCCCTCTATTTGGCCTGGCGTAGTCTAGGGCGCAATAAACGTCGCACTTGGATTTCCATTAGTGCTATTAGCGTGGGCATGGGGTTAAGTCTACTCATGCTAGGTTTTGGTGACGGCATGTACCAACGCACCATTGAAAACGCCGTCAGTCAGAATGCCGGCAATCTAGTGCTGCAACACCCCATGTATCAACAAAAGCCATCGTTGGACTTAACCGTTCAAGTCACCACCGCCGAACGCCAACAGATAGAACAGCTAGACGGGGTTAAATCCACTCAACGACTGATCCTCGCTAATGCCTTAGTAAGGTCCGGTTACAGCGCCCGTAATGGTGGTGTATATGGTGTGGACCCACAGGTAGGAGCTAACTCCAGCATAGCCCAAAAAGTCAATCAGGGGCGCTATTTGCAGCCTGGGGACCAACAAGATTTGATCATCAGTGACAAGCTGGCCCATAACCTCAAAGTTGATTTAAATAAGCGTCTGGTTTTGGTCGCCAATGATGCTGATGGCAATATGCTCGAGGCCCTATTTCGGGTGCGCGGCATCTTCCCGGCCAGCAGTGATGGGCTAGATGGCCACCTAGTACACATGCCCATAAGCGCAGCGCAAAAGATGTTTAATCTGCAAGCCGATGAAATGACACGCTTTGGTATTCTGCTAAGCGATTCCACCACCATGATGGATTTTTATCAGCAGCTTAATTTCCTCAACCAACCACAGCGCTTACTGATGACCTGGGAACAGGTACTGCCCGCCTTGGCAGATTATATCCGCACCGATCGCTTTGGCTTGTTGGTATTTAACGGCATGTTTGTATTCTTGGCTTTGGCCACTATTTTCAATACTATTCTCATGTCAGTTCTGGAGCGCCGCCGCGAATTTTCCACCGTCATGGCTTTAGGCACACCACCCGGTTTACTACGCTGGCAGATTCTTATTGAAGGCGCCATTTTAGCCACCGCTGGCAGCCTCATTGGTACCCTGCTGGGTCTGCTGTTGTTGTCACCCCTGTTTATTTATGGCTTAGACATGAGCGCCCTATTCCCCGAAGGCATGTCCACGGCCGGCGTATCCATTGATACGGTGGTGCATGGTTACCTCACCTTTGACACAGCTAGCAGTCTATTTATTACCGTACTGTTAGCCACCACAGCCATGGCCCTCTGGCCAATGTACAAAGCCACACGGGTAAAACTCACTCAGGAGCACAGCACATGAGCAGTCCTGTCATTCAACTTCATCAGGTGACTAAATCCTATCAACTGGGCGAACTCGAAGTCCCCGCTCTGCATGGCATTGACCTGAATATCAACGCCGGTGAGTTTGTTGCCATGGCTGGGCCATCCGGTTCTGGTAAAACCACCTTATTAAACATTATTGGTGCGCTTGATGATGCTAGTTCAGGCAAGGTACTGGTAAACAACGAGGACATTAGCCTTTTCAGTGCCGGGAAAAAAAGCCAATTACGGCGTATGCAAATAGGCTATATTTTTCAGCATTACAACCTCATTCCCGTGCTTACTGCCCTAGAAAACACCGAGTATGTATTAATGCTGCAAGGGCGCGCTAAGCAGGAGCGCCATGACATTGCCATGCAGCTGCTTGCCCAGGTTGGGCTACAAGGTAAGGAACATCATCTGCCCTCACAACTGTCCGGTGGCCAGCAGCAGCGCGTGGCCATTGCCCGCGCCATCGCCCCAGAGCCTAAGCTAATCTTAGCCGACGAGCCTACCGCCAATGTTGACTCACATACCGCTGAAGGCTTATTGGACTTGATGGAGCAGCTCAATAAAGACAAGGGCTGTACCTTTCTTTTTTCCACCCATGATACAGCGGTTATGCGCCGTTCTCACCGTCTGATCTGGTTAAAAGACGGCGCCGTGGATTACGATGGTGAGCCTTTAGGTTTTGCCTTACCTTAGTCAAGGTCGGCAGGCATGCCAAGCAACGAGTAAGCGAGCAACACAATGCGTCATGCATACACATTAATCTACCTAATCTTAGGGCTAAGCAGCACTCCAGCACTGGCTGATGATTGGCAATGGTTTGCTAAATGGGAAGCTGGGTATAGCTATCAATCTGGGCAGCAGAGCAGCAGCCTTAACAGCCGCCTTATGGCAGACAAAGCCCATGCCACAGGTGCCTATGAATGGCACCTACAGGCCAATTACCTGCACACCAATGGCAGCCTACCGGCGCTAGCTGCTAATCATTATGAACTTGGCCAACTGGCTGACCATCATGACCAGGCAAGTCAGCGCCTTAGCCTTGCCATTGACCGATTGAATACGGCAATATTTACCGAGCAAGCCACCTGGGTTATTGGCCGCCAGGCCATCAGTCTAGGTCAGAGTCTACTCTTCACGCCGCTGGCCTTGGGAAACCAGCTGGCCATACCTAATTTAGATACCGAATACGCCGCCGGTATCGATGGCATCAGCGGCGACATTTGGACCAACAAAGGCAACTTACAAGTGCTTGCGGCTTTGGGCAGCGACGATGATACTAATCTAGCCACTTGGCGAGGCTCTGCTTTACTAGGCCGCTACACCAGTCACATTGGTAACCTGGAATGGGCTTGGCAAGCAGGCAAAATTAATCAGGCATATCAACTCGGTGCAGGCCTATCTGGAGATCGAAAAGGCTTTGCCTATCGCTTCGAAGCTGCCCATATCAATCCACAGTCTAGGAGCCTGCATGGCGGTGATTTTGTCACCCTAGTGGCTGGACTTGGTCATCAGGTCAATGATGATCTGCATGTGGAAGTGGAGTACCTGCACAACGCCGGGGCCAAGACAACCAGCTCCTTGCGCCTTGCGCGTATTCGCGCTGGCATGCTCGCCAGCAGCAACAACGCCTTGCTAGGCGCTTCTGTGAGTTACCAACTAAACCCCCTACTCTTGACGCAAATCACGCTCTTTAATGGCTTGACGGACAAGTCACAGTTTACCCAAATAGGTATTTCCTATAGTATTTCAGATAATTCTAATATATTGCTAACTAGCAGCCTGTATGCGGGCACCAGCCTATCGGAATTTGGTGCCAAAACAGACACTCACAACATCACCTATCGCAGTTATTTTTAATTATGAGCAGTCCCATAGAAATCGATTATTACACCGACGTATTATGTGTCTGGGCGTGGATCGCCCAGCGCCGCATTGATGAACTTTGTCAGGATTATGGCGATCAAATCAAGCTAAACTATCACTACCTTCCACTGTTTAGTGACACGGTAACGCGCCTGCAAAACCAATGGGCACACCGCGGCCACTATGAGGGCTTTGCTGACCATGTACAGGCTGCTATCGAACCTTATGACTTTGCCCCAGTAAACGACAAGGTTTGGCGTGCAGTTCGCCCTACAACATCCTCGGCAGCCCACCTTATCTTAAAAGCCACCCAACTCGCCTACGATGAAGCCACCAGTGCCAAGCTAGCCTTGCGCTTGCGCCAAGCCTTTTTTGTTGAAGCCCAAGACATTAGTAAGCGGGGCGTTAATATGGCCATAGCGCAGGCCATGGGTATTGACGTCCAAGCCCTGCAAGCTCGCTATGAGGACGGCACAGCCCTGGCTGCCTTGATGGCTGACCATAGCAAAGCGCAAGCACAGAATGTTAAGGGCAGCCCTTCTTGGGTAATGAATGAAGGCCGGCAGGTTATTTACGGCAACGTCGGCTACCGTGTACTGCATGCCAACGTGGAAGAGCTATTACGCAGTCCAGAAAATGAAGCTAGCTGGTGCTAAACATTCGTCATTGCGAGGCCGAAGGCCGCGGCAATCTCTAGCAGACAAGGTAGTTATCTGCAGGAGATCGCTTCACTTTGTTCGCGATGACGATCAAGCGCTGTACACCGCCACTGGCGCTCCTAGCATGGTTTCATCGGGTTTAACCCCCAAGCCCGGCTCTTCGGGCAAGTTTAAATGCCCTTGAACATTGCGCGGCCCTTTGCCCGGTGCTACGTCATAGGTGAGCATATCCTGACATGCCCACACGGCCTTTAAATGGCGATCTGGTACCGTGGCAGCCAAATGCAAGGCTTCGGTATCAGCTAGTACGCTGCCGCCGGTGGCCATAACAAACATATCAATGCCATGGGCCAAGGCCACGTCGCGAATACGGGCGGCTTTGGTTAGGCCACCAACACGGTTAAGTTTAATACCAAATACTTCGGCTATGCCCTGATTAGCAATCTTCACGGCATCTTCTAGCGTCACCAAGGTTTCATCCACGCTCACAGGAGCCGCATGCATGGGCCTAATAGCCGCAATATCTGCCGTGGTTTCACAGGGCTGCTCAAAGGTTACATAGAGGTTTTCTGTGGCCTGCATCACCTTTAAGGCTTCCTGGCGGCTCCAGGCACGATTGCAGTCATAGAGGATGATTTCGTTGTCGGCACGATGGGCCTCTACGTCGCGAATACGGGCAATGTCATCGTCTACGCCACTGCCGATTTTTACCGAGTGCGCGATATAGCCACGCTCACGATAACGATCCATAACCGCACGGGTTTCTGCCACGGTCTTCGCACCCACCGACGAGGCAATAGGTTGTGGACGCCGAGATCCTCCTCCCATGGCATCGGCAATCGGCATGCCCATGGCTTGCGCCTTGATGTCCCAGCACGCCATATCAATGGGGGCTTTGGCATACAGATGCCCAGGTAAGGCTAAGTCCATGGCCCGTTCTACAGTTAACACCTGACGGGGATCCAAACCCATAACCCACGAGGCCATGGTTTCAATTCCAGCACGAATACCCGGCCCATGGGAGGGCAAATAGGTGTGCCCCCACGGAGTGCCCTCGCCCCAACCTACTAGACCTTCGTCCGTTTCCAGTTTGACAAAGGTGGCGTCAATACTATCAAAGCGCAAGCGCCCTCCTGACAACCAGTAGGGATATTCCAGTGGCAGATCTACCTGATAAACACTGATTCGGGTAATTTTCATATAAACTCCAAGTTTTTCGCCATGTAATAGCTATTCGTCATTGCGACAAAAAAACGGCCGTCATTGCGAGCGTAGCGCGGCAACCTCTATCAGCATTGCACTGCGCGGAATGGAGATAGCCACGGGCTACGCCCTCGCTATGACGTTGTTTGTATTCGCACGCTATGACGTTGTACGTCATCTATTGATACTCAGCCACAGGATCACCGAGACTGTCGTAATCCGGTGTCACCCCCAAGCCGGGTGCATTAGGGGCATACAGCTTGCCATGCTCTGATCTAGCACCACCAATGCCCGTAGAACGGGTGTTGTAGTTCATCAGATCGGTGGTATTGTGCAGGTATTCAGTTGGCGTCGAGGCGGCAAAGTGAGCCACTAGGGTAGAGGTAATCTCCCCGCCCCAGGTGTCTTCAGCGACCACTGGCATACGGTTTTCTACGAGAAAATCACGCACCTTACGGCCTTTACTAATACCACCTAAATTAGATAGCTTGAGGCACACAAGTTCGGCAGACTTGTCCTGCACAATACGTTGGGCTGCGGCCATACCGGTGACGCATTCATCCAGTTTCATGGGTAGATCGGTACGCTGGCGAACCTGCAAGCACTCTTCATAGGTCTTGCAAGGCTGTTCCATAATATAATCTAAATCCCGGGTAGCACGGGCCACACGAATCGCATTGTCCACACGCCAACCTTGATTAGCATCAGCCATGGCCTTTTCACCGGGCTGCAATAGTGGCACTGTAGAACGAATTCGCTCAATATCCACAGCCCAGTCACCGCCTACCTTCACCTGAAACTGGCGATAGCCCTGGGCACGGTAGCCATCCATTTCTTTGATGGTGGCATCAATGTCTTTTTGGGGGGCTACGCGGTACATGGGCGCACCGTCCGTTAACTTGCCACCCAATAGCATCCACAGGGGTGCGCCAAGGGACTGGCCAAGAATATCCCAGCAGGCCGCATCAATGGGACCTTTAGCATAACCATGGCCCTGAATCACATGATCCATGATGCCTTCAATACGGGCTACCTGACGAGGGTCTTCCCCCAACAGCTTAGGTGCCAGCAAACGCAAGGCACCGGCTACGCCCTGACTATGAGCCACCATGTAATTTTCACCACAGGGGGTAAACTCACCGCAGCCTATGATGCCAGCATCGGTTTCAATGACCACCACATTGGCGGTGGCCACTTCAATGGCATTGCCAGCACCCCAAACATAGGCTCCACCCACGTAGGGTAGCCCCGTTTGATAAAGGGATATTTTGGTTATTTTCATATTGTTAAGTCCTATGGGGTCAGACCCCAGCAGCCCTCATGAAGACTAAGGCGTTACCACTATATTGCCAACATGCTCTTTGGCAATGAAAGCCCGCTGTGCTTCACGCAGCTCATGCAACGGATAAGTCGCCGCTAACATAGGTTGAATCTGACCGGCTTCAATGTACTTCACCAGATTGTGCATTACCTGCGGATCAAAAATAGTAGAGCCAGTAAAGGTCAAATCACGCAAATAGAAGGTCCGCAAATCAAAGCTCACAATAGGACCACCAATGGCACCAGAGCAGGTATAGCGACCACCACGTTCTAAGATATCAATGACCTTTTGCCAGTAATCACCACCCACAATGTCCACCACCACAGTAATCTTTTCATCACCAATGGCAGAGCGCAGGTCGGCTGGATTACGATCGATCATGAGGTCGGGATTAAGCTTTTTTAAGCCATCGTGCTTGCTGGCAGAAGCCATGGCAATAACCCGGGCGCCACGCAATTTAGCTAGCTGAATGGCTGCCGAACCCACACCACCAGAGGCACCATTAATCAATACCGTATCATCAGCACCGACATGGGCACGGTGTAACATACCTTCGGCCGTTGAATAGGAACAACTTAGGGTGGCTAGTTCAGCATCCGACATTTCGGATTCAACTTTGATGGCGTTTACTGAAGGCAAGACCGTGTATTGGGCAAAACCACCGTCACGTTCAGAACCATAATAACCGGATTTGTCCATATTGTTGGGGTCATTAGGGTCACGCAGCCAGTTGTCGGTAATAATGCGTTCACCAATGCGGCTGGCATCCACACCTTCGCCAACGGCTTCAATCACGCCACAGGCATCGGCACCTTGAATACGCGGAAAGGTTAACGGGGCGCCGCCCCAAGTAGGGTCTTCTGCGTTTACTTCTTCGTAGGCACCACCGGTGGTGGCTTCAGAGACTGATTTGGAATACCAGCCACTACGGGTGTTTACATCGGTGTTATTAAGGCCGCATGCACCTACGCGTACCAGCACCTCGCCAGCAGCTGGCTGAGGCTTAGGCCAGTCTTCCTGCCACTGCATAACGTCCAGATCGCCATGGCCCATGGTCACCATGGCCTGCATTGTTTCTGCCATTGTCTACTCTTCTTTTCTTATATGGATGAAAGCGCCCATATAAGCACAAGCAGAAGAAGCAGATCAATTGATATTATTCCGCCCTTGCATGGAAAAATTCTATTTAGAGGTTTGGGGGAAAGACCCTAATCAAGCGTTAAGGAATCAGTACAAACTTCCCCACGTGCTTTTTTTGCGTAAATTCTTGTTGTGCTTGCACTATATCTGCAAGGGCAAAGGTTTTGGCCACCTGCGGCGTTAACTCCCCTGCTTCAATGTACTTCACAAGGTTTGAAAACACTGGCTCATCCCAAGCAGTGCTACCAATTAGCTTGACGTCTTTTAGATAGAGATCACGCAAATCCACATTCACAATTGGGCCTGCTATAGCGCCAGAAGTTGAAATTCGACCACCCACCTTTAACAACTTAATCATGCTGGCAAATTTATCACCGGCGACATTATCGACTACCAGATCAACACTCTGTTCACCCAACTCAGCAACAAGATCTACTTTACGATCAAAGGTTTGATCAGCACCAACAGACAAAATTTTAGCGTGCTTACTAGCACCAGCAATAGCTATTACCTTAGCACCCCGACGTTTGGCCAGCTGCACACTAGCTAGGCCCACTCCACCAGAAGCACCGGCTATTACCACCTTCTCCCCGGCCTGCAAGTTGGCCCTATGCAGCATGTTTTCTGCGGTCGCATAGGCACAGGGAATGGACGCTAGCTCAGCATCACTCCAGTTGCAATCCACGGTAAAGACTTCCGTAGCCGGCACCTTTACATACTCAGCGAAGGCACCATCAAAATTAGATCCCATCCAGGCACTAGCCCAGCTATCAAAACCTGCAGTACGCATACAGGCACGCACCAGTACACGCTGACCAATTAGATGCTGATAATCATCAGGCGCTTGAACGACTTCGCCACAACAGTCGGTACCTTGGATAAAAGGAAATGGAGTAGCGCCATCCCAACCACCATCATCTTGTTCAGTGGCGTTGGCAGAATCAGTTTGATCCGTATCTTCTGTGGCTGCCGTTATGCTGTCTGAATACCAACCTAAACGGGTATTTATTTCGGTATTATTGATTCCGGCTGCCAGGACCTTGATGAGTACTTCTTTAGCATCAGGCACAGGCATGGGGACGGATTGGTAGCTAAGTTGCTCATAGCCGCCGTTGCCTAGGGTGACAATGGCGTTCATTGTGGTTGGCAGAGTCATATATTTCGCTTTGCTTAGGGGTCTGACCCCAATGTGTACGAACGGCTATGATACTACCTCAGTGCGACGATTTACCATTCTTTACGCTTGGGGCAGTGGAAAACAAGATAAAAAATCCTATCTTTAGAAGGGTAAGCAACCCAGGAGAAAAGCTATGTTAAAAACCACCACGTCAGTCGTTGACGGTCGCCCTATTGATGCCTATTTGGACGTTGTCGTTGGCGAGGCCATCTTAGGCGCCAATATCTTTAAAGATATTTTTGGTGCTATTCGTGACATTGTAGGTGGCCGAGCCGGGGCCTACGAAGAAGAAATGGGCAAAGCACGTCAGGTAGCCTTTGCGGAAATGGAAGCCCAAGCCAAGGCCTTAGGGGCCGACGGCATTGTTGGCATAGATATCGACTATGAAGTCGTCGGCCAAAATGGCGGTATGATGATGGTTAGCGTCAGCGGTACGGCCGTGCGTTTTAAATAATCAGTTGTCCACAAGGGTCAGACCCCATGGGGTCTGACCCTA
>JAERSU010000073.1 GCA_016845445.1 Oceanospirillaceae bacterium | reverse complement strand
CATGATGAGTGGGCCTTGGTGAAAGATCAGCAAAGCGTGGCTGCTGCCATCGGCTTTGTTGGCGCGGTGATCGGCTTTTGTATCGCCTTGGCCGGTGCCGCCAGCAATTCAGTGTCCATTATTGATTTTGTTATCTGGGGTGTGGTGGCACTGATTGCTCAGTTGCTGGCTTTTGCCATTCTGCGTTTTACCTTTATGCCTAAGATTGCCGAGCGCATTAATAACGACGAGGTGTCTGCCGGTATTATGCTAGGTGGCGTGTCTGTGGCTGTGGGCTTGTTAAATGCGGCCTGCATGACTTATTAAGCGGGGCTTATCATGAAACGTACCCGTTCTATTGACCTTGCTAGCCTGCGTAAGGCTGACAAGTCCTTTGTCTTGAAGCCAGCCGCTGTGGGCGTGATGGCGGCTACCCTGTCGGCCTGTGGTGATTCTGAAGTGGCGAATATCTATCCCAATGTGATGGAGTGCGCCATGGATAATCCGGAGTTTGTTGAACTCTGCCGAATGGCTTACGAAGATGCCTTGCAAGAGGCTGCTGAAGCAAGTCCAAAATACCTGCGCGAGGATGATTGTGAAGAAGACTTTGGCCTTGAACGCTGTGTGCCCTATGCCAGCCATGCTGGCAATTGGTTTATGCCGGCCATGGCGGGCTTTCTTTTTGCTCAGGTTATTGATGATATGGATTTCGACCTGAAGAAAAAGAAGAAAAAGCGTTACGCATCGGCTTTGTTTTTACCTACTAGTCGGCGTTCGCCAGTGTTCGGTAATTGGGTGTCTGCTACCGGCCAAAGTTATGGCGCCTATAATACTCGTCAAGTTAAGGTGTCCAGCAAAGCCTTTGCCCCTAAGCCTAAGGTGACTTCAACGACCAAGCGTGGTGGTTTTGGCAGCATGGCGCGTAAGGTGGCTAGTCGCTCCAGCAGTTGGGGCGGTTAATGCTGCGTTTACCGATCGCCGAGCGACCAGCCTGGCGTGAGCAGGCAAAAGAGTTTGGCTTTGGCTTTCATACCATGTATGGCGAGCCCTACTGGGACGAAAGCGCCTATTATCAATTTACTTTGCAACAGGTCGAGGAGCATATTGAAGACCCAACGGCTGAGTTGCATCAGATGTGTCTACAGGCTGTGGAAGCGATTTTGGCCAACGAAGCCTGGTTGGCACGTTTTCAGATTCCATCGCAATTCTGGGATCTAGTCGCTAGTTCCTGGCAGGCTGCTGAGCCTAGTCTCTATTCTCGCTTGGACTTGGCGTACGATGGCCGTGGGCCTGCCAAATTATTAGAAAACAACGCTGATACGCCTACGAGTCTCTATGAAACTGGCTTTTGGCAGTGGTTATGGTTGGAAGATCAGGTCAAGGCAGGGCGTTTGGGGCGGCAAGCAGATCAGTTCAATTCTGTGCAAGAAAAGCTGGTTAATCGTTTTGCCGAGTTGCGCTTGCAACGCCCCAATCAAGCCTTGCATTTTGCCTGTTGTATGGATACGGAAGAAGATCGTGGTACCGTGCAGTATCTACAGGATTGCGCTAAAGAAGCCGGTTTGCAGGCGCCATTTGTCTATATAGAAGAGCTTGGCTTGGGTAAATCAGGGGCTTTTACGGATCAGCATGATGAGGAAATCAGCTGGCTGTTCAAGCTCTACCCGTGGGAGTTTATGCTGCGCGAAGAGTTTGCTGAACATATTTGCACCGCCGGTTGTCGCTGGCTGGAGCCCCTCTGGAAGTGCTTGATTTCCAATAAAGCCATACTGCCCGTTTTGTGGCAGATGTTCCCGGGCCACCCTAATTTGTTGCCCGCCTATTTTGAAGATCAATTGGCAGCTAGTGGTCTGCAACACTATGTGAAGAAGCCCATCTTTGCCCGTGAAGGTGCCAATGTAAGCATCTACAATCATGGCCAAGAGGTGTTTTCCAGTGAGGGGCCATACGGTGATGAGGGGTTTATCTATCAAGCCTATACGCCTATGCCTAGGTTCGGTGATAACTACACGCTCATTGGGTCTTGGTTGATCAATGATCAGCCTGCTGGCATGTCAATTCGTGAAGATCGTCAGCAGGTGACCCTGGATAGTTCACGATTTTTACCCCATGTGATCATGGGCTAAGGTGCAGGCCTGCATTACAGTAATAGAGGAAGGGTAAGTCATGGTTGAGAAAATAAAGCGGCATGTGTATGAGGTGGATGAGTATGGTGTGCGTAACTATCATACCCGTGCCCTCGCGGTGTTAAGCGTGGGCTTCCTGTATGGGGTGATTGCCCTGTTGGCTTCCTTGTTGCTGCATTTTGAATTGCAGAACCCTGATGCCAACATAACCAATTATGCCGATGCTTTTTGGGCCCTGCAGATGAGTGCTAGTACCATTGGTTTTGGCGACTTCTATCCGGTAACCTTGGGTGGCCGCATGGTGGTTGCGGGCATGTTCTATATTGGTGTGGGTATTGTTGGTTTTATTGGTGCTTTGATTGCCGAGCGGGTCCTAGGCTTTGCGGATACCAATGTAAAGAACCGCGAACTGCGCAAGCAGAACGCGGATATATTGGCCCACAATATCGAGTTAGAAAGAAAGCTCGATAAAATGCTAGCACGCTTGGATGACAAGATCTAAGCTCGCTTGTAGGTTGGCCTTTAGATCACCCACGTCGAAATAAACCTAGGTTCCTCTCGTCGTGCGCCATGGGTTGATGGCGCCTAGGCCTGCTAGCATCACCAGTATACCTATGAGCCAGCCTATAAAGGGGATGGCCTCCAGTAGGCTTAATACCAGCGTGCCTAATAGCGCTGTCATGGCTAATGCCCTAAAGCCATTGGGTTCCTCGTGTCGCCAGCGCACCCAGATCATATACCCCAGGCTGTAGCTGCCTACAAGGCTGGCGATAAACACCGCAACAATCGTCGCCAGTATAAGTAGCAGGGATACGGGTAGGCCAATGATGGTGATGGCGCTTAATAGGATAGCGCCGATTAGCAGGGCCAGAGCCAGTGTTCCTTGAGTAAGGTTGCTAGCCGTTGTTTGGCTAATGCTATTGGCCGCACGGTGCACAAATTGACGGGCAATCAACACCAGGATTAGACAAAGTACGAAGCTTGTGAGGGTGCTGCCAAGCCAGTATTGCCAACCACTGGCATGCACTTCACCTCGCCAGCTTCCCATCTCCATGTGCCCATCTAGGTCATCCAGATGTCGGTGAATGCGTCCACTGGGAGCCACGTGAGAGGGAATCTCCATGGTGTCGGCATAATCGCTGTAGATGTTGATATCACCATCAACTAGTGCGTCACTACCAAAGCTTACCTGCGCGGTAGCCACGGACAGGTCCCCTTGAATATGATTGTTGATGTGGATGTGATTGCCGGCTAGATTAGCATGGCCGTTGATGATGCCGTTGACGCTGATAGTTTCGCCCATAGCGCGAAGATCACCATTGATATCGCCGTTGATGAGTAGATTGCGACCGATGGTTAAGGTGTCCTGCTGTACATGATTACCGATGATGACGCTATCACCGAAGGCGTACAAGCTCTGTTGGATGGGAGCGTTAATTTCTACGTGAGTGCCAGCCAAATGCGCACTGCCAGTCACTGTGTGATTAATGATCACGTGGTTGGCGACCGCGAAGGCGTCATCTACTTCGGCTTTGGTGACGATCTGCTGGTTGGCGGCGTATAGGTCTGCGCCGCTTACAGCGGCACTTTCATTGGCCTGAGTTAAGCTGCTTAGGGCTAGTAATAGGCCTACAGCAAAGTATTTAAAAACTGACATAATGTGCTCCTAATGATTAGGAATCCTGCATGCGGGCGAATTCTTTGTTGAGTTCGTATTGCTTGGATGTGACATAGGCTTCCATGCGTTGAGTGCGTGCTAAAGCGGCATCGATGCGTTGCTTGGCCTTTTGTAAGCGGCTGCTGGTGCTGGCGCCGTATTTAAAGGCATTGCGCGGCCGGTATTGGTGCTGCTCTTCGTCGTACTCCATATTAATAGTAGACCCTTTTGGGCGTTTGTCGATGGCAAACACGGCAATGATATACAGTAGTATGGATAGGCCGCCAAGCATGAAAAAGCTACCCACAAATAGCAGGCGGATGATCCACGGCTCAACGTTTAGGTGTTCGGCAATACCTCCGCAGACGCCGGCTATGCGTTTTTCGTCGCGGCTACGATACAGGTTGCGATCCCAGCCGCGCTCGCGGTTGTGTTTGAAATTGTGCTGTTTGTAATGCATGGCTTAGTTCTTCCCTTGTTCTTGCTTGGGTGGTGTTTGTTGCTGGCGCCAGCCGCCGTGTTCGTTGTCTAGTATGGCTTCAAGGGTGTCAATGCGATCAGTGAGCTGGTCAATGCTGGATAATAAGTCATCCAGCTCTTGGCGTTGGTTATCATCTAGGCCCCGTTGGGAGGCGTTTTTGCTACGGTAGTGCATAACGATCCATATGGGCATCACCACAGTGATAAATAAAATGGTTGGCACAAACAAAAAGTCAAACATGGGGTGTTCCTCTGTTGGTGCCTAGGGGCAAGCTGCGCTTGCTGCCTAGGCGGTGCGGCTATTTAGATTGAGCTTGTTTGGCTTTTAGTTTAGCAAGGGCGTCGTTAATGCGCTCGTCTTCTTCTAAGGCATTGATCTGGGCAGCGAGGTTCTGGTCGTTGCCTAGATCCATGGCTTCGAGTTGGCCTTCGAGGTTGTCCATGCGGCGATCAAACTTGTCGAACTTGGCAAAGGCTGCGTCTAGGGCGCTGCGATTGTTTTGTTGCTTGACGCGGATGCGATTCTGCACGCTTTGTTCGCGCACCAATAGGGCTTTTTGCTTGGCCTTGGCGTCATTGAGTTTGCTCTGTAGTTGCGCTACTTCGTCCGTTAGCTGTGCCAGGTGTTCGTCGGCGGCACTTAGTTCGGCTTCCATGTGAGCCGCTTCTTCATTTAAGTTGGCTTGCTCTTGCAGAGCTGCGCGGGCTAGGTCTTCACGATCTTTGCTTAGGGCGAGGGCGGCTTTGTTTTCCCAGCCTTGGGCTTGTTCTAGTAGATGGTCTAGCTTGCGTTGTGCGCTCTTCTTATCGGCAATAATGCGCGCAGAAGAGGCGCGTACTTCCACTAGCGTTTCTTCCATTTCTTGAATGATTAGACGAATCATTTTGGCAGGATCCTCAGCGCGATCTAATATGGCGTTAAGGTTGGAATTTACGATGTCTGCCATGCGAGAAAAAATACCCATGGTGGTGTCTCCTCAATAGGTTTAGTGGCGGCGAATTTTGCGTAGCTTAAACGCCAGCCAGTGGGTGCTTATTAGTACAGCAACAATCAGTACAAAGCTGACGGTTCCGGCAATAAAGCCAAACAAGACAACTAAGGCTAGGCAGGTTATGACCAGTAGCTGGAAATAGCTGCGCAAACGTTGATTGATGATGCTGATGTTCATAGTAGTACTCAGTTTGTTAAGGGCTTATCTGTGTAGGC
>JAERSU010000072.1 GCA_016845445.1 Oceanospirillaceae bacterium | reverse complement strand
TCCTTGATATCGCTTCGCTCTGGGTCAGACCTCAAGTCTTACCCCAATGGTTAAATAGCTGGCAGGTCGCTTAACGGCCAGCGTGGCTTAATATTCAAGCGCAAATCATCATGTTGGCCAGCTTGCAGACGCAGAGCACCAGCAAAAGCGATCATGGCGCCATTGTCGGTGCAATACTGCGGCCGAGGGTACGACACCTTGGCACCTAGCTTGGCACTGGCTTCTTCTAATTTGGCACGCAAGCGACGGTTGGCACTTACACCACCGGCCATAACCAACACCTGGTGACCCGATTGCTCAATGGCACGACGGCATTTAATGGCTAATGTATCCACTGCAGCCTGCTCAAAGGCTAAGCAGATATCCGCCTTGTCCTGCTCACTTAGTTGACCATCAGGGCTTTGCTTCTGCAAATCCTGTACCGCATATAAAGATGCTGTCTTTAGGCCACTAAAGCTCATATCCAGCCCAGGGCGATCAACCATGGGACGCGGAAACTTAAAGCGGCCTTCGGTGCCATTTAAAGCCAAACGAGCCACATGGGGGCCGCCAGGGTAATCCAAATCCAGCATCTTGGCGACCTTATCAAAGGCTTCACCGGCGGCATCATCAATGGATTCACCCATTAATTCATACTCACCCAAGGCACCCACATTGACCAGCTGAGTGTGGCCACCGGACACTAATAGGGCGACAAATGGCGGCTTAGGTGCATCATCTTCCAATAGTGGGGCAAGTAGATGACCTTCCATATGGTGCACACCAATGGTTGGCACATTCCAGGCCATACCGAGCGCTCGCCCAGCAGCCGCACCCACCATCAAGGCCCCGATTAAACCGGGACCTGCGGTATAGGCCACGCCGTCGATATCGGCAAACTCCAAGCCAGCGTCAGCAAACACCTCGCGCAGCAAAGGTATGAGTTTACGCACATGGTCACGAGAAGCTAGCTCAGGCACGACGCCACCATATTCAGCGTGCACGGCAACCTGGCTAAATAGGGCTTCGGCCAAGATGCCTTTTTCTGTATCAAAGATGGCAACGCCAGTTTCGTCGCAGGAGGTTTCTATACCAAGAACTTTCATGATGCATCAGTTAGGGAAAAATTGGGGGTGATTTTACCTTTGAGCCCTAGCAAATACTAGGATTTAGACCATATACACAACATATTTGCCTGTGGGTCGGAATTAATTCCGACTTGTCGGATTAAAACCCGACCCACATCGTTACTTTTTTATGCAATCGGACTTTACACCCCCTATCGCAAAGAGTAGAATATGCGGCCTTAAAGCTATGCCGTGAACTTTTCGTAAGGCAAATGCTTACTGAAAAGACACTTAAATTAATCTAGATGACGACCCTATAAACCCCGTCATCTCTAACAGGTAGAAATATGCCAGCTGTAAAACTGAAAGAAAACGAACCATTTGATATTGCTCTACGTCGCTTCAAGCGCGCGTGTGAAAAAGCAGGCGTACTAGCAGACGTACGCAAGCGTGAATTTTACGAAAAGCCAACCAGCGTTCGTAAGCGTAAAGCAGCTGCTGCTGTAAAGCGTCACGCTAAAAAAGTGGCTCGCGAAAACCGTCGTCACGTTCGTCTGTACTAATCACCCAACGATTGGTACAGCCAGCTACTGTTTAGCAGTAGCAGAACACACGGTTTTTACTGTAAGCTAGATGTTCAACACGAAAACAACTAGCCGCAGTTAGCACCAGATTTTGCCCGACGAGACGTCGTCAACGGCAACACCTTAGGGGCGGTTTTCAGTTACCCGCCCCTTTGTTGTTTCTGGCGTTTACATAATTGAACACTTACTTACGACCATACACCACGAGGCACCTTATGTCTGATCTTAAAGCCCAACTAAAAGACGCCCAAAAGAACGCCATGCGCGCCAAAGACAAAGAACGCCTAACAGTTATTCGCTCCATGCTGGCAGAAATCAAGCGTGTGGAAGTGGATGAGCGCATCGACCTGGACGACGCCCGCATTCTGGCCATCCTCGACAAGATGCTAAAGCAACGTCGCGACTCCATTAGCCAGTTTGAAGCCGCCGGGCGCAACGACTTGGCCGAGCAGGAAAAGTATGAAATGGGTGTTATTCAAGAATTCCTACCGGCCCAGCTAACGGCCGAGGAAATTAGCCAATTGATCGATGCCGCCATTAGCGCCACTGGTGCTACCGGCATGCAAGACATGGGCAAGCTAATGGGTCAACTAAAGCCCCAGCTACAAGGCCGTGCCGACATGGGCAAGGTAAGTGGACAAATCAAAGCTCGCCTAAGCTAAGCGCATTACAGGTGAAACGTGGCTAACCAGCAGCTGCATCGCATCCCCCAGGAATTTATCGACACCTTGCTCGATAGAACTGATATTGTTGATGTTGTTGATAGCCGCGTTAAACTAAAACGCAGCGGCCGTAATTATTCCGCCTGCTGTCCTTTCCATAAAGAAAAAACCCCCTCTCTTAGCGTTGCACCGGATAAGCAGTTCTACTATTGCTTTCGCTGCGGTG
>JAERSU010000071.1 GCA_016845445.1 Oceanospirillaceae bacterium | reverse complement strand
ATATTTACCAGCGTAGTCATAATTCTCGCCCCGGAACAGCCCAGCGGATGACCCAGTGCAATAGCGCCACCGTGCAGGTTAACTTTTTCATCCATCACATCAAGTAACTGCAGATCCTTTAATACCGGAATCGCCTGTGCGGCAAAAGCCTCGTTAAGCTCTACGGCACCTATATCCTCGATAGACAAGCCAGCCGTGACCAGCGCCTTTTGTGAAGCCGGAACCGGCCCATATCCCATAATTGAGGGGTCAACCCCGGCCAGCCCCATGGATCGCACTTTGGCTCGGGGTTGCAAGCCACAGGCTTTCGCCTTTGCCGCACTCATGACAATCATGGCCGCTGCGCCGTCGGTGATCTGCGATGCAGTACCAGCGGTTACCGTACCGTTTTTCGGGTTGAACGCCGGTCGCAGTTGCGCAAGTCCTTCCAGCGATGTATCGGGCCTGATGGTCTCATCGCTACTGGCCAGGAATTTGGCGCCATCTTCATCGTGCGCTTCTATTGCAATAATTTCGTTGTCAAAATTGCCGCTGGTCGCCGCCTGGTGTGCACGCTGGTGTGAACGCACCGCGAAGGCATCCTGCTGCTCCCTGCTAACACCATGCAACATGGCAAGGGCTTCGGCGGTCAACCCCATCATGCCCGAAGCCTCGGCAACATGCTTACTCATACGCGGATTGGGTTCCAGCCCATGCGTCATGGGAACGTGACCCATATGTTCGGCACCGCCGATAACAAACAGCTCTCCACAACCGGCAAGGATGGATTGCGCCGCTATATGCAGTGCTGACATCGAAGAGCCACATAGGCGATTGATAGTTTGCGCTGGCACCGTATGCGGAATTTGCGTCATTAACGCCATCATCCGGCCCAGGTTAAACGATTGCTCTTTGGTCTGGTTTACGCAGCCCCAGATTACATCATCGATTTCCTCAACAGCGATCGAGTCATTTCGCTCTAGCAACGCAGACACCAATGCAGCTGACATGTCATCAGCTCGCGTATTGCGATACATACCATTCTTGGATCGCCCCATCGGTGTGCGCGCACAATCTACGATCACCGGTGTGTTATCAGCTAAACCCATTATTCACCTCTCAATAATCCAATAATTCACTGCGGCAATTAACGCTTGAGCGCAACCGCTAATAAAAGTTCCTGCCCTCTTTGGCCATAGCCTGCAAACTGTCGGGAACTTTATATTGCTCTCCCAGACCGGAAAACTCTTCTGCACGCTGGCAGAACTCATTTACCCCTAACGTATTCATATAGCGGCACGCACCACCCCTGAACATTGGGAAACCAATACCCATAATCAATGCCATATCGGCTTCGGCTGGCGAGGCAACGATGCCCTCGTCAAGGCAACGCACTATCTCGAGACATAACGGTATCATCAGCCTGTCGACGATATCCTGACCGTCAAAATCCTTCGCCGCATTCACATGTGGTTGCAGTAATTTCCCAACGTCCTCATCAGGCGTTTTTTGTATTCGGCCCCGTTTGTCCGGCACATATTGATAAAAACCCTTACTGTTTTTCTGCCCCAACCGATCGGCATCAAACATAGCCTGCATCGCTGTAGTATGGGTAATACCCATGCGGTCCGGGAAGGCTTCTGCCAGCACTCCTGCCGCGTGCACACAGGTATCGATGCCTACAACATCGAGTAAATACGCTGGCCCCATTGGCCAACCGAATTTCTCCATTGCGCGATCAATCACCTGGAAGTCGGCCCCCTCATGCACCAACTGGTTAAATGCAGCAAGATAGGGAAACAACACACGATTGACCAGGAAGCCGGCGCAATCGTTAACGACTATGGGAGTCTTGCCCAAGGTGCTGGCGTAGGCTACAACCCTGGCGATGGTTTCATCGCTGGTTTGTTCACCGCGAATCACTTCTACCAACGGCATTTTGTGTACCGGGTTAAAAAAATGCATACCACAAAAATTTTCCGGCCTGGCCAGTGCGCCCGCCAGTTCTGTTATACGGATGGTTGAGGTATTTGAACAGAGCACAGCGTTATCCTGCAGGTGCTTTTCGCACTCGGCCAGGACAGATTTTTTTACCGCCGGGTTCTCTACCACTGCCTCAACTATGACATCTGCCCTATCAATACCAGCGTAATCCAGCGTTGGGTCGATACGGTTTAATGACTCAGCCATCTTCTTGACCGGTATTTTTCCGCGCTCAACCAGTTTGCCCAGCAATTGCGAAGCTTCCTGCATGCCTGCATCCAGGCCCTGCTGAACAACATCTTTCATCAATACCGGGATGCCTTTTACTGCTGACTGATAGGCTATACCGCCACCCATGATGCCGGCTCCCAGAACAGCCGCATGCTGCACTTTTTCTGCCTTCTTTGCATGGGACCTGGCTTTCTTGGCAACGGCCTGCTCATTTAAAAACAGCCCCACAAGGCTGGCAGCCACATCGGTGAAAGCGATGTCGACAAAATGCTCGATTTCGACCTGACTGGCACCATCGCGATCCATGACGCAGTGTTTTTCTATCGCTTTTAGTGCCGTCATAGGCGCCGGGTAATCGGGCCCTGCCTGCTGGCTCACCAACGCCTTCGCCGCAGTAAATGCCATGGTGCGTTCCATGTCGTTCAGCCACACTGGCTGCGATTTTTCTGCCCGCCTGGCCTGGTAATTAAGTTCACCACTGCGCGCGTCCAACAGCATTTTGACTGACGACTGCAGTAATTTGTCTACAGCGACAATGCCGTCGACTGCGGCCAGCGACAATGCCTCACCAGCTTTGGCGTGCTTGCCGGTACAAATCCATTTCAGGGCATTATCAACACCCATGACCCTTGGCGCCCTGACCGTACCGCCGTAGCCCGGGATAATCCCCAATTTGACCTCAGGAAACCCAACGGCAGCTTTATCGGCGATCAACCTGAAGTCACAAGCCAATGCCAGCTCAAAACCGCCGCCCAGGGCAAACCCGTTAATTGCCGCAATGGTGGGAAATGGCAAATCCTCTAACCGGTTAAACAG
>JAERSU010000070.1 GCA_016845445.1 Oceanospirillaceae bacterium | reverse complement strand
GGTTATATAGCTCGGCTGGTCGCCAGTATCCGCACGTCAGTGAATACGCACGTGCTCATTTTATCAATGTATTTGATGGTGGCTTAGATTTAGCAGCGGCGGCTAAACATTTCGTTGCTGATATTCAAGACTATCGCCAGCAACTAGGCTTGACTGGGCCAATGGCCATTGAGCGTTTTTCACCCCTGGTGAACCAGGCTGTAGTCAGCGTTGGTTGGCAGGTGTTGGATGCGGAAATCATCGTTGAACAGGCCAAATTGATTAAATCCGCAGAAGAAATTTTGTGTATGCAGCGCAGTGTTGCTGTGGCCCAACAGGGTATCGCCCAAATGCAAGCCGCCCTGCAACCCGGTGTAACAGAGAACCAACTCTGGTCGATTCTACATCAAGTTAATATTGCCCATGATGGGAACTGGATAGAGGGTCATATGTTAGCCTCAGGCGAGCGCACCAATCCATGGCTACAGGAGGCCAGTAATAAGCTAATCAGCGCCGGAGAACTGGTTGCTTTTGATACTGACATGATCGGTCCTATGGGCTATATAGCCGACATATCGCGCACCTGGTTGTGTGGCGACAAGCCCAATCAACAACAGCAAGATGCCTATCGTCACGCTTACGATGAGATTCAATTCAATACCCAATTGCTACGTCCAGGGGTAACCTTTAAGGAGCTTTGCGATCATGCCTATGTGCGCCAGGCAAAATACCAGGCCCACCGCTATGTATGTAGTTTTCATGGCGTAGGCTTGTCCGATGAGTACCCTAAAATCTACTATCAAGAAGATTGGCCGCGCGATGGTTATGATGGTGTGCTAGAAGAAAACATGGTGTTGTGCGTGGAAAGCTTTTCTGGCGCCGAAAATGAGGCCGAAGGGGTGAAGTTAGAGAACCAGGTTTTAATCACTGCCAATGGGCCACAAGTCATGTCTGATTACTCATTTGAAGACATATTGCTCAATTAAGCGCGACAAAGCCCACTTTTGTTAGCATATTAATGGCTTTTACTTGACTCAGAGCGGCCTTTACCGGAAAATTCGGTCTTCTAATTTCGCCGGTATTGGGCTTCTGTTTCTCAGACCCAGTGCTAGCTTTAAATTTAAGTGGGCCCTGTGGCCTGTTAATTGGTAATTTAAGAGGCATTTAAATGCAAGTTTCAGTTGAAGCTACTACTAGCTTGGAGCGCCGTGTAACCGTTACTGTTCCTGCAGATCAGATCGATAGTGCGGTAGATAAAAAGGTACAAGAAACAGCCAAGACCATCCGCTTGGACGGTTTCCGTAAAGGCAAGGTACCTGCAAAAGTTGTGAAGAAGCGTTACGGCGCCAGCATCCGTCAGGAAGTACTGGGCGACGTTATTCAAACCAGCTACTTCGAAGCTCTGCAAGAAGCCGACATTAACCCAGCCGGTATGCCAGAAATTGAACCACAAGAAGACGCTGGCGAAGGCGAATTCAGCTATGTAGCCGTGGTGGAAGTTTACCCAGAAATCACCCTAGCTGACGCCACTGGCCTAAGTGTAGAGCGTGAAGCCGGTAGCATTACGGATACTGATGTTGACAACATGATTGACATGTTGCGTGAACAACAGGCTGACTGGAACGACGTAGAGCGTGCCGCCGCCGATGGCGATCGTGTAAACATCGATTTTGAAGGTTCCCTTGACGGTGAACTGTTCGATGGTGGTGCTGCCCAAGGCCACGATCTGGTACTAGGTTCTGGTTCCATGATTCCAGGTTTTGAAGATGGCGTCGTTGGCATGTCCGCTGCTGAAGTAAAAGACATCACAGTGACCTTCCCAGAAGACTATCAAGCCGAAAACCTAGCTGGTAAAGAAGCGGTATTCAAGATCACCGCTAACAAGGTATCCGAAGCTGTATTGCCAGAGCTTAACGATGAATTCTTCGCTAAGTTCGGCCCTAAGGCTGACGGTGAAGAAGGCTTCAAGGCTGAAATCCGTGCCAATATGGAACGTGAAATGACCCAAGCTCTGAAGGCCAAGCTAAAGAATAATGTCCTTGATGCTTATTTGGCACTAAACGAGTTTGACGTGCCTAAAGCCCTAATCAAGGGTGAACTGGATCGTTTGAAGCAACAAGCTCTACAACAATTTGGTGGCGGCGCTAACCAGAACCTAGACCCAAGCATCCTGCCTGATGAAATGTTCCAGGATCAGGCTGACAAGCGTGTTAAAGTAGGCCTGTTGGCTGGCGAAATCATCAAGGCTAATGACATGACAGCTGATGAAGACAAGGTTCGCGCGCTGATCGAAGACATGGCACAAGGCTATCAAGACCCAGCTGAATTCGTTGAATACTACATGAATAATGCTGAACAACGTTCTGCTATCGAAGGTGTGGTACTTGAAGATATGGTGGTTGAGCACCTGATTGCTGCTGGTAACGTAACCGACGTAGACGTAGACTACGAAACAGCCATTAAGCCTGCTGAACAAGCCCAAGCTTAATACTGATTACAGCAGCTCAATAAAACGGCAGGGCGCGTATCGCTCCTTGCCGTTTTTTTATGTCTCCAATTTATAAAAAAATACCGGTAACCCCTTGGTATTTATACTTGTCGATACCATAAAGGACGTGTATTGTTACCACTTAATGGCGTAAGCAAAACGCAATACATTAGCGACATCAACATATCTTACTACATGGAGTTTTTCTTCAATGAGCCTTAATGTGCCTTACAACTCGGCCTTAAGCCCAGAGCTAAATGCCCTTATCCCCATGGTTATTGAGCAAACCTCAAGAGGGGAAAGGTCTTACGACATCTATTCTCGCCTATTAAAAGAGCGGGTTATCTTTCTCGTGGGCCAGGTGGAAGACCACATGGCCAATCTTGTGGTTGCGCAACTGCTGTTTTTGGAAGCAGAAAACCCGGACAAAGACATTCACTTGTACATTAACTCACCGGGCGGTTCGGTCACCGCGGGCATGTCTATCTATGACACCATGCAGTTTATCAAACCAGATGTTAGCACCATGTGTATTGGCCAGGCCGCCAGTATGGGGGCCTTACTGTTAACCGGTGGTGCAGCCGGAAAACGTTATTGCTTACCCAACTCGCGCATGATGATTCACCAGCCTTTAGGTGGCTATCAAGGCCAAGCATCGGATATTGAAATTCACACGCGTGAAATTCTGAATATCCGCGAAAAGCTTAATCGCATCATGGCAGGGCACACGGGCCAGGATTATGACCAGGTAGCCCAAGATACAGATCGTGATAATTTTATGAATGCGGATGAAGCCCAAGCCTATGGCTTGATTGATCAGGTTCTGGACAAGCGTCCGGTATAACTACTTTATTGGTACCCAGCTATGACTACCAGCAATGACGGCAACGGCGATAACGGCAAGCTACTCTACTGTTCATTTTGCGGCAAGAGCCAAAATGACGTACGTAAATTAATCGCCGGGCCTTCCGTATTTATTTGTGATGAATGTGTCGACCTGTGCAATGACATCATTCGTGAAGAAATTTTAGAGCAAACAGAAGCCCCGAGTGACGATCGCTTACCAACCCCCAAGGAAATTCGAGCAGCCCTTGAAGAGTATGTTATTGGCCAGCAAAAAGCCAAGATGGTTTTGGCTGTGGCCGTCTATAACCACTACAAGCGTTTACGTTACGAAGGCAGTAAAGACGACGTGGAGCTGGGCAAGAGTAATATCCTCTTAATCGGCCCCACAGGTAGCGGTAAGACCTTGCTTGCCGAAACTCTGGCACGGCTGTTGAACGTGCCTTTCACCATTGCCGATGCCACCACCCTGACCGAAGCCGGTTATGTGGGTGAGGATGTAGAAAACATCATTCAGAAGCTGTTGCAAAAATGTGACTACGATGTAGAAAAAGCGCAACGTGGCATTGTTTACATTGATGAAATTGACAAGATTTCCCGCAAGTCTGATAACCCTTCTATAACCCGGGATGTATCTGGAGAAGGGGTACAGCAAGCCCTGTTAAAGCTTATCGAAGGGACGGTTGCTTCTGTACCTCCACAAGGTGGTCGTAAACACCCACAACAAGAATTTTTGCAGGTTGATACCAGCAATATTCTGTTTGTTTGTGGTGGTGCCTTTGCTGGCCTTGATCAGGTGATTCGTGATCGCACGGATAAGAGTAGTATTGGTTTCTCTGCCTCGGTTAACAGTAAGGACGACACGGACATAGGCACCTTGCTCCATACGGTAGAAGCAGAAGACCTGGTGAAGTTCGGCTTGATTCCAGAATTTGTTGGCCGCCTGCCCATGATCGCCACCTTGGAAGAACTAGATGAAGAAGCCCTGGTGCAAATCTTAACCGAGCCTAAAAACTCCCTCACCAAACAGTACCACAAGTTGTTTGAGATGGAAGGTGTAGACATCGATTTCCGCGACGATGCCCTACGCGCCGTAGCGCGTAAGGCTATGGAGCGCAAGACAGGCGCCCGTGGTTTGCGTTCCATCATGGAGTCAGTGCTGTTGCCCACCATGTATGAACTGCCTGATATGGCCGATGTTGAAAAGGTGGTGGTTGATGAAAACGCCATCAATGGTGCCTCCGAACCATTACTTATTCACGGTAAAGGCCAGGAACTGCCACAGGCAGCCAGTGATGAATAATCGCTACAGCTAGGTATAGCAAAAGGGAGTCGCGTAAGCTGCTCCCTTTTTTTATGTCAATTTACGACATCAGGCTTGCATTTTAGGCTGCTGTCCGCATTAATTAGGTATAGCAACATAAGCGGGCAAAACATCGCCCGTGAGGAAAGAGAAACAATTATGAGCAATACCTATCCGCTAATTCCTTTGCGTGACGTTGTGGTCTACCCACATATGGTCATCCCTCTATTTGTCGGCCGTGAGAAGTCTATCGAAGCCTTAGAGCATGCCATGGCCAATGACGAAGTCATTGTCGTGGTGGCGCAAAAAAATGCCGATCAAGATGATCCACAAATTGCTGATCTATACAGCATAGGTACCACTGCACGTATTTTACAGTTGTTAAAGCTGCCCGATGGTACGGTGAAGGTATTGGTGGAAGGCGAAGACCGTGTGGCCATTGATGAAGTTCTCGAAGAACATGAATTTTACACAGCACAAGTAACCGCTTTTGCTGAAGATGAGCTTTCAGAAAATGAAAAGAAAGCCCTAGTGCATACCCTCAATGCGCAATTTGAACAGTTTGTAAAACTCAGCAAAAAAGTCCCAGCTGAGGTGATGTCCTCAGTGAATAATATTGAAGATCCATCACGCCTAGCTGATACCATCGCCGCGCAGATGAATCTCAAGCTGGAAGAAAAGCAAAAACTTTTAGAAATGGCTTCTATGAAGGAGCGCCTCGAGCATTTAATGAGCCAAATGGAAGGTGAAATTGACCTAGTTAAGGTAGAGAAGCGCATTCGTGGTCGTGTCAAAAAGCAGATGGAAAAAAGTCAGCGCGAGTATTATCTGAATGAGCAAATGAAGGCCATTCAGAAAGAACTGGGTGATATCGACGAAAATGGTGGCAACAATGAGCTTGACGATCTGTTAGAAAAGATCAACGACGCCAGCATGCCAGCCGAAGCGAAAGACAAAACCATGAGTGAGCTTGGCAAGCTGAAGATGATGTCACCCATGTCTGCCGAAGCCAACGTGGTACGTGGTTATATCGATTGGATGGTCACCATTCCGTGGAAGAAAAAAAGCCGCCTCAAACACGATCTGGATGCGGCAAGCAAAGTGTTAGAAGCCGATCACTATGGTTTGACCGAAGTAAAAGAACGTATTCTTGAGTATTTAGCCGTCCAACAACGGGTAAAAAAGGTACGTGGTTCCATATTGTGTTTGGTGGGCCCACCAGGGGTAGGTAAAACCTCGTTAGGTAAATCCATTGCTCGTGCGACTGGGCGCAAATACATCCGCATGGCACTAGGTGGTGTGCGCGATGAAGCCGAAATTCGTGGCCACCGTCGCACCTATATTGGTTCAATGCCAGGTAAGCTTGTGCAAAAAATGTCCAAGGTTGGCGTTAAAAACCCATTATTCTTATTGGACGAAATCGACAAAATGGGTATGGATCACCGTGGTGACCCAGCTTCAGCCTTATTAGAAGTGCTCGATCCGGAACAAAACAGTAGCTTTAACGACCATTATCTAGAAGTGGACTATGATCTTTCCGATGTCATGTTTGTGTGTACCTCCAACTCCATGAACATGCCCGGCCCATTACTGGATCGTATGGAAATAATCCGCATACCAGGCTACACAGAAGATGAGAAGGTGAGTATTGCCAGCCGCTATCTAATTCCTAAGCAATTGACCTTAAATGGCTTAACACCGTCAGAATTGCATATCGACGAGAGTGCCATGCGCGACCTTATTCGCTACTACACACGCGAGGCCGGGGTGCGTAACCTGGAACGTGAAATCGCTAAAATCTGCCGTAAGGTGGTGAAAGAGCATTTGTTGTCCAAGGCCGACCAAGCTACTGCCAAGAGCATTGCAGCAGCCCAGTTAGAAGACTATTCTGGGGTGCGCAAATTCAACTATGGCGAGGCGGAAAGTGAAGACCGCATTGGCCACGTCAACGGCCTTGCTTGGACCCAGGTTGGTGGCGATATTCTCACCATTGAAGCCGCAGCCGTGCCTGGCAAAGGGAGGCTTATTAAGACCGGTTCTTTAGGCGATGTTATGCAGGAATCCATTCAGGCGGCCATGACTGTCGTACGTGGGCGCGCTGCCGGCATTGGCATCAAACCTGACTTCAACGAAAAACATGATATTCATATACATGTACCAGAAGGGGCCACACCCAAAGATGGGCCATCAGCAGGTATTGGTATGTGTACGGCATTGATTTCCGTACTAACCGGCATTCCAGTTAAAGCCGATGTCGCCATGACCGGGGAGATTACCTTGCGCGGTCAGGTGTTGCCCATAGGCGGATTGAAGGAAAAACTGCTTGCGGCTCATCGTGGCGGTATTAAGACGGTGATCATCCCAGATGAAAATAAACGCGATTTAAAAGAGATTCCGGACAATATTAAGGAAGATTTAAACATAAAACCGGTAAAATGGATCGACGAAGTGATCGATTTAGCGTTACAATTTGCACCTCAGCCATTAACGGAAGAAGAAGTGGCTGGCGCTCAACCTAAGTCGGAAAACCTTGAATCTGAGTCTGTTAGTACGCACTAGGTGAAATTAATTGAAAGCCTTGCTTGACAAGGCTTTGGGCAAGTTGGTATAAATTGTCTCCGTTGTACACACAATAACAACTAAAAACGATTATCCACTTGCCTGTATAAATAAAAGCAAGTTACAAACTACACACCATTAAAGGGGATTAATGTGAACAAATCTGAACTGATCGAAGCTATCACTCAAGACGCCGACCTGTCCAAAGCTGCTGCTGGACGCGCACTGGACGCTGTTATCAACGCAGTAACTGGCGCTCTAAAGGACGGTGAGTCCGTTTCTTTGGTAGGCTTCGGTACTTTCTCTGTAAAAGCGCGTGCTGCTCGCACTGGCCGTAACCCACAAACTGGCGCTACCATTGAAATCGCAGCTGCCAACATTCCAAGCTTCAAAGCTGGTAAGGCTCTGAAAGACGCTGTAAACTAAGATTTCTCTTAGCATTTGCGCCTCAGTCGTGCTCTAACCTGACACTGGGGCAATTCCAAAGAACGCATTCCCCGGAATGCGTTTTTTGTTGGTTAACTATCATTATCTGGATCCTTTGATCCGGGCAAGTTTGGACACTAATTCCATGCTGCAAAGTATTCGCGACAATGCCCAGGGCATTGTGTCAAAAATCCTCGTAAGCCTGATTGCCTTTACCTTTGTTATCTGGGGTGCAGAATCCCTGTTTTCATTTTCTGGTGGTAGTGATGCCCCAGCCACGGTAAATGGCGAAGACATCTCTATGCAGGAACTGGTCCAAGCGGCCGAAATTCAACGACGTCAGGTGCTTATGAATAACCCTGATATCGATCCAGCCACCCTTGATATGCAAGCCATTCAAGCGGGCACACTAGAACAGCTAATTAACGAACAAGTTTTACTGCAATACGCTGCTGATCATGGCATGGCCATTTCTGCAGCTGCGGTAAATCAAATGATCGTCGAATCAGATGACTTTAAAGTGGATGGTCAATTTGACCTACAGCGTTTTGAAACCTTAATTGCTAACGTCGGCCTTACTGCTGCGGTATACAAGCAACAATTGGTGAAAAACAATCTCATCAATCAATTACAGCAGGGTGTTACCGCATCAGCCTTTACCTTACCCGCTGATGCAGCTCGTGTAGTGGCACTAGACAGCCAAACACGTAGTTTTGATACCCTAACCTTACCCTTTGCTCAACAGCTGGCTGAGACGCAAATTGAAGACCAGCTGGTGGCTGATCATTATGCCGCTAACAGTGCTGACTACTTAACTCCAGAACAGGTGCAGGTGAGCTTTGTGGTATTAGAAAAAGCCAGTTTTGCTGATCAGGTAAAGGTGACCGATGCCCAGCTGCAGGAAGCCTACCAGCAGGCTAAAGCCCAGCACACAGCCGCAGAAGAACGCGAAGCGGCGCACATCCTCTTTAATGTGGATGGCGAGCAGAGCCAAGATCAGGCGATGGCAAAAGCCCAGCAAGTGTACGCCAAACTACAAGCTGGCGAAGATTTTGCCGCCCTAGCTGCAGTCTACTCTGAAGACACAGGAAGTGCGGCTGACGGCGGTCAGCTTGGAGCTGTGCTAGCGGGTGATTTTGGCGGCGAGTTTGACGAGGTGCTTTTTGCTTTGCAAGAAGGCCAGTACTCAGCACCGGTGGCCACGCAATTTGGAGTGCAAATCATCAAATTAACAGGTCTGGTAGACAACAGCTTCCCAAGCTTTGCTGAACAGCAAGCCAGCCTGTTAGAAAGATTGCAATTACAAGGCGCTGAAAGCCTGTTTGTGGCGGCCAGTGAAAGCATGGCTGATATTGCCTTCTCTTCCCCTGATTTACAGGACCTGAGCGATGAATTGGGGCTGAGCGTGCAACAATCCCAGTGGTTTAGTCGTGACGGTGCCAGTGAATTTGGCGAGCTAGCAAATCGTGTTGCCAGTGCTGCTTTTTCTGCCGACGTACTGGAGCAGGGCAATAACTCAGAGGTGATTGAACTGGCTTCTGATCGACTCATGGTTTTGCATCTGCAAGGGCATAATCCAGCTAGCGCACAAGAACTGGCAGACGTTGCTGATAGCATTCGTTTGCAATTACAGCAGCAGCAAGCCTTGGATGATTTGCAGCTTCAGGCTGAGCAACTGGTTACGCAACTTAAAGGCGGTGCCGATGCACAACATTTGGCGGCAGAATTGGGCTTACAATGGCAATCCCATGAGCAGGCTGCGCGCATGAGCAATAGCGTTAGCCCTATGCTTAGCCAAGCGGCATTTAAGCTGCCTCAGCCGGTGGCAGGTGCTAGCTACGGAAAAGCCACTGATTTCTCCGGCGATGTGTCAATCCTACGTCTGCGTGCTGTGCATAATGGCGATATTAATGATCTGAGTGCCGAGCAGCAGTCTGGCTTACACACTGCCTTGTCGCGCATGCATGGTCAAGCCGATACCATTGCTTTTGAAGCAGGCATTAATAACCGTGCTGAGGTAGAACGCCTGTAAGGTGAATGGCCTGGGTTTAACAATTAAAAAAGGGCCTGATGGCCCTTTTTTGTTGCTCTAAAGACAGGCTATTTACAAACCTTTAACCGCATAAATACCCTCGGCATTGCGGAAATAGCCTTGGTAATCCATACCGAAGCCGTAGACAAAGCGATCTTCCACATCTAGGCCGATAAAGTCTGGACGGAAGTCAACCTTGCGATCATGTAGTTTATTAAGCAGGGCGGCAGAGTATACCTTTTTAACCCCGGATTCTTCTAGAAACTCACAGATAGCTGCCAGGGTGTGACCTTCATCGAAGATGTCATCAACAACCAACACCGTACGCTGGCTAATATCCACACTTGGGCGAGCTAACCAAGATAGATTAGTACCTACGGTCTTATTACC
>JAERSU010000069.1 GCA_016845445.1 Oceanospirillaceae bacterium | reverse complement strand
ATTTAAAATAGGTTATAACCGTGCTGCGCGTATGATCGAAGCCATGGAAGCCGCCGGTGTCATTACCAGTCAGGCCCATAATGGCAGTCGTGAAGTGATTGCGCCACCGCCAGTTAAGGACTAATGCCATGCCAGTTCGTTATCTAGGCCACCTCATCGCTTTGCTACTGGGCCTTACCATGACATCAACCCTGTGGGCCGCCACAGCAGCCCAACAGCTTACTCAGCAGTTAGGCAGGTACCATAGTATAAGTGCTGATTTTGTCCAGTACCTGTTGGACGCCAGTGGCAGTCGACTGCAAGAAACCACCGGCCACATGGTGCTGTCTCAGCCCAACCGCTTCTTTTGGCAAACCCAAGACCCGTTTGCGCAAACCATCGTCAGCAATGGCAGCGAAGTATGGATACATGACCCAGATTTAGAGCAGGTGACGCGCCAGTTATTAGATACTCGCACTACGGCTACACCGGCTTTATTGCTCAGTGGTGATAATCAGGCCATTGGTGATCAATTTAATATTCGCCTCAGCGACAATCAAGATGGGCTGCAGCAATTTGACCTGCGCCCCAAGGACCCTGAAAGCCTGTATACCTATATTCGCTTGTATTTCTTGCACGGTGATTTACAGCAAATGCAACTAGTGGACAGCTTGGATCAAAAAACCGCCATGCATTTTACCAATCTGCAGGCCAATCCCAACATTGACAACAGCCTATTTGAGTTCATCATGCCAACTGATACTGATGTCATTGACATGCGCCAACCATGACCGACCTATTTAGCCAGCAACTGGACAGTGGCTATCAGCCTCTAGCAGCTCGCATGCGGCCGCGTTCCACTGATGAGTACGTTGGCCAGCAACACCTACTTGCCGCCGGCAAAAGCCTGTCTCAGGTCGTTAGCCGCCAGAGTCTACATTCCATGATACTGTGGGGGCCACCTGGGGTAGGCAAGACCACCTTAGCACGCCTGCTATGTGAATCTAGTAACGCCCACTTTATTAGCTTGTCGGCGGTGATGTCTGGGGTAAAGGACATTCGCGCGGCTGTTGAAGAAGCGCAAATGATCAAGGCACAATCGGCACGTACAAGTGTGCTGTTTGTCGATGAAGTACATCGCTTTAACAAATCCCAACAGGATGCCTTCTTGCCTTACGTGGAAGATGGCACCCTCGTGTTTATCGGCGCAACCACAGAAAACCCCGCCTTTGAACTCAACAATGCCTTGATGTCTCGGGCACGGGTGTACGTACTGAAAAGCCTGCAACAGGATGATTTGTCGGCCTTGTTGTCTCGTACCCTAGCTGACACAGAACGCGGTCTAGGCAACCTACATTTGCAGTTAGAGGATGGGGTGGAAGAGCTATTGGTACAAGCTGCAGATGGAGACGCACGAAGACTACTCAATCTACTAGAGATTGCCTCCGATCTAGCCGAGCAGGGTCACCTTAATAAAACGGTTATGGCAGAAGTGCTACAAACCAGCCCGAAACGTTTTGATAAAGGTGGTGATATTTTCTATGACCAGATTTCTGCCTTTCATAAGTCTGTGCGCGGCTCTGACCCCAATGCCGCACTTTATTGGATGGCTCGTATGCTCGATGCCGGCGCAGAACCTCTGTATATCGCAAGGCGTCTGTTAGCCATTGCCTCGGAAGATATCGGTAATGCCGACCCGACGGCCTTGGACCTGGTCACCAATGCCTGTTTGGCGTTTGAACGCTTAGGCCCAGCAGAAGGCAATCGCGCCATTGCTCACGCCGCTATCTACTGTGCTTGTGCGCCGAAAAGCAATGCCGTGCACCTGGCCTTTAACGCCGCCATGCGCCTGGTACAAGATCACCCTAGTTATGAAGTTCCCAACCACCTGCGCAATGCCCCTACCAAACTAGCCAAGCAGATGGGCCACGGTGATGACTATCGCTATGCACACAATGAACCCATGGGCTTTGCTGCAGGGGAGAGCTACCTACCTCCGGAACTGGCCGATCTTGACCTGTATCAACCCACTGAACGTGGTTTGGAAGGCAAAATCTCAGAAAAATTACGTAGCCTGCAACAATTAAATCAAGACAGTCCAAATAAGCGTTATCAATAGCCTTTGGTTAAGCTATAATTTGCGCCTGATAGTACGTCTTACCAAGACTAATGGTTGATAGGTAAATCATCGTGAGCCAATTACTTGCTGTCGCCCTTGGTGGTGCCATGGGTGCGCTGCTGCGACACAGCCTCCATGTTAGTTTACCCACTATGGGCAAATTTCCCTTGGCTATTTTTGTCGCCAACGTACTTGGTTCTTTGTTAATGGGTGTGTTGTTTGTTCTCATCCAGGAAAAACAACTGTTAGCTGAATGGTTGCGCCCACTATTGATGGTGGGTCTATTGGGTGCTTTTACCACCTTTTCGACCTTTTCGATGGATACCATTCGCTTGCTTGAAAGCGGGCAAGTCGGTACCGCATTGAGCAATGTATTGCTCAGTGTATGCCTGGCGTTAGGCGCAGCCTACGTCGGCGTTAGCCTGGCTAGACATTTTAGCCAGTAAAAAAATGATCAACAACAGGAATAAACATGCTGGATCCTAAACTGATTCGCAACAACGCTGAAGAGATAGCTCAACAACTGCAAATAAAGGGTTACACCCTTGATGTGGCGCGTTTGGCAGACTTGGAAAATCAACGTAAACAACTGCAGATTGATACGGAAAGTCTGCAAGCTGAGCGCAATGCTACCTCCAAGCAAATTGGCATGTTGAAGTCCAAGGGCGAAGATGCCAGTGAAGTGTTAGCCAAAGTAGGTTCCATAGGTAAGCAGCTTGATGCCAGCAAAAAGCAGCTCAGTGAACTGCAAAGCGAACTAGACCTGATTCTTTCAGGGGTGCCCAATATTCCCCATGCCAGTGTGCCTGCTGGCGCCGATGAAGACGACAACGTTGAAGTGTTGACCTGGGGTGACAAGCCGGCATTTGATTTCGACATCAAAGACCACGTTGATATTGGCGAAGGCTTGGGTGGCTTAAACTTCCCAGCAGCAACCAAACTAGCCGGTGCACGTTTTATGGTGCTTGAAGGTCAATTGGCTCGCTTACACCGTGCACTGATCCAATTCATGCTTAATACCCACACCGGAGAGCATGCATACCAGGAAATCTACGTACCTTATTTAGCCAATGCCGAATCTCTGCGTGGCACGGGGCAATTACCCAAGTTTGAAGAAGACCTATTCAAGGTGCCCAGTGAGCAACGTGATTTCTACTTGATTCCCACCGCCGAAGTACCCGTTACTAACATGGTGCGTGATGAAATCGTCGATGCCAAGCGTCTGCCAATGCGCTATACCTGCCACACACCTTGCTTCCGCAGTGAAGCCGGTAGCCATGGCCGAGATACCCGCGGTCTCATTCGTCAGCATCAATTTGAAAAAGTAGAATTGGTACAGGTAGTCGAACCAAGCAAGTCAGAAGCAGCATTAGAGGAGCTGACAGGCCATGCCGAAGCCATCCTGCAAGCCCTAAATCTACCTTATCGCAAGGTCATCTTGTGTGGCGGAGACCTAGGCTTCTCGGCAACCAAAACCTATGACTTAGAAGTATGGCTACCTGGCCAAGACAAGTACCGTGAGATTTCTTCTTGTTCGAACATGGGTGACTTCCAGGCGCGTCGTATGCAGGCACGCTGGCGCAATCCAGAAACAGGTAAGCCAGAATTGGTGCATACCCTCAATGGTTCTGGTTTGGCCGTTGGTCGTACCATGCTTGCCATCCTAGAAAACTACCAGAACGCCGATGGCAGTGTGAGTATACCTGAGGTCTTGCGACCTTACATGGGCGGTGCCGAGAAGTTGCAAGCCTAAGACTTGCAGCAACTAAAAAGGCAGCGTCTAGGCTGCCTTTTTTGTGCCTCAATTAAAGGCAGTTAGTGGGCCTTGGTAGGCCTGCTATTTTAGCTGCTAACTTGGCGGGACTGTCGGGGAACAAGGTTAATAAATAGATGCTATTGCCTTTTTCTGGGCCTAAACCTTGTTTCACCATTTTTACCAAAATCCGCATAGCAGGGGATACCCCTGTATCTTGATAGAATTGGCGTAACAACAGGATTACTTCCCAATGGGCAGGGGTCATCTGTACGCTCACGGTGCTGGCCAGGTGCTCGGCGACGGCTTCATTCCAGTCACTCAAGTTTTTTAAATAGCCATCTTTGTCTAATTCTAACTGCATAGGTCTAACGGGTAATACTGGTAGGATGTTGGGCGGTGAGTGCCACCAATTCAGCCATGTCGATGGCCTGTACCGACTCAGTTAGGGGAATGCCACGTAATTGAGCATGAGCTGACAATGCATATAGCTGATGCAACGAGGCCAATTGCTGGAGACAATAAATCCCATCGTTTAAACACACCACCTCATCCTTATCAGTGAGTTGCTGGCATAGGTCCGCCAGGGCCTGTACTGATAAGTGGCTTTCGATTAAGTACAACATTTTAAAACACCAAAACATGTTGGTAGCTAGCCATGAGCTTACCGATGGCTGGCTGATCAAGTAGCTGGCAGTCTAACGGGCACTGGGCTAACTGTGTTTGACTGATACCTTGCGCTGCTATAGCGCTGTTATCTACGTATAGCTGTTCGACATCATACATAGGCAAGGCAGCCAGCATTTTACCTGCATGTTTGAAGGGGCCTTGTGTTGAGGTGAGCAGATGCACGCCAACACCTTGCAACAATAAGCCAGGGGCTTGCTCAAAAGCCGCTAAGGTAAGCAGCACATCCAGGGCGTCCTTAGCATTGGTATTGCCATAGGGTGTGGATTGTATGACCACCAGCGTACTCATAGGCCACCACCAAAACTAATAACACGGTCACAGCTGACCGTTGCGCTAGCCAGTTGGCCTAGGCCGGCAAGATGAAATCCAGGGGCAAGGTTGTTAGCCGGCTTTTCGTAGCGCTGGGCTTCTTCGTTATTGAGTATGCCATGTTGTAAGGCCGCGGCGATACAGACGTCTAATTGCACATTATGCTGTTGCTGTAGTTGCTGCCAAGCTTGGGTGATATCCAGTTCGCCCTGCGGTGGGGTACGTAACTCAGAGGCCGTTAGAACACCCTGCTGGTAGAAAAACACCCGCTCTATGTGATGCCCAGCAGTTAACAGGGCACGAGCAAATTCAATGGCGTGAAAAGCTTGAGCCTGATGGTGTGGGCCACAACGCACAAACAGGCAATAGGTCAAAGTATTCATGTTTTTATTATATAAAAAAAAGCCCCGCTAATTAACATTAGCAGGGCTTTTTTAATCACTAAAAATAATTAGTCGTTAGAGCTAAAGGCACCAACCAGGTGCAGGAGGGCAGTGAACAGATTGTAGATGTTTAGGTATAAGCTCACTGTCATCATTACATAGTTGGTTTCACCACCGTTTACCATACGGCTAGTATCAAACAGGATGAAGCCAGACATTAGCAGAACGATCACGGCGGACATGGCTAGCTGTAGACCTGGAATCTGCATAAAGATGTTCAGAATCATCGCCACGATGACCACCAGTAGGCCAGCGATAAGCATGCCGCGCATGAAAGAGAAATCACGCTTGGAGCTAATGGCATAGGCAGATAGACCAAGGAAAATGATACCCGTCATGGACATGGCAGTGGCAACGATTTGACCGCCTCCAGCCATACCTAGGTAATAGTTAACGAT
>JAERSU010000068.1 GCA_016845445.1 Oceanospirillaceae bacterium | reverse complement strand
ATATCCATCCCTTTGATAATGACGATGTTATAGCTGGCCAAGGCACTGTGGCGGTGGAACTGATGCGTCAGGTGGACGATATGCAAGCGGTGTTTGTGCCTGTTGGTGGCGGCGGTCTGATCGCTGGCATGGCGGTTTACCTAAAATACCTCAATCCAGACATCAAAGTGATTGGTGTCGAGCCAGAAGATTCCTGCTGTTTGAAAGCAGCTATGGAAGCCGGGGAGCGAGTGGTGCTGCCTGAAGTGGGTATTTTTGCCGATGGTGTTGCCGTGGCACAAATTGGTGAGCGGCCATTTGCCATTGCCCAGGAATATGTTGATGAGGTGATTACGGTTACCACTGATGAACTGTGTGCGGCGATTAAAGATTTATACGACGATACCCGTGCAATTACTGAACCGGCTGGCGCCTGTTCTGTTGCGGGATTAAAGAAATACGCCCTTCGCAATGGTATCACTGGGCATACCCTGGTTGCCGTGGCCAGCGGCGCTAATGTCAATTTTGATCGCTTACGCCATGTGGCCGAGCGAGCTGAATTGGGTGAACAGCGGGAAGCCATTATTGCCGCCAAAATTCCTGAACGGCCGGGTAGTTTCAAGATGTTCTGCCAGGCTTTGGGCGAGCGTAATGTGACCGAATTTAACTATCGCTACGCCGATGCCAGCGATGCGCAGGTGTTTGTTGGTGTGCAGGTGGATCCCCATGGTAATGGTCGTCGCGAACTGATCGAGGAGCTCGATGGGGCAGGCATTGCTGCGGTGGACCTAAGTGACAACGAGATGGCTAAGATTCATATCCGTTACATGGTGGGTGGTCATGCTCAGGTCGACAACGAGGTCGTGTATCGCTTTACCTTCCCTGAGCGCCCAGGTGCCTTGATGAAATTCCTCACCAAATTGGGTCAGAACTGGAACATTTCCATGTTCCATTATCGTAATCACGGCTCGGCCTATGGGCGAGTGCTGGTTGGATTACAGGTGCCTGAAGGCGACAAGCAGCGCCTGTTGGGCTATCTGCAAGAGCTGGGCTATGCCTTCCATGAAGAAACCGACAACCCAGCCTATCAGCTGTTCTTGAGCCCATCCCTATAAAACAGGCAGGCAAGCAATTATAACGGCAAGCGAATGGTGATTTGCAGACCGCCTGTGGGGCGGTTGTTAGCCACAATGGTGCCGCCTTGGCTGCGAATGGCTTGTTCAGCAATAGCCATGCCGATACCATAGCCGCCAGATTGTTGATTGCGATCGTCTTCGACCCGGTAAAAAGGTTCGAAGAGGTGTTTCAAGGCTGCTTCTGGCACGCCGGGGCCATCGTCCTTGATATTAATTTCCAACCATTCTTTACCTTTGCTGACGTCAATGTTTACCTGACCTTCTTCACCGGTATAGCGTAGGGCATTACGGATGATGTTTTCCAGGCAACGAGCCGTCAATTCTGGGCAGCCAGTTAATGTGGTTTGCTCCGGCAGGTGCAGATTAACCTTGTCTTCGTCCTGAGCTTCAAAGGTAGCGTCGTTCACCAGTTGGCTGATCAATGCCCCAATGTCGTAGTCTTCTTTGCTCACTGCCTGCTCCCCCTGCTCTAAGCGCAACAGGGTAAGCACCTGATCGATTAGTTCATTCATGCGACCAATTTCGCGCTCAATGCGAGCCACTCCAGCCTGGTCATGGTCAGGCAGTTTGCGAGCTAGCAGTTCCAAGGCAATTTGCTGACGTGCTAAGGGCGTGCGCAGTTCGTGTGAGATATCGCGGAATAGACGTTGCTGATTACTCAATAGCATGGCGATGCGCTCGGCCATGTTGTTAAAAGACTGCCCCAACTGACTAATTTCGTCTTTGCGGCAGATGACTTTTTCATCCACGCGAGCATCAAATTTGCCTTGCGCAAAGGCATTGGTGGCTTTACGTAGGCGGTTTAGTGGGTCAGTGATACGCCAGGTGATAAAGGCAGTAAATAAGGCCACAATGATTAAGGCTAAGCCTAGCTGTAGTGCCGGTAGATGTGAATACCAATACAGATAAGCAGATTCGTGTTCAACCCTAGCCACAAAGGTGTACATGTTGCCGCTGCTGCTGGATATACGGTAGGCTTTGAAGCCTCTTAGGCGGCGTTGATTAAAACGCTCTGGTGTCAAAGGTTGGGTAAAAGATAGCCAATCCTTAGGTAGGTTGATGCGGCTAATGGGGCGATTAGCGCTATCCATCATAAAGCCGCGCACGCCATAGAATTTTTGCGCTTCGCGTAGTTCGTGGTCAAGTTTATTACGACCATGCTCTTCATAGTCATCGGCCAATTCCATACCTATCTCAATAATCTGGTGAGATTCAATATGTTGGCGATCTTCGATAATGGTGGCCGTTAGGGTCACTACGGCGGCCGCTGAAATAATCAGGGTCAACCAAAAAAAGAAGAATATTTTCCAATACAAACTGCGCATGCTGTGTCTCGCTTCAGAATTATCGGGCTACGTACAGGTAGCCAACTCCACGCACGGTTTTGATGCGTGCTTCGCCATCGGCAAAAGCCCCAAGTTTCTTACGCAGGTTACTTAGGTGCATATCGACACTGCGATCGTAGAGGGTTAGTTTGCGACCTAAAGCGGTTTCCGTTAAGTCTTCTTTACTGATTACCTGACCGGCATTACTGAGCAGATTTTCCAGAAGATTGAATTCTGTGCTGGTGAGATCCAAGGGGTCATCATTTAAGGTGGCCACACGGGTAGATGGGTTGACTTCAATATCTTCTAGCTTGATGACAGCGTTTTTATTAGCTGGTTGGGCGTCGGCCAAATCCATTTCAACCCGGCGTAAAATGGCCTTAATGCGGGCAATGATCTCCCTTGGGTTGCAAGGTTTGGGGAGGTAGTCATCGGCACCCATTTCAAAGCCCACAATGCGATCCACTTCGTCACCGCGAGCCGTCAGCATTAGGACGGGGGTCTTTTGACTATTGCGTAGCTGTTTCAACACTTCTAAACCATTCATTTTCGGCAGCATGATATCCAAAATAATGGCATCATGGCTGCCTGTCAGGGCCGCCTCCAAGCCTGCAGCACCGTCAAAGGTGCTGGTCACTGCAAAGCCTTCCAATTGCAAAAACTCGGTCAGTAGTTCATTCAGTTCCTGATCATCTTCGACGAGTAGAACCTTGGCGTTAGTAGTCATATATGTCTCCTTGCTATATGTGCCTATTGTGCCACATTTATGCAGCCTTGAAAGGCACTTGAGTCAGCGCTTTACGTTTCTTTACGAGCTGTTGACACACGTTTGCGTAGCAATCCTTATACTAGCAAGTGTTCTAAGTTGTTTACTCAAGATGACTCAGGCAAGTGCCTTTGCAGCCGCTCACAGAGCGGCTTTTTTTTGCCTGTCGATTGCTGCTAGAGGCAGGCTTTAAAGTGCCAGCTGGGCGACCATAAAAAAAGCCAGATGGGATCATCTGGCTTTTAGAATACTTACAGGACTCCCCACAGTTGCGTTTCCGGCAGGGGCCCTGAACCCGATGGGTTCAAGGTGGAATTGGCTGTTTGGTAGAAGGCTTTCCGTCACGCGGACATGCACAGAACCAAAGCGGGCCTCATCCTGGATGGGATTATCGGCTCAAGGACGTAACCGGTTGTCGATAACCACAGGGAGTCTTGTTGGATATTATGCGCTTCTGTGCTGGCTTTGGCAATGGTAAATAC
>JAERSU010000067.1 GCA_016845445.1 Oceanospirillaceae bacterium | reverse complement strand
AGTATTTAACGCAGTCAATGGTGATCTGGTCGGTGCCGTCAGTTCTGCAGGCGTGGATTTTGAAGAGGTGCTGGAATACGGTCGTAAAGTAGGTGGCCCCGCATTACGTAAGATGACCTTCCATGAACGTGGCAACATGCTTAAAAATGTTGCCAAGTACCTGCTTGAGCGTAAGGCTGATTTCTACACTGTGTCTGCCATGACCGGTGCCACCAAGGTGGATAGCTGGATTGATATTGAAGGTGGTGTGCAAACCCTATTCACCTATTCTGGCCTGGTGCGGCGTGAATTTGCTAACGAAACCTATGCCGTAGAAGGTAAGTCTGAGCCCTTGTCGAAAAACGGTACCTTTGTCGGTCGCCATATTCTTGTGCCCAAAGAAGGTGTGGCGGTACACATCAATGCCTTTAACTTCCCATGTTGGGGAATGCTGGAAAAGATCGCCCCAAGCCTAGCGGCCGGTATGCCAGTTATCGTCAAGCCAGCCACAGCTTCGGGTTACTTAACCGAAGTAATGGTGAAAGCCATGATCGAATCAGGGCTACTACCAGATGGTGCCATCCAGTTGATTAGTGGTAGTGTTGGTAACCTTTTGGACTTGTTAGACGAGCAGGATGTGGTGACCTTTACTGGTTCTGCTTCTACCGGTCAACGTTTGCGTTCTCACCCGAATATTATTGCCAAGAGCATTCCATTCACCATGGAAGCGGATTCGTTAAACTACAGTATTCTGGGCGAAACCGCTGTGCCAGGTACAGCTGAATTTGACTTGTTTGTTAAGGGTGTGGTGACTGAAATGACCGTTAAAGCCGGTCAGAAATGTACCGCTATTCGTCGCTCCCTCGTGCCGGCTGCACAGATGGATGCTGTGGGTGAGGCGCTGGCTGCACGATTGGCGAAGACTACCCTAGGTGATCCATCGGTAGACGGTGTGCGCATGGGGCCTTTGGTTGGCCGTGATCAGGTTGCTGATGTATGGCAGCAGGTAAATAAACTAAAAACCGCAGCTGATGTGATCTGCGGCGGTAGTGAGGAGTTTGATGTACTCGGTGGTGACAAGCACAAGGGTGCCTTCTTCCCTGCCACGGTACTGCGTTGCGATAAGCCATTTGCCACAGACTTGCCCCACAGTGTGGAAGCCTTTGGCCCGGTGACGACCATGATGCCTTATGGCGATTTGGATGAAGCCATTGCCTTGGCTAAGTTAGGTCGTGGTAGCCTGGTGGGTTCTATTGTTACTGCGGATAACAACGAAGCCACTAAGATGGTGCTGGGCACAGCTGCATGGCATGGCCGTCTGCTTGTTTTGAATGATGAGTGTGCCAAGGAATCCACCGGACACGGTTCGCCATTGCCGACCCTAGTGCATGGTGGTCCAGGACGTGCTGGTGGTGGTGAAGAACTGGGTGGTATCCGTGCCGTGAAGCACTATATGCAGCGTACGGCTATTCAGGGCAGCCCAACCATGTTGACCAATATTACCAAGGAATTCCATCCAGGTTCTGCACAGATCAAGACGGATGTGCACCCTTTCCGTAAGTACTTTGAAGACCTGCAAATTGGTGAAACCCTGATTACTCACCGACGTACGGTAACCGAAGCGGACATCGTGAATTTCGGTTGTTTGTCTGGTGACCACTTCTATGCCCATTTTGATGACCAGGCTGCCAAAGATTCTTTGTTTGGCAAGCGTGTAGCCCATGGTTATTTTGTCATCTCCGCCGCTGCGGGTATGTTTGTCGAGCCTTCACCAGGCCCGGTATTGGCCAACTATGGCTTAGAAAACCTACGCTTTATTGAGCCAGTAGGCATTGGCGATACCATTCAGGTACGCCTCACCTGTAAGCAAAAGATCTACAAGGACAAGCGCCCCGATGATTTTGCGCCAACTGGTGTGGTTGAATGGGACGTTGAAGTGAAAAACCAACATGATGAGTCTGTGGCCCTGTATAGCATTATGACCCTAGTAGAGCGTCGCGAAGACTAGTCACTGGTAAAAATTCCTGCCCGTGCAGAGGCCTTGAGGGCAAAAATGGTGTTTGCTGTTGTGCACAGCTAACACCATTTTTTTTGCCTGTTATAATGTGTCATGGTCATTAATTATTGAGTTTTATCCCTATGTCTTTGCCCCCTTGTCCCAGTTGCCAGTCTGAATATGTTTATCAAGATCAGGCTAACCTTATTTGCCCTGAATGTGCCTATGAATGGAACCCAGAAGAGGTCGCTGCCGAAGAAGCCATGGACATCCGCGACGCTAATGGCACGCGTTTGGAAGTAGGCGATAAGATCATCCTTGCCAAAGATCTGAAGGTAAAGGGCAGTTCACAAGTACTCAAAATCGGCACCAAAGGTAGCATTAAGCGCATGAAAGACAGCAATGATCATCAGTTAGACTGCAAACTGGATGGCGCTGTTGAAATGGTGATTACGGCTAAATACGTCAAAAAAGCTTAAAACTAGCGCTAATATTTGATATTGTTGGTACCGTAAAGTGGTACTACTATGGTGCTTATGAAAAGGAAGCACCAGAAAACACTTGAATTGATTTTTACCCGGCCAACGAGTGGCAATATCAAATGGGCAGATATTGAAGCCCTGCTAGTTGAGCTAGGTGCAGAGATTACCGAAGCAGAAGGGTCGCGTATTGGCGTACGCTTATTTGGCGAGCGAAGAGTGTTTCATCGGCCGCACCCTTCTCCCAATACTGATAAAGGTGCTATTTCAAGTATTAGGCGTTGGCTAGAAGTTAACGAGGTTAAGCCATGATTAATGTGATGCAAATAGGCGGTTTTGACGCGGTAATTAACTACGACCCTGAGATTGATATGTTTAGGGGAGAGTTCGTTAACTTAAATGGTGGCGCCGACTTTTATGCTTCTGACGTAGCTGGTTTGCAGCAAGAAGGTAAGCTATCTTTAGACGTTTTTTTGAAAATGTGTGCAGAAGATGGTGTGGCGCCACGTAAGAGCTATTCAGGCAAGTTTAATGTGAGAATACCACCTGAATTACATGAACATCTCGTATTAAAGGCAGCCTCAGCAGGGAAAAGTATCAATCAACTAGTAATTGAATCCATTTCCTCAGCTGTTGGTAGTTAATAGATATTACTGCTTATTGGGCTTTAGTCGAGTTGCAACTGCATGAGTGCGTGCTAATATATAACTGATTGATTTAAGCTTATATAGAATATTTATATCCAATGAAGTCCTATCTTTATGCAGCCTCTTTGCTGCTATCTAATCTTTCTTATGCCCAAGCACCAGTAACCGGCGAAGCTATGTTGGCTAAGGTGAACGAGCAGATTACCAATGTCACTGCCGAGCAGTTGCAACAGCAGATCATTGATCAACCAGATACGGTCATCATCGATGTACGTACCCAGTTTGAAGTGAATCTACTGGGTACCTTGGGTGTGTATCAAAACATTAACATTCCCCGTGGTTGGATCGAGTTTGATATCGCCGAAGCAGTCCCCTCTTTAGATACGCCTATTGTGGTCTACTGTGGCACTAATGTACGCAGTCCCATGGCCGCTAAGACCTTGATGGATATGGGTTACACCAAGGTCAGCAACTATGCCGGTGGTTATTTTGAATGGCAGGAAATGGGCCTAGATGTGAATGTCGGTACCTTGGATGCCACTAGCTTTCTTTATCAGCGCGCAGAAAAAGTCGTAGATGGTGTCTACACAGCTATTGGCGCCCTAGCGCCAAGTACTTATCAAAACTCGGGTCACAATAATAACCTAAGCTTTATTGTGGCTGATGATGCGGTGGTGGTATTTAATGGTGGTGGCAGCTATCTGTTGGCCAAGGCTATGCACGAGGAGATCAAGCAGGTGACCGATCTGCCCGTTAAGCACGTGATCTACGAAAATGCCCAAGGCCATGCTGTGTTTGGCGGTAGTTATTGGAAAGAACAAGGTGCGGAAATCATTGCCCACGAAAATACCGTGGAAATTCTCCATGAAACAGAAGAACGCATGGTCGACCGCGCCAAACGTAGCCTGCGTGACAAGTTCTTTGGTTCTTATGTCGTCTACCCAGATCGCACCTTTACTGATGAATACGTGGTTCCAGTTAAAGGCAAGCAAATCGTGCTTAAGCACTTTGGTCACGCCCACAGTCCCGACGACATGCAGTTATGGTTGCCAGAAGACAAGCTGTTGATCAGTGGTGATTTCGCCTTTAATGTACGCATGTTGCCGGTGTTGGAGCATACAGATATGTTAGCTTGGCAAGAAAATTGGCCGCAGTTAGTAGAGCTTGATCCACTGATCATTATTCCTGGACATGGCGGCGTAACTGACTTGGACACCGTTACTCACTACACCATGGGGTATGTTAACTACATGGTTGATGAGGTAATGGCGGTGTTGGATGATGGTGGTACGCTCACCGATGCCTACAAGATTGATCAGTCTGCCTTTAGGCAGTGGAAGACCTATCGCGAACTAGCCTTGCGTAATGCGGCAGAATTGTACAAAATTGCCGAATTCGAATGGTAATGCAGATTGATGGGGTCCGACCTCAGGTCTGACCCCTAAATCAACTAGTCAGTCTCAATGAATCGTCGCAAGAAAGGCAATCAAATCCTCAAAGCACGTGCAAAACGTGCGCAAGCCAAGTTGGCCCCTAAAACCAAACCGCGTTATATCAGTAAGGCCGAACGGGCTAAGTTAGTGGCTGCCCAAGAGACAGTAGAAGTTGACGCTTCTGGTGCCAATTAATTAGCTCATGACTGTTTATGTGCACCAGTCTTGTAAGGCTGCCCTTGCTATTCTTTATGCTGATGCTGACATTGTGCTGGTAAATAAGCCCAGTGGTTTGTTGTCTGTGCCTGGGCGTGATGAAGTCAATTACGACAGCGCCTATGCCCGCTTACTGGCCAAGTTTGGCGAGATTCATGTGGTGCATCGTTTAGACATGGATACCTCAGGGGTGATGGTGATGGCGCGGCACAAGCAAGCCTTAAGCCACCTAAGCCGACAGTTTCAACAACGCACTACGGTAAAATATTATCAGGCTTGGGTTGATGGTTGGGTACAGGAAGAAGAGGGCGAAGTAAGTCTGCCCTTGCGCTGTGACTGGCCAAATCGCCCTAAACAGATGGTGGATTTGATAGAGGGTAAGCCAAGCCTGACACGGTTTAATGTGCTTGCCTATGATGCTAAGCGTGATGCAACCCTGGTTCGTTTATTTCCAGTTACTGGACGTTCTCATCAGCTTAGGGTGCACATGGCTGCCTTAGGTCATCCGATTCTGGGTTGTCGTTTTTATGCCCATGCAGAAGCGGTTGCTAAGGCTTCCAGATTGCAGTTGCATGCGCAATATTTACGCCTGCGGCATCCGACAACAAACTTGCCTATTAGTCAGCAGGTGTTAACAGGGTTGGATTAGACGAAGCGGTTAATGACGTTCCACAGCTCATCTTCAGAGAAGGGCTTGTGAACATAATCGTTGATGCCGGCTTCGGTCCAGGCTTGTTGCTCCGTAAGAGGATCACGAGCGGTAGCTGCTATTACCGGAGTGTTGGCGCGATCTGGGTCGGTCATTGCTCGGATTGCACGGGTGGCAGCCAGTCCGTCCATGTTGGGCATCATCAAATCCATAATAATGATATCGTACTGCTTGTCTTTGACGCAGTTTAAGGCTTCCACACCATCTTCGGCCAAATCCACTTGAATACCGGAGAAGGTCAGAAATTCACTAATGATTTCCTGATTCACGATGTCGTCTTCGACGACCAGTATTTGGATTTGGGACATGGGTAACCTACCTTGGCATTAAGCTAGGGGTAAATTGTGCCATAGACGCTACCGAAAGCAAGTATTTCCGTATGTCTGGCTAAAATTTAGCCCCTTTAGTAAGTCTTTTTAATGCCCTTAAGGCCCTTTGGCGAGGTTTTGCGTTTGTTGCCACACCTGTTGTTCCAATAGCACAGGGTCCATTTGGCGTTTATTGGCACCGGGCAGGCGGGCATTAGGTTGGCCGTCCACCACAGCTTGAATGGCCCCCAGTTGTTGCCAGAAGGCCTCGCCAGCCACGTTAGTTGGGTCAATGATGATGTACGTCTGACCCAGGTTGTGAGGGTTGCCTGCAGGCTTTTTCAGAGGTTCTAGTTGGGTGCTGGTATTGCCACCTGTAAAGGCTGCGGCCAGTACTTCAACCAGCAAGCCAAAGCCGTAACCCTTGTACCCGCCGGACGATACTAAGGTGCCGCCGTTAAGAACGGCGTTTGGGTCGGTGGTGGGTTGGCCATCTGCATCCACACCCCAACCTAGGGGAATGGCATCACCAGCCGCCGCTGCCATGGTGATTTTGCCTAGGGCAATGGCACTGGTGGACTGGTCAAAATGCATGCTCATGCCACCTTCTTGATTGGGCACAGACATGGCGAAAGGGTTGGTGCCTAGCATGGCCTTGTTGCCGCCTGGTGGTGATACACAGGCGCTGGCATTGGTGACGCCAATAGCGATGAAACCAGCGCCAGCGATTTGCTCGGTAAAATAACCAAGGGATGTGCAAGTGTGTGCGTGGCAGACGGCCAAACTGGCGATGCCGTTGACTTTAGCGGCATCCAGAGCAGTGGCAAGTGCGCGACTAAAAGCAGGTTGGGCAAAGCCAAATTGGGCATCGACCTTGACACTAGCAGGTTTGGGTAGGCTAACGATGGGCTCGACATCGCCGTTCACGCGGCCACTTTGCAATTGATCACAATAGCTTTGCAAATAATACAGGCCGCAAATTTTGTTGCCATAGCCTTCGGCCATGCGTACAGCGTGGGCGACACTGGCTGCTATCCAGTCGGCGGCACCATGGGCTATTAGGGCTTGTTTGGTGGTGGATTCGATGGTATCCAAATCGACGGCGATGGTGGACATTTTGTAGCCTGTGAATTAAGTAAAAACACCATTCTAATGGCTGTTGGCTAGGCAGGTAAATATATTTGTCGCGAAATGGTAAGTGGGCTGTCGCGAATATAGCTTGGCCTAGGTCAAATTTGTCGATATATTGCCCCCATACAGTCGACAACTTCAACAATTTGGTGACGGGCCTATGTCCAGAAAACCCCATTTGCCAACCCTTAACTGGCTACGAACCTTCGAATCAGCTGCGCGGCATATGAGCTTTACCACTGCCGCCGCCGAGCTCAATCTGACGCAAGCGGCCGTGAGCCAACAAATTAAGCTGCTTGAGCACTATCTGTGCCAACCTTTATTTCAACGAATGCCACGTGGTTTACAACTCACTGAAGCTGGTAAGTCGTATTTGCCTAAGGTAAAGGATGCTTTGGATCGCTTGGGCATGGCAACGCAAGAAGTGTTTGGGCAGGTTAAAGAGCAGCGTGTCAGGGTTCGAGTTAGCGGTGCTTTTGGCGCCTGGTTAATGGCCCATCTACCCGATTTTCATCAACGCTATCCCGATGTCGAACTGCGTTTGGCGCGCGTGCAATGGGTGCCAGAAGTACGCGTGGATGACTATGATCTGGAAATTCGCTGGGGGCCTGGAGTATGGGCCGAAGCCGAAGTGATTCAGCTAACCCATGCCATGATGCAGCCCACCTTTGCACCGGCCTTACTGGAAGGTGAGCACCCGCTTAGCACCGCAGAAAATCTACAATATCACCGTCTAATCCATCTTACTGGTACCATGTCAGGTTGGAGTGATTGGTTTCAACAGGCCGGCTTACCACCTGAGCAATTAGGCTCTGGGGATCAGATGGATGCCTCTGATTTTTGTCAAATGGCGGCAGTATCGGGACTGGGTGTAATGCTGGGCTTGGATTTTTTGGTAGCAGAAGATGTTAAAGCTGGGCGTTTGGTACAGCCTTTTGGGCCAGCTATCCCCAGTGGAGAAAACTTTTATTTGGTGAAGCCAAAAAACAGTGCCTTGTCACCGGCAGCGCAAAATTTCTCCGACTGGTTGATGGAGCGCCTAGCCGCCGAGCAATAAACCACCCAGCCTGAGAACGTCATTGCGAAGCTGCAAAACAACCGTACGTCGTTGCGAAGCCGCAAAACAACAGTACGTCGTTGCGAAGCCGCAAATCATCAGTACGTCATTGCGAAGCCGCAGGCTGTGGCAATCTCCTGCAGGCTAGGTGCTAACCCCATGGGGGTTGCTTAACTGCGTTCGCAACGTTCGCAATGACGGTTTAGGCGGTTGTTTCACTAGGAACGTGGCTTACCGCGGCCGCGACCAGGGCGGCGTTCCCGGGGTCCAGGCCCACGATTGCCATCACGACCTTCGCCGCGATTGTCGCGCATGCGTTGATGCTTGCCTGGACGGCCTGGTCGACGTGGCTTAGGTGCGCCAGGTACAAACTCCTCGGCTGGGCCTTCAAGGCTCATTTGTAAAGGCTGATTCCGTACACGCACCTTCTTTAGCAGTTCTTGCACTTCTTTAGGCATGCCCGCTGGAAGGTCTACGGTGCTGTATTCATCATGTAGCTTGATATGGCCAATATAAGCGCTAGACAGATCCGCTTCATTAGCAATGGCACCGACAATGTCGCCAGGTTTAACCTGGTGTTCACGGCCCACTTCAATACGGAAACGTTCCATGGCAATGGGTTGGCCATCAAAATCTGGGCGTGGGTGCTCCTTGCGTTCGCGCTTTTCACGGGGAGGGCGGTCTTCAAAGCCGATGCTTTCTTCACGACGCCGGCGTTCTGGTTGGCTAGGCTCCGGCAGAATAAGCGGCTTGTCCTGTTGAATCAGGTACATTAATGCAGCGGCAACTTGTTCGGCACTGGTATCACGCTCAGCACGGAACTGCTCAACTATCTGGCTAAATTGTGCTAGGTCTTCACCTAGGGCCTTTTCCAATTCTTCTTTAAACTGGTCGATACGACGTTCTTGCACCTGCTCGCGGCTGGGCAGTTCCATTGGTGTAATGACCTGACGGGTGGCCTGCTCAATGGCGCGCAACATGCGGCGTTCGCGTGGCGCGACAAAGAGAATGGCATTGCCATCTCGGCCAGCCCGGCCAGTACGGCCAATACGGTGCACATAGGCTTCGGTGTCGTAAGGAATATCGTAGTTGATAACGTGGCTAACGCGTGCCACGTCGATGCCACGGGCGGCAACATCCGTAGCAACCAGGATGTCGGTTTTACCGTTTTTGAGCTGTTCAATGGTGCGCTCACGCAATTGCTGTGACATATCACCGTTGATAGCAGCAGCACTGTGGCCACGGGCTTCCAGCTTGTCAGCCAGTTCCACCGTGAGGGTTTTGGTGCGCACAAAGATGATGACACCATCAAAATTTTCTACTTCCAAGATGCGCGTTAAGGCATCCAATTTATGGGTGCCGACGGCCTTCCAGTAGCGTTGACTAATGCGCTCAACGGTGGCTGTTTCCGCCTCGATTTTTACTTCCTGTGGATCGTTCAGATAAGTCTGAGCAATCTTGCGGATTGGCTTAGGCATGGTGGCAGAGAAGAGGGCTACCTGGCAGCTATCTGGCTTGTGTTCCAGAATCCAGTTGATGTCATCAATAAAGCCCATGCGTAGCATTTCGTCAGCTTCATCCAACACCACGGTCTGTAGGTTATCCAGCTTCAAGGTACCGCGGCGCATGTGATCCATTACCCGGCCAGGGGTGCCGACTATGACGTGAACGCCGCGCTTAAGCATACGCAACTGGTTAGACATGCTGCTGCCACCATAGATAGGCAGTACATGGAAACCTTTAAATTCGCTGGCGTAGTTTTGGTAGGCTTCGGCTACCTGAATAGCTAGTTCGCGAGTCGGTGCCAGCACCAGCACCTGTGGGCTAGTGTCTTTTAGGTTAATGCGCGACAAGGTCGGCAGAGCAAAGGCAGCGGTTTTACCGGTACCTGTCTGTGCCGTGCCAAGGATATCTTTGCCAGCTAGAATATGAGGAATACTAGCAGCTTGAATTGGGGATGGTTGTTCGTAGCCAATACGAGACAGGGCCTTCTGTACATTAGCAGACAGGCCTAATTCGGCAAAGCCGTTGGCAGTGGTCATGGGTAATCCTGAAAAGAGGAGGGTCGGCATTGGCCGACAGACTTGATTCGCGGCGTATTATACGGGATTTCGCAGGGGAAAGATATTGGCGGGGCAGACCCAAGGGCTGAGAGCCTGCCCCGCGACCGTAGGGAGTGTTTTGGGTACCCCGAGCAAAGTAAAATTACTTAGCTTTTTAGGGCTGCTAGAACTGATTCAGGGGAACTTACACCGTATGGGTCATCAGCGTGGTTATCTGCACGGCCTGGCTCTTCCAGCCAGTGCTCGATGACGCCATTGTTTACCACCATGGCATAACGCCAGGAACGTTGGCCAAAGCCTAGGTTGCTCTTGTCAACCAACATACCCAGTTGGCGGGTGAATTCGCCGTTACCATCGGGTATAAAGCTGATTTTCTCCACGCCTTGATCCAGCATCCATTTGCGCATAACAAAGGTGTCGTTAACAGACAGTACGTAGACTTCGTCTACGCCTAGGCTTTTGATTTCTTCGTAGGCTGCTTCAAAACCAGGTACCTGGAAGGTGCTGCAGGTGGGTGTGAAGGCACCTGGTAGTGAGAACACCACCACGCGCTTGTTGGCAAAGATCTCATTGCTGGTGATGTCCTGCCAGCGGAAAGGATTGTCGCCAGCAATGCTTTCGTCACGTACGCGGTAGTGGAAGGTAATGTTGGGAATGGATACGCCTGCTTGCATAGTTTGTCTCCTTGAGGGTTGAGGCTTAATGTCTGCAGCTATTGTGATCTTTCTTCGGTTATTTGTATAATCGCTTAATTAATCAATAATGATAGATTTTACCTATGATAACTTTGCGCGATGCTCAATATGTGGTGGCGGTGGTAGATTGCGGTCATTTTGGCCGTGCCGCTGAACAATGTTTTGTTAGCCAACCTACCCTTAGCGGACAGATACGCAAGCTAGAACAGCAATTAGGTGTGCAGTTATTGGAACGTCATCAGAAGCGGGTGTTGTTGACTCAGGCGGGAGAGGCGCTATTGCCAACCTTGAGACAGATGCTGCTTTTGGCTGCCGAAGTGGATCAGCTAGCCGCCAATCAGCAGGATGGTTTTGCAGGTCGGTTACGGGTGGGTATCATCCCCTCATTGGCGGCCTATATCATGCCCTACCTCAGTCAGCTAGTAACCAGTCAATATGTCAATTTAGCCGTGGAACTGGTGGAACTACAAACTAGCTTTTTGTTGGAAAGCATGCATCAGGGCAAGATCGACGTGGCCATTTTAGCCTTGCCAGAAGCAGTAACGGGTCTACGTAGCTATGCTGTGTGGCAAGAGCAACTAAGTTTGGCCGTTGGCTTACAGCACGAATGGGTCGGCAAGCAATCGGTTAGCAGTCAGCAACTAGCGCAACAACCCTTGCTGTTATTGGAAGATGGTCATTGTTTGGCCGACCAGACTCAGCGTTTGTGTCAAATTCATGGTAAACAAGGTGCCTACAGAGGCACCAGCTTAGAGACCTTAAGGCACATGGTGGCCATGGGGGCAGGGGTAACTCTAGTGCCTGCACTGACGCGCCTGCAATGGCTTAAGCAGGGCGAAGACAGGTTGCATTTTATCAGCATAGAAGACC
>JAERSU010000066.1 GCA_016845445.1 Oceanospirillaceae bacterium | reverse complement strand
ATATCTATATTTGCCTAGATTATGGTCGATATTTTGCAAAAATGTAATATATTTACAAATAAAACTATATCTGCCGCTGCGGTTATTTGCCTAGCCTGTAACCACGAATGTGTGTCGGCCTAAAGGCTGACCTACACTGCTGAGCGCCGCATGGCTCGTTGCAAACGTGTGGACTCCTTGCCTTGCTCGATAATTGCGTCTTCAACAAAGGCCAGGTGGTCATGGGCAGCATTACGAGCAGCCTCGGCATCACCAGCCAGGATAGCCGCCAAAAGCTTACCATGTTGATCATGTATCAAGGCCCGGGTATCGCGCTTGGGATAGATGCTTTCTAGGTTGCTGTATATATTTTTCTGCAACAAGGTGAACAGGGCACGCATGGTGTGTAACAAAACCGCATTATGGGATGCTTCAGCAATAGCCAAGTGAAAATCAGCATCCGCCTTGGTTTCCCGGGCAAACTGTTTGGCCTCATGGGCTTCATGCAAGTTTTCATGACAGGCTTGTAAGCGTTGGCGATCAGCTTCTGTACAACGCAGTGCGGCATAATAGGCGGACACCCCTTCCAAGGCATGGCGAAACTCTAGCAGGTCATACTGAGCCTCGGGATGACTCGCAAAGAGCTCTGTCAAAGGGTCAGCAAAACTATTGCCAACGTTTTCCGCCACGTAGGAGCCACCACCTTGGCGGCTATTGATCAAACCACGAGCGGCCAGCTTTTGCAGCGCTTCGCGCAAAGATGGACGCGACACCTCAAACTGCACCGCCAGTTCACGCTCAGGCGGCAGCTTTTGTCCAGGCTTAAGACTACCTTCCAAGATCATGGCTTCTAACTGCTCCATGATGACATCGGAAATTTTGGGTTGCTTAACGCGTTGATAGGCCATAGTTGGTGAATTCATTAATGAGCATTTCCTCCAAGTTTAATACTCACGCCCATTAACAACAAGCGGCAATATTTTTGTTTGGCCATTGCAGCTTAGCCAAACCATCCCTTTATAGGACTTGCATTTACAATTATTGGTATTACCAATTTAATACAGTCATTTAAGATAATCTTTTTAGAAAAATTGGTCAACAATAATATTTAAACAAGCATTTGACTTAAACCTCATTAAATGGGCGTTTTAAAAAAGTTGTTGACAAATACATGCCGTTCGATTTACCTTGTTATGACCTTACGGTATATTGGTATTACCAATTTACCTATTGGGCAAAACCAAGAGCCAATGGCAACCCCATTTGGCCATAAGAACAAACAACCCTTTGAGGAACATCATGAAGCTACTCAAGAATGCTCTTAGCGCTACTGCTTTTACCGTTGCAGCAGCCACCCTATCAACTGCGGCTATCGCCGAGGAAAAAATCCTTTTAAAGACCCCAGTTGCTTTCCCGTCTACCCTGCCAGCTCTGGGTAGCCCGATTATCGACATCCAAGAGAGTGTAAATACTCTAGGTGGTGGTACTCTGAAGATGAAGTTCTACGAGCCAAAGAAGCTAGTGGCTACTTCTGAAATTCTAGACGCCGTATCCAGCGGTAAGGTAAACGCTGGCTACACTACAGCGGGCTACCACGCTGGTAAAATGCCTGCTGCCCCTATCTTCTCCTCTGTGCCTTTTGGTCCAGAAGCGGGTGAATACCTAGCATGGATTTTGTACGGCAACGGCGGCAAGCTGTATCAAGAAATGTATGACGCTAATGGCTACAACGTACATGTACTGCCTTGCGCCATACTATCTCCAGAGACCTCCGGTTGGTTCGCCAAAGAAATCAACTCCCCTGACGATCTGAAAGGTTTGAACATGCGTTTCTTCGGCCTAGGGGCCAAGGTAATGGAAAAGCTAGGTGTATCCACTGTGGGTCTACCCGGTGGTGAAATCTTCGGTGCCCTAGAAAAAGGTGCCATCGATGCTACCGAATTCTCCCAACCAGCTATCGACCAGCGTCTGGGCCTTCACAAGATTGTGAAGTACAACTACTTCCCTGGCTGGCACCAGCAAGCCACCTTGTTTGAACTGTTGATTAACGGCGATGCGTGGAACGACATGTCCGACCGTCAACAGCGTGTTTTAGAAACCACTTGTCGTGCGTCTCTGACTAACTCCTTTGCTGAAGGTGAAGCGTCTCAGTTCCCAGTAATGGCTAAAGCGGCGGACAACGGTGTGGAAATTCGCTACTGGAGCGATGACATGCTGAACACCTTTGAAACGACTTGGCATGTGGTTGCTGACGAGTTCTCTGCTGAAGACCCATTCTTTGCCAAGGTATGGGCTGACATGTCCGAGTTCCGTGCCGGTTACGACCTATGGGAAACCAACGCCTTCTTGCCACGCAAGTAAGTGTTAGGGCTCGCATGTCATCGTCATTGCGAGCACCGCGAAGCAATCTCTATCAGCATACCCCGCACTAGAGATTGCTTCGTCATTCGACCTTGCCATAACGAGGTCGTCCCACCTCCCCAAACAACGAACCACCCTCGTTAGGAGAGCTCTATGTCTCACACCATCAGTCTACGCGCCGCTGAAGGAATTGACAGCCTCATTAAGCGCATCAGCCATATCCTTTGCTGGTCCTATTTATTTTTGGTTATTGCCATCATCACCCAGGTCGTTTTGCGCCGCGGTTTCCACAATGGTTTTATCGCCATCGAAGAGCTGCAATGGCATCTATACGCCGTGGGAGTTATGTTTGGCATGGCCTACACACAAATCCTCGACGCTCATGTACGCGTGGATTTGATTCATCAAAATCTGCGACCCAAGACCCAACACTGGATCGAGATCTTTGGTCTTTTATGCTTAGCCATTCCTTTTATCGGCACTCTGTTTATCAACAGCTTTGAATTTGTTTACGAAGCCTGGCGCGTTAACGAAGGCTCCGATTCTCCCTCTGGCTTGCCTTGGCGCTGGCTAATCAAGGGTGTCATCCCTGCTAGCTGCGGCCTGCTGCTATTAGCCTTTGTCAGCCGTCTACTACGTTCTGTGCACGGTCTACGTAACCCAACTATCGATGGAGAAGCCTAATTATGGAAGCGAATGAAATTCTCGTCATTGCCATGTTTGGCAGCTTTATCCTACTGCTATTTACTGGCGTGCCAGTAGCCTGGGTATTGGGTGGTGTGGGTGTTATTTTTGCTGGAGTTGGCTATTTAGCCGATATCTATTTGGACACCTTTACTGGCCTAGATATGACCACCTTAGGTTTGGTGGTAAACCGTGTTTATAAAATCATGGACAACTGGATACTGGTTGCCCTGCCCATGTTTATCTTTATGGGTGTCATGCTGGATAAATCCGGTGTCGCCGAACGCCTGATGAACGCCATGCAAGATATGTTTGGTAAGGTACGCGGCGGTTTAGCCATTACTGTTATCAGCATTGGTATTATCTTGGCAGCATCCACCGGCATCATTGGTGCCTCCGTGGTATTGCTGGCCGTTATGTCCTTGCCTGCCATGCAAAAGCAAGGTTACAACATGCCTCTAGCCCTAGGCACCATTGCCAGTGCCGGCACCCTAGGTATTTTGATTCCACCCAGCATTATGCTGGTTATCATGGCCGACCAGCTTGGTCTTTCGGTGGGTGATCTGTTTATGGGGGCGGTATTCCCAGGCCTGATTCTAGGTGCCCTGTATATCACTTACATTTTGCTTGTTGGTCTGCTAAAGCCTGAATATGCACCCCTACCTGAAGATGCCAAAGCGCCTGACTGGGGCGTGGTGATAAATGTTTTCAAGAGTATCTTGCCGACGGTATTATTAATCGTTGTGGTGTTGGGTTCTATCTTTGTGGGTATCGCCACGCCCACAGAAGCTTCCGGCGTTGGTGCACTTGGTGCCACCATGCTAGCCTGGTACAACGGCAAGCTGAGCTTCACCGTCATCAAAGAAGCCCTGCAAAGCACCTACAATACTACCGCTTACATCTTTGCCATCTTCATCGGTGCTACCTGTTTTGCCTTGGTACTGCGTGAACTTGGCGGCGATGAACTGATTGAATCCTTCCTCACAGGCCTGCCCTTTGGCCCGTACGGTATCATTCTATTTATCTTGGCCATCATCTTCCTGCTCGGCTTCTTCCTCGATTGGATTGAGATCACGCTGATTGTACTGCCACTGCTAGCCCCTGTTATCTCGGCCCTAGGCTTGGATATCAACGGTTACGGTGTGGTCGATAATCCAGAGCTGGTATGGTTCGTGATGCTGGTGGCCATGGCCTTGCAGACCAGTTTCTTAACGCCACCGGTGGGCTTTGCCCTGTTCTACTTAAAGGGTGTGTGCCCCCCAGGGGTAAAACTAACGGATATTTACAAGGGCGTTGTGCCTTTCATTATCCTGCAGCTAATCGGTATGACTACCTTGCTGTTGTGGCCACAAATTTCCTTGTGGTTGCCCGCCATTGCCTATGGTTCAGGTGTATAGCTAGGTTTATGGGGTCTGACCTATGGTCTGACCCCAGCCTTATGGTACAATGCGCGCCAAATTTAATGGCTTACACAACACCATGAGCGCACCACAAAACCACGACCTTAAAGCTGACCTAATTACTAACGTGACTGCTGCCTTGGCCGAAGACATCGGCGCTGGCGACATCACCGCAGAACTCATTCCTGCCAACGAACAAGCCCATGCGCGCGTCATTACCCGTGAAGACGCCACCATCTGTGGCGTGGACTGGGTCAACGAAGTGGCCAAGCAGGTGGATTCGAGCCTGGAAATCATCTGGCATGTGGCCGACGGTGACCGAGTTGAAGCCAACCAAACCCTGTTCGAAGCCAAGGGTTCAGCACGTAAACTACTCACCTTTGAACGTGGTGCACTGAACTTCTTACAGCTGTTGTCTGGTACTGCTAGCATTGCTGCTCACTATGCAAACTTGGTAGCCCATACTGAAGTAAAGCTACTGGATACGCGCAAAACCATTCCTGGCCTGCGCAAAGCGCAGAAGTACGCTGTTAGCTGTGGTAACTGTTATAACCATCGCATTGGTTTGTATGATGCCTACCTAATTAAAGAAAACCACATTGCTGCCTGCGGTGGTATCGCTCTGGCAATCGGTACTGCCCGCACTAATCATCCTGGCAAGCCTGTAGAAGTAGAAGTAGAAAACATGAATGAGTTAAAGCAGGCATTAGAAGCCAAAGCCGACACCATCATGCTTGATAACTTCTCACTGGCTGACATGCGCGCCGCGGTGCAACTTGCCAAAGGCCTAGCCAAGTTAGAAGCGTCTGGTGGTATCACCAACGAGACTCTCATTCCTATTGCGGAAACTGGCGTTGACTATATTTCCATTGGGGCGTTAACCAAAGACTGCAAAGCCATGGATTTATCCATGCGCTTTATCTAGTAGCTAGGTGACTTGCTATTAGACTAAAGCGAGTTATAATCCCCCCGCCCCCTCGTAGTTCAATGGATAGAATAGGGCCCTCCTAAGGCTTAGATGTAGGTTCGATTCCTACCGAGGGGACCATCTCAGGTCTCTTGTTGTGCTATGTTTGGTTCGCATAGCCTGTGCATCCTCAGGCAAAAGAAAAACCAATCATCCGGCCAAGCGTTAAAAAGCATTACTCAACTTAAAACGAAGGGTATCTGCGTGACCAGCACCCACAGCTTCATAACGCTCAATGGAGAGTGACGCTCTTAATACATTGGTCAACTGATAATCAAAACCCGTGCGTAGCAACCAATGGTAATCAGAGAGCTTATCCATGCGTAAGCGATAATCATCTGCTTGGCCTTTGTAACGCATTACCGCATCAGAAGTTCCCGATAGATCGGCGCCTACCTCAAGGGTAGCAAAGGGTGACAGTTTGCCATTGCGATAATAGGTAAGGTAATTGATATCGGTACCGAAAGAAATCATGGCCTGATCCATGGTTTGTTGGTCATATTCAAGGGCTAGGTTATCACCAGATTCGGCATAAGCATCCAACCACACACGGGACACTTCCAGCAATCCATAGGGAGTAAAGCTAACATTACCCCTTTGAATATGGCTTTCATAAACCTTCGCGGAGGCAAATAAACTATTACCCCTGCGCAAACCTAGCAGTGTTTGTTGGCCATCGATACGGACATTGTCAAAGGTCATACGACCACCACCAAGACTAAACTCCATAGGTACTTTATTAGCCGTTTCAAAACCGCTGTAGAATACCAGGCTGATGTTGTCGCTATCTACTTGACTACCTGCGTTGCCGATGGTTGTTTCACTCTTGCCAAATGTCAAAGCACCGCCAATCATACTGGACTCTTTCATTGGCTTATCCATGCCAATGGTGACAGACATGCCATCGGAGTTTTGTGCTGAGCTACTGGAATCTTGAAAGTATTCACCCACGGTAATTTGACCTTCTGTCCAGATAGACCAATTACCCACCAGCGGGCCAGCCGTAGAATGCAGGCCATCAAGACCTAGCTTAGTACGGGCTTCGGCCAGTGCCAACCGGGCAGCCTGCTTTTCTATATTTGTCTGCAATGCACTGCCATCGACGTCGCCGTTATTATTACCGTATGAGCGCAACTGCAAGGCCACATCAGTCATAGAAATAACGTCAACACCTTGGGCTGTGCCATTGAAAAGTTCATCCACATAGGGGTCCGCAAAGCGCAGGCGAATTCCCTGATAAGAGCGCATGGCTGGATTAGTATTGGATTTTGCCCATTGAAAGCGAGAACTAACCGCTCTAAACGACTGCCTAGAGAACTCAGTACCTTTGGATGAACCGGCCTCTACGGACTTAATGACATCCACTTTATTGGTTGGCTGGGTACCGTATGTCCAGAGAAATGCATCCGATGCAATATTGTTGTTACCGGCACTATCTGTAAAGCTATTGGCTGCCACACTTATCTGCACCTGTCCCACTGCGATAGGTTCTAGGGTGACACTACAGGTTAAATTTAAGCAGCTGAAATCATTGCCCAAGGTGCCATTAATGACATCAATGTCACCAACGCTAAAATCATTAGGGGCAGCAGCAGCGGCTTCACTTAAAGTGAATGTTAAAGTCAATGTTGGGTCGTCGGTACGCTGATTTGCCGTCATGACACGACTACTGCTACTAGCACTAATGGTGATGCTTGGCTCAATCTCATCTATGTCTGTAACCACAATGGTAACGGCCTGACTAGTGCTATTAGATGTTGCATCAGTGGCTGTTACGGTTAATTGGTAGCTGTTGTCGGCGTTACTATCGATTGGGTTTTCAAAGTCAGGCGCTTGGGTAAAAGTCACCTCCCCAGTGGTGGCACTGATAGTAAAAGCACTGGCATCCACACCACTTATTGAATAGCTAATGGAGGTGTTGTCAGTGGCATTTACATCAATTGCATTGGTCTGGTTCTCCGCGATAGTTGCTGTTGAACTAGATGTGAACACAGGTGCCGTGCCATCAATGGTTGTAAAACGTAGATCGGTGTTCGCGCTAATACCGGCATAGCTGTTGCCAGCAGCATCATCGAAGGCAGTGGCACCCAGGCTTTTATTTATCAAACAAGCACTCAAGCTGCTACCCGTACTACTAGGCTAACTATTGAGCTTTTTTAATGGCAAAAACAACGGGTAACTCACTATAGATACTTCCACTAGTTCCCTTGAAGTTCATCTCGACTGAATCCCTGCGTTTTAGATCTTTTTCAAACACATAGTAGGCTTGTCCTGTTACAAATACAGCAAGTGCACCAACAGTAGTCACATCTCTTGTATCGCTAACAACACGAATTTCCATATTCTTCGCGGGTAGTTTAGCCGATAGCATCATATTTATACCGGCAACAGCATCACTTAGTTGTTTTAAATATACGGATTCACGAAGGGTAATTTCACCGGCATTAATTTCTACATAGGCCACCGATCTATGATGGTCAACATATGAACCAATAATATTGCTTGACCCCATGGGAATTGTCGTTTGAATAACAAGCTTTTCGCCCAAATCCGTTTTAGCTACAACAAATTCAGAACCTTTGCTTAAAAAGCCTTTGGAAATCTCCACAACCCTATCAAGAGTACCATCGTCATCATCCCCTAAAATCGAAAACTCAAAACTAGCTGGTACTTCGATAACTTCGGTTGCTGCGATTTCTATATCAGAAGTGTAGATTTCAATACTTCCATGGTCTGGGTTACAGCCTGTCATCAGAAGTAAACTCAAAACTAACCCTATAGCTTTTTTTATCATGGTAATACACTCCTAACGCTTATGACCTTTGCCCCCAGTTAATACCTGTTGCCAATTCAGGCTAACAGCTCTGTCACCGAATCGCAGATTGCAGTAAAACACTTAGCCGCTTTATCACTCATGTTGCGCGCCCGTAGATGGCCATGCACCAAGCCCTGCCCTATCTCGAGGTGATTAACCACAGGCACGCCGGCCTGTTCTAGGGCGCTAGCATAGATACCACAATCATCACACAAGGGGTCAACTTCAGCGGGGAACAAATGAGTCGCCGGTAAGCGTGATAGATCTTCGCAAGCCATGGCGACAAAACCGCTATCACTAGTTGGCGAGGGTGCGCCAGCTGTGCGCATTGGCAAATAATAATCCATATCCTTGCGGGTCAGCATGGGGGCATCAGCGTGTTCAATCATAGACTGGGTTTCTTTACCAATCACTAATGAGGGATAAATGAGTACCTGGCCGAGTATCTGCTGGGCGCAAGCTTCAAGTCGTTGATTAGCCACACAGGCACTCAAGGTACCGCCAGCACTATCTCCCACCAGCACCACCTGATGATCTTCAGCTAGCAGATAATCCAACACCGCCAGGTGATCTTGCAGATCCTTAGGGTATTGGTACTCGGGGGCCAAGCGATAATCTAGGGCCACAACATCGATCTGACAACGTTGGGCTAGTTCAGCACAGACATCATCATGGCTGTCTAGACGGCCCACGACAAAGCCACCGCCATGGGCATAAAGCACCTGCTTGGCCGTCGCCTGCGAGGCGACGCGATAGGTTCTAATGGGTACTTCATGGCCATCAGCGGATACCACAAAGCTATCCTCCACCGTTAGCCCCTGAGGCCTACCGGCACTAAATTGTCGACATAGCTCGTCATACCATTGGCGTTGCTGCTGCACACTGGCAGACACGGCATCTGGCGGATAAAAGGCGTTGGTTTTATCAATAAAGGCCAGTATTTGCTCGTCCAATTTGGTCATAAACTTACCCTCTAATCAGGCCAATGAAATTCTGCAAAGTGTTTGCGACACAAGGATTGGTACGTATCGTTGCCGCCAATCTGTACCTGATCACCTTGTACTACCACCTCACCAGCATCATTTCTACGCACCACCATGGTCGCTTTACGACCGCACCAACACACTGTTTTCAATTCAATCAGCTTGTCAGCCCAGGCCAATAAATGTTGGCTACCAGGAAATAATTCACCCTGAAAATCCGTGCGGATGCCATAACAAAGTACTGGGATGTTGAATCGATCCACCACCTTGGTTAGGGCTAATACCTGTTCACGAGATAAGAACTGGCTTTCATCAATCAATACACAATCGATCGGCTCGGCATTATGACTTGCGGCAATATGCACCAACATGTCGGTATCATGCTTAAATAGATCCGCCGTTTCCGACAAACCGATGCGCGAAGCGATACTGCCAACACCATAACGGTCATCCAAAGCCGCAGTCATTAATAGGGGATGCATGCCCATTTCTTTGTAGTTGTATGCCGACTGCAATAGTGCTGTGGACTTACCTGCATTCATGGACGAATAATAAAAATAAAGTTGGGCCAAAAACTGCCGCCTAGTGTTAAAAAATCGAAGATTGGCTAATTCTGCCCGAAGCTCAAACGATTGAAAAGCATTCCTTTTTCTACCAGATATACTAAAGTCGTAGGATATACCTAAAAATAAACTATAACCATTGAGAGTAGCGGTCGATTTGTCACAGCGCCGCAGAGTACCGGGCATATCTTTCGACCATATTCCAAATCACGCACAGACGTGGCGGCAATATGAAATTCGGTAACCTCAGCCTAGGTAAAAAACTTATCAGCGCCTTCTTGCTGGTGGGTATCATCCCCTTTTCTATTCTTGGTATCACGGCACTTAACAATGCCAGTACGGCATTGGAAGACCAGTCATTTAACCAGCTGGAAGCCGTACGAGAGATCAAAAAGGCGCAGATGGAAGATTATCTAGCCAAGACCCAGCACGACATGGAGGTATTAAGAGAAACCGTTGCTACCCTGCGACAGGATGCCATGTCCAAACTAGAGGCGGTACGAGATAACAAGGCCAACGGTCTGCAAGCCTACCTCAACGTGGTGAAAAGCCAGATTCTCACCTTTGCCAAGAGCCAAGCGGTTGTCCATGGCATGGAAAAAATGGATATTGCCTTCCACGATATTGAAAAGGGTGTGACCGAAAGCGCAGCCAATGCCGATATGCGTCGCATGGCAACCTATTATGAAGACGAATTTAATCCACAGTTTGTCGAGCAGAATAAACACTCTGCTGACCTAGCTACCATGATGGATATCCAACCCATCGCTAAGGTCTTGCAAACACGCTACATAAGAGACAACCCTAATCCCCTTGGCAGTAAAGAAGTGATGGATGCCGCTAGCGACGGCTCACACTACAGCGAACTACACGCTGAATACCACCCAGTAGTACGTCAATTCTTGGCGGAGTTTGGCTACTATGACATCTTCTTTGTTAACGACGACGGTGATGTGGTCTACTCAGTGTTTAAGGAACTGGATTACGCCACCAACCTGTTCAAGGGCCCCTATGCTGACACTGGCTTTGCCGAAGCGGCGCGCTTAGGTAACGACCTTGCCGATGGTGAAGTGGCCATTACCGATATGGCACTCTATAGCCCATCTTATAACGCACCGGCCTCCTTTATCTCCACGCCCATTTACAATGGTGATAAGCGCCTGGGTAACCTGGTATTCCAGATTCCACTAGACAAGATCACCGGTGTCATGAGCGAACGCGCAGGTCTTGGCGAAAGTGGCGAGACCTATCTGGTCGGTGAAGACCATCTAATGCGTTCGGATTCTTATTTGGACCCTGTGGGCCACTCTGTGGTGGAATCTTTCCGTCATCCTGAAACGGGCAGAGCCACCACCGACGCTGTGGTAGACGCCCTAGCCGGCAACACCAAGAGTACCGTTATCATTGACTAGAATGGTAACCCCGTATTGTCAGCCTATGCGCCATTTAAGTTTGAAACCCTAAATTGGGCACTGTTATCCGAGATTGATGTGGCCGAAGCCTTCGTACCACACATCGAAGGCCACAAGCAGGACTTCTATAGTGATTACATTGAAAAGTACGGCTACTACGATCTCTTCTTGATTAACCCAGACGGCTATATTTTCTATACCGTCGCCAAAGAAGCTGACTACCAAACCAACCTCATTGACGGTCCCTATGCGGATTCAGGCTTGGGCAAGGTATTCCGCGCCGCGCTTAATTCAACAGACATTACCTTTGAAGATTTTGCCCCCTACGCCCCAAGTAACAATGAACCAGCAAGCTTTGTGGCAGAGCCAATTATCAACAAAGATGGTGAAGTCGAAGCCGTGGTAGCTCTGCAGTTGCCACTGGACACTGTCAACGCCATCATGGGACAGCGCGATGGCATGGATGAGTCCGGCGAATCCTACCTGGTTGGACCAGACAATCTAATGCGCTCAGATTCTTATCTTGACCCTGTCAATCACTCGGTAATTGGTTCCTTTGCCAATCCAGACCTTGGTAACGTCGATTCTGATGCAACCAAAGCTGCCCTAGCAGGTGAAACGGGTTCCAAGATTGTTATCGACTACAATGGTAACCCGGTTCTTTCGGCCTACACCCCCTTGGAGGTATTTGGTACTCAATGGGCCCTAATGTCTGAAATAGACGAAGCAGAAGCCTTTGCACCGGTTAACAACCTCATGACCATTATGGGCGTCGTTGCGATAATCGGATTATTAGCGATTATCGGTTTTGCTTGGGTGATATCACGCTCTATTAGTCGGCCAATACTTGCCCTCTCTGGCTTGTTCTCCAAACTAGGGGATACGGGTGACTTCTCTATTCGCAGTGACAACACGGATAGTAAAGATGAAATTGGCGAAATGGCGACCATAGTGAACCAGCATTTGGCCACCTTACAAGGTGCTATAAATGAAGCCAATGA
>JAERSU010000065.1 GCA_016845445.1 Oceanospirillaceae bacterium | reverse complement strand
CCATTACGGTTTGGATAAACATAAGGGATATCCAACCAAACAACATTTAGCGGCCATCGCCGAGCATGGTGTGTGTGATCAACACCGCACAAGCTTTGGGCCGGTACGAAGAATTTTGGAATCACAAGCATGAGTGCTGTTGAATTTGTTCACCTACGCATGCACTCAGAGTTTTCTCTGAGTGATAGTTTGGTGCGTATCAAACCTTTGATGAAAACCCTGCAGGCAGAACAAATGCCTGCTATAGCTTTAACAGATCAGTCCAACATGTGTGGCATGATCAAGTTCTATAAGGCTGCTCAAGGCGCTGGCATCAAGCCCATTTGCGGCTGTGACATCTACCTTGCCCCACCTGAGGGCACCGACCTGCCTGTGTCTCGTATGACCCTATTGGCTATGAACCCTGTGGGCTACAAAAATCTAACGGAAATTGTGTCTCAGGGCTTCCAGCATGGTCAGTCTGATGGCAAGGCCATTATTCAGCGCCAATGGGTGAAGGAACGTCAAGCAGGCCTAATTGCGCTATCTGGGGCTAACTACGGCGAAGTGGGGCGCATGTTGCTAGTGCGAGGCTTGCAAGAAGCCAAGCCAGTGGTGCAGGAATGGCTCGACTTGTTTGGCGATCGCTTCTACCTGGAGCTGCAGCGCACCGGTCGTGCGGATGATGAACGTTGTGTTGCCATGACCGTCGAGCTGGCCAAAGCCATGCAGGTTCCTGTGGTCGCTACCAATGACATTATGTTTTTAAGTGCCGATGAATTTGAAGCCCACGAAACCCGAGTATGTATCAACCAGGGTGTCACCTTAGATGACCCTCGGCGCAGTAAAACCTATTCAGCACAGCAATATCTGCGTTCCACTGAGGAAATGCAGGCCCTGTTTGCTGATATTCCCTCGGCCTTAGCCAATAGCGTAGAAATCGCTAAGCGTTGTAACCTAGATATTGAACTGGGCGAGTGCTATCTGCCTAACTTCCCCGTGCCGGACGGCATGACCATGGATGAGTTTTTCCGTAAGTTGTCCTATGACGGCTTGGAAGAACGCCTTAAGACCATTCTGCCCAAGGATGACCCAGACTATGACAGTAAAAGGCAGGAATTTGTAGACCGTCTGGAATTTGAATTGGATATTATCATTCAAATGGGCTTCCCCGGTTATTTCCTCATCGTCATGGACTTTATTCAATGGGCGAAAGACAACGATATTCCGGTTGGCCCTGGGCGTGGCTCTGGCGCCGGTTCCCTAGTCGCCTATGTGCTATTGATTACCGATCTTGATCCGCTTAAATATGACCTGCTGTTTGAACGTTTCCTTAACCCAGAACGTGTCTCCATGCCCGATTTTGATATCGACTTTTGCATGGATAACCGTGATCGGGTGATCGAGTATGTGGCGCAAACCTATGGTAAGGATGCGGTATCGCAAATTATCACCTTTGGTACCATGGCCGCTAAAGCGGTGGTGCGTGACGTAGCTCGCGTACAGGGTAAGTCATTTGGTTTGGCCGACAAGCTATCTAAGTTGATCCCCTTTGAGCCAGGCATGACCCTGACTAAAGCCTTAGAGCAGGAAGAAGCTTTGCGCAACTTCATTGATGACGATGAGGAAGTGCAAGAAATCATGGACATGGCGTTCCAGCTTGAAGGTCTAACACGTAACGTCGGCAAGCACGCTGGTGGCGTGGTTATCGCGCCTACCAAGTTAACGGATTTTTCCCCCCTGTATTGTGATGAAGACGGTAGCGGTCTGGTAACCCAATACGACAAGGGCGACGTGGAAGACGCAGGTTTAGTTAAATTTGACTTCTTGGGCTTGCGCACTCTTACCATTGTCGATTGGGCCATGGACATGATAAATGCGCGGCGCCAAGCCGCTGGCGAAGCGCCGGTGGTGATTGAAGAGATTGATCTGGAAGACAAGGCCGTTTATGGCTTGTTACAACGGGCAGAAACCACCGGTGTGTTCCAGCTTGAATCCCGTGGCATGAAAGACCTAATTAAGCGTCTATTGCCGAGTACCTTTGAAGATATTATCGCCCTTGTGGCGCTGTTCCGTCCTGGCCCTCTGCAATCGGGCATGGTGGATGACTTTATCAACCGTAAACACGGTCGTGCCAAGTTAGCTTGGCCCCATGAAGACTACCAGCTGGAGTCTTTGCAACCTATTTTGGAGCCCACCTACGGTATTATCCTGTATCAGGAACAGGTTATGCAGATACCACAGGTGATGGCGGATTATACCCTTGGTGGTGCCGACATGTTGCGCCGTGCCATGGGTAAGAAAAAGCCAGAAGAGATGGCCAAACAACGGGATGGTTTTATTTCTGGCAGTATCAACAATGGTATCGATGAAGACCTAGCAGGAAATATTTTTGACCTGGTGGAAAAGTTTGCTGGTTACGGCTTTAATAAGTCGCACTCGGCAGCTTATGCCTTGGTGTCCTATCAGACCGCTTGGCTCAAGCATCATTATCCAGCTGAATTTATGGCGGCGGTCTTGTCTGCCGATATGCAGAATATCGAGAAGGTGGTGATCCTGGTGGAAGAATGCCGCCGCATGGAACTGCCGCTGAATCTACCGGATGTGAATTTTAGTCATTATAAGTTCACCGTTAACGATGCTGGCGAAGTGGTCTATGGTTTGGGTGCCGTTAAAGGCGTTGGCGAAGGCCCCGTAGCCGCCATTATTGCCGCTCGCGAAGCCGGTGGTCCATTTGTAGACCTGTTTGACTTCTGCCAACGTGTGGGTAGTAAGAAGATCAATAAACGTGTCCTGGAAGCCCTGGTAGCAAGTGGTGCCTTGGATCAACTGATCGACTCCAAAGAGCGAGCGGTACTCTATGCGGCCATCCCTGATGCGGTGCAGGCAGCAGACCAGAGTGAACGTAATGCCGATGCCGGCATGATGGATTTATTTGGCGAAGTGGCGGGCCCGGCGCCGGTGGACGAAGTGGGTGCCGACCCCTATGAACGCTATGACTATGCCAGGCCATTAAACCTAAAACAGCGTTTAAAGGGCGAAAAAGACACCCTCGGCTTGTATGTTACTGGTCATCCAATTGACGACTATGATGCCGAACTTGCCAAATTTATGCGTTGCTGGTTAGATCAGCTGTTACCCAAGCGTGAAGACCAGTGGCTTGCCGGTATGGTGGTTGCTCACCGCACCATGAAAACCAAGCGCGGCAAGACCATTGCTTTTTTAACTCTGGATGATCGTCGTGCGCGTATCGAAGTGGCTTTGTTTGGTGACAGCTACGAGCGCTATCGAGATATCATCCAGAACGATCGCCTGTTGATTGTCAAAGGTGAGGTTGGCGAAGACGATTATTCCGGTGGCCTAAAGGTGAGCGCGCGGGAAATTCTTACCATGCCACAAGCCCGTACGGTGTTTGCCCAGGGGCTGCAAATTGCCGTGCCTACGGAGTATGCTCAGGGTACCAAACTGCAGGAATTGCAGTCCTTGCTAGGCCAGCGTCAGGTGCATGGCGATACGCCTGCAACGCGTTTGGAAATCAAGGTGCAAAACCAGCTCGGCCAAGGCATTGTGCGCTGTGCTTCACCATG
>JAERSU010000064.1 GCA_016845445.1 Oceanospirillaceae bacterium | reverse complement strand
CCCTACATTAACCCAACAAAGAGAGAAGTTCTCATGAGAGTACTCGCATTTAGCACTAGCAGTAACGCAGAATCCATTAATGGTCATCTGGTTAATATGGCGGTAGCACAGCTACAGAATCAGCACGATGGCTCTGTGCAAGTGGACACGTTAGATATGAATGACTATGAATTGCCCTTGTATACCCAAACAAGGGAGGGCGAATCTGGTATTCCAGACAAGGCGGTAGAGTTTTACCATAAAATTGGTGCCGCCGATGCTTTGATAATTGGTTTGCCAGAGCACAATGGTTATTACCCAGCGGTGTATAAAAACCTGTTTGATTGGACCAGTCGTCATGACATGCAGTTTTATCAAAACAAACCTACCCTGTTGTTGGCCACGTCACCTGGCCCAAGTGGCGCAGCCAATGTTTTAGGTGCTGCGGTGGCTTCGGCACCCTTTTTTGCCATGGATGTGAAGGGCTCTATGTCTATTCCAAGCTTTTATGAGGCCGTGGATATGGAACAGCGGGTATTTGTCGATTCGCAAGCGAATATTCAGTTAGCGGATCTGCTTAATCAACTGAACGACTAGTGTCTTTTAAGGGGGTGGGGAAATGTCCTCACCCCTCTATTCTAATTAACTAAAATTTCTTCAAATCCCACCCGCTTAAGCCAAATTGCGGCTTACAGTTAAATTTTCTTAAATTGACAGTCTTGCTGGTTGTGCTATTTTGTATTGGTATATCAGTGTATACAGTATACTGAATATGTAATAGGCGATGGATACATGGTTAATTGCAAATGCTAAACCGTGTTATTGCTAAAAAAATACACAGGAGAATAACAACAATGACTATTAAATCTTGGTTGAAACCAGTGGTGAGCGGTGTGGCTATATCCGCAATAAGCATGGCCAGTCTGGCAGCTGAGCCGATTAAAGTTGGCTTTATTGGTTCCATGTCCTCGGATTCTGGCTTGAGCGGCTTACGCGCTGCAGAAATTGCTATTGACGAAATCAACAACACAGGTGGTGTCAATGGCCAGCAAGTAGAGCTGGTAACAGCCGATACCCGAGAAGACCCTACCGAGGGTATTAAAGCGTATGAATTTTTGGCTGAATCAGCAGAAGTGGACTTCATTGTATCCAGCTCCATTGATGATGTGTCTTTAGCCTGGATGCCACGATTCCTTGAATATCAAATCCCAACCTTGGATACCTGGGCTTCTTATGTTGGTATCATCGACATGGTTAAAGACGATCCAGAAGGCATGAAAAACTACTTCATGAACGTCGCTTCCGATGAAGCTTTGGCCACCTTGTATATCAACTTTGGCGCTGACGTACTTAAGGCCAAGATGGGCTTTGAATCGGTGGTGATTTTGGCCGAGGATACGGCCTTTGGTGAGGCCATTACCGGTCTGGTCACCGAGGCCCTTGCACCAGTGGCAGGCATCGAAGTGAAAGAAGTGATTAAGTACGATATCACCACCAACGATTTTGCCCCGTTATTTTCTAAAGCAGAGCAAAGTGGTGCCGATTTTATTTACCAAATAAGTACGGTTAACGCCGCTGGCTTGTCAGCCCAATATGTGAAGCTGCAAGTACCCTTGGCCATGACCGGGGTCAACGTGGCGGCCTTAGGTCATGAATATTGGACTGATACTGGTGGCGCTGGTGCAGGTATTTCTACCTTGTCACCTATCCCTGCTGTGGGCCTTGATCTGGACCCTGTTTCGGCTGAATTTGTTGCCACCTATCAATCTCGCTATACCAGTCGCCCAGTGATGCCGCACTTTAATGGCTTCAATGTCTATCATGGGTTAAAACAAGCCCTAGCGGCAGCTGGAGAAGTCGGTGGTTTTGGTGATGGCTGGTCTGCAGCCATGGAAAAACAAGACCTCAAACTCATGAAAGATGGTGAGCTGTGGTTGCGTTATGGCTGGTGGCAGCATGATGAAATTGAACCGGTAACGGGTCGTACCTATCCCCATAATATTCGCTTTGATCTAAGTGAACCATTCGATGATGGTGCGCCTTCTATGGTGGTTGTGCAGTGGCATGAAGATGGCAAGCCTTACGTGGTTTACCCGGAAAAATATGCCAATGGTGAGTTTGTGTTGCCAAGCTGGGTGCCAGCAAAGTAATAGTATCACCTAGTAGCAATGACACGGGCGGCAAGGAGCCGCCCGTTTAGCTTACCCTCATATGCTTTTGTTCAGGAATCTGCGATGACCCAGATTATTATCCAAGGGATGTTGCTCAGTGGTTTATATGCCCTTATTGCCATTGGCTTTACCCTCATTTTTAGTGTCGGTAGGGTGCTTAATTTAGCCTATGGGGCTTACCTCATGATCGGCGGCTATGTGTATTTTTATATTTCCCAGCAATTGGGTTTGCCAAAGGGCATAGGCCTGATTTTGGCCGCTGCCGTGGGTTGTTTAGCCGGCTTACTTAAGTACCGTTTTATAGCCAAACCCCTCAAAGGCAATCATGTTGCTATTGAAATCGCTACTTTGATTTTGGCCATCGTTATTCAGTCAGCCATTATTCTAGTGTTTGGTGAAAGTACTAAAATTCTACATTCTCTCGTGCCGGGTATTGTGCGCCTAGAAGGCGTAACGGCACCTTGGAGTAATATATTAGCCACCGGCCTAAGCTGGGTGTTAATCATTGCGGTGTTTATCTTTGTCCGTCAAAGTCATACTGGTCGCGCTATGCTGGCTGTATCGCAAGACCCAAAAGGCGCGGCTATCTGTGGTATTAACGGTGAATGGATAAACATGGTCACCTGGGGCATTTCTGGCCTGCTTGGTGGCGTGGCTGGGGTGTTTTTTGCTAGCTATACGCAATTATCGCCCTTCATGTGGGTGGGGCCGCTTATCGTCACTGTGGCCATCGTTATTGTGGGTGGTATTGGCTCCATTATCGGCACGCTGATTGTGGCCCATATTATTGGCTTTTTGGAAGTCATAGTAGTGAGCTATATAGCTCCTGAGTTGCGTGGTATCTTCACCATGCTGCTGATTATTTTGTTCTTAATATTTCGTCCTCGTGGCCTATTTGGCCGGGAGGAGTTGGCATGAAATTGATCGAAAAAAAGCACCTGGTTGCATGGGGTGCCTTCCTTTTAATCATGCTTCTCATGCCAAATTTTGTCTCTAATGGCACCTTGCGTATTTTTATCTTTGCCAACTTCCTAGCCATCTTTGCCATTAGCTGGGATGTCTTGTCAGGGCGTACTGGCTATATCAGTTTTGGCCATCCTTTTCTCATCGGTATTGGGGTTTACGCCACGGCCATTATGAGCAAACGCTTTGGCATGCCGGTGGAGTATTCCATTCCCTTAGCCGTGCTGATTACCATGCTTGGCAGCGTGTTGATATTTTTGCCGGCCCTGCGTATTAAAGGCAGCTATTTTGCCCTGGTAACCTTGGCTTTTATGGAACTGGCTTATCAGTTAGTACAGGTTGTAAGGCCGGATTTAACCGGTGGCACGCGTGGTATTTTTGGCATTAAAACCTTAACCCGTGGTGCCGAAAATGGCTTTTACATGTCCATGAGTTTGATGTTCGCCGTGGCCTTTTCGGCCTGGTTGATCATGCGCACGCAACTTGGTACCGCCCTTAGTGCGCTAGGTATGCAGGAAGAATCATTGGAAGGCAGTGGCAAAAGTACCACTAAACTGAAGCTTGCGGCCTTTATGCTCAGTGCCTTTATTGCCGGCTTAGGCGGTGCTTTTTATGCTCACTATGTAGGCGCTATTGCACCGCGGACCCTGTTTGATATTAATTTTTTATTTACCATCATTGTGGCGGTTTTGTTAGGTGGTTCTGGCACCATAATAGGGCCCATTATCGGTGCCTTCTTCTTAACCTTCTTATTAGAGTTTTTACGCCCCTATTTACCCGGTGCCGGCCGTTACTTTATTTACGGTGCCATCGCCTTGTTGCTGTATATGTACCAGCCAAAGGGTATCTATAACCTACTAGAAAAGCTGTACCAACGGTGGCGTGGAGGTGCGGCATGAAACCTGTGCTAGAAGTTCGTAATTTGGTGAAACGATTTGGTGCTCTGGTGGCAACCAATGATGTTTCCTTTACTCTGCATGAAGGTGAGTCTATGACCTTGTTAGGGCCTAATGGCGCTGGCAAAACCACTATCTTCTCGCAAATTATGGGTGAATTGCAGCAGAGTGCCGGCAGCATTCATTTATATAGTGAAGAAATCAGTAGGTTAAAACCGGCAGCCCGGATTAAACGGCAGATTGCTAGAACCTACCAGGTGCCGCGTCCCTTTGCAGAATTAACCGTGCTGGAGAATATCCGTATAGGCCACATGCCCAATAGTATATGGGACATGTTAAGACAGCGCCCTGATCTTGAATATGAACGTCAATTAGCCCACAAGGTAGGTCTGGCGGAGGCTGATTATGAACGCACCCCAGCTGAACTGTCGATGGGCGACCTGCGTAAATTGGAAATGGCGCGCAGCATGGCATGCAAGCCAAAAATTATGTTGTTGGATGAAGTTTTCGCAGGCCTTACTGCGGCAGAAGTGAGTCAAATTTCCGAGCTGATCCTGAAAATGCGTGCTGATGGTATGACCTTCCTGATGGTTAGTCATGATTTGCCAGCGCTTAAGCCCTTGGTGGATACAGCCATAGCCATTAACCAGGGGGCAGAAATCGCGCGCGGTAGTTTTGACCAGGTTATGGCCAATCCAGCGGTATTGTCATCTTATCTGGGAGAGGTGTAGTGGCATTATTAAAACTAGCCAATTTATCGGCCTTTTACGGCAAGGCCCAAGCCCTGCATGGTGTTGATATCGAAGTCAATGAAGGCGAAATTGTGGCAGTTATCGGCGCCAATGGGGCCGGCAAGTCGACCATGCTTGATAGCATAATGGGGCTGACTAACACCACGGGTTCCATGGTTTATGCCGGCCAAGAAATTAGCCAAAAGTCATCTGCAGATATTGTTAATGCAGGTATTGGCTACGGTTCAGAGCGATTTAATCTGTTTCCTTATCTATCGGTGTATGACAATTTGATGGTCGGTGCCTATACCGCCAGAGACACCATTGAGAGCAATTTACAACAGGTCTACGCCTTGTTTCCCCGTTTAGCCGAGCGCCGTACCCAAGAGACTAGCAATATGTCAGGTGGTGAACGTCAGATGGTGTCTTTGGGGCGTGCCATGATGACCAATCCTCGTTTGTTAATGGTGGATGAACCCACCATTGGCTTGGCGCCCAAATTATGTGCCGAAATAGCTGCAGCCTTGCGGCGTATGCGTGATGAATATGGTTTGACCATATTAATAACCGAGCAAAATGCCCAGTTTGCTCTGACCTTGGCCGAGCGTATCTATGTGCTGGAATCTGGCAAGGTCATGGTTTCCGGTACGGTGGATGAATTACGCCATGACGCCAAATTAACGCAAGCCTATTTTGGTCATCAAGATTAACGTTTATAGCTAGACACAAAAGAGTATTCAATAATGAAAGCAGTGGTATTACCAAGTGTTGGTTCACAATTAGAAGTGGTTGAGCGCCCGGATCCGGTGGCCAATGGTACAGAGGAAATTATCCAAGTGAGCGCCTGCGGTGTGTGTCATTCTGACCTACATGTGGTGGATGGCGATTATGGTGATCAGACCCCCATTATTTTAGGTCATGAAGTCGTTGGCGAGCATAATAAGTTGGGACCGGTGATGGTGTTTGCCCCGTGGGGTTGTGGCGCATGCCCTGAGTGTGCCAAGGGCCAGCAGCAGATTTGCTCTAATGCAACGGAAGCTGGTTTGGTAGTGGATGGCGGCTATGCAGAACAGCTAGTTGTGCCGCATAGGGATTATTTGGCACCCTTAGGTGACCTAGATCCGGTTAAGGTGGCCCCCCTTGCTTGTGGTGGCTTAACTGCCTATCGAGCCGTGTGTCATGGTTTACCTGAAGCCCGCCAAAAGGGGGCAAGAGCCATGGTCATTGGGGCTGGTGGCTTGGGCCAATATGCCATCCGTTATCTACGCTTGTTAAGTGACGCTGAAGTGACGGTGGTTGATCTGGATGCCAATAAGCGTCAACAGGCATTAGCCCGCGGTGCCCATCATGCCTTAGGGCCAGACCAGGTAGAAGGTAAGTACGACTTTATCGTTGATTTTGTCGGTGCGGGGCCCACCTTGACCACGGGCCGCGATCATATCTGCAAGGGCGGGCGTGTCGTTGTAGTTGGTCTATTTGGCGGAGATGTCCCCTTCGGCTTTGGTAAGGTGCCCCACGAGGCCATTTTCCAAACCTCAGTCTGGGGTAGTCCACAGCAGATGGTAGAGCTGTTAGATTTAGCCGGGCGCGAAGATATTCTAGTACCGGTAGAAACACTACCGCTGGAGCAAGCGCAGCAAGCTCACGACCGCTTACGCGCAGGACAGGTGGATGCGCGCCTGGTGTTAACTATTTAACGATAAGGGGATTAAGGTATGCAAACCTATGGCAATCGTATCAACAATGTCGAAGTCATGCCCGATGATGATCGTTGGTTAACAACGAGTAATCCATTTAGTGGCGAGGTTTGGGCCCGTGTGCCGGATAGCCCGGCAGCGGTGGATGCCGCAGTAGCTGCAGCTAGGCAGGCATTTGATCATGGCCCATGGCCGCATATGGCTGGCCATGAACGTGCCACTATTATGCGTAAACTTGGCGCCCTGTTGACGGAAAATGCCGAGCATCTGGGCGTGCTGGAGTCCCGCGATAACGGCAAAATTATTCGCGAAACCGCTGCCCAGGCCAAGGGCCTGCAAAGTTATTATGATTTTTTTGCTGGCATGGCTGACAAAATAGGTGGCGAAGTCCTGCCTTCGCCCAATGCTAATTTTCTCATCTATACGGAAAAAGTACCTAAGGGAGTGGTCGGGGCGATCGTACCCTGGAATTCGCCCCTCATGCTGCTCACCTGGAAGCTGGCGCCTTTATTGGCTGCCGGCTGTACCGTGGTAGTGAAACCATCCGATATAACCCCTGTTACGGCACTGCTGTTGGCAGACATTGCCGCTCAGGCAGGTGTTCCAGCGGGTGTTATCAACGTGGTGACGGGTGGTGTCGAGGTGGGCAGTCGCTTAAGCAGTCACAAGGGGTTGGATAAGATCACCTTTACCGGTGGTGGCCCAACGGCGCGCCATATTGCCACTGCCGCAGCGCAGAACCTGATTCCCACGGTGTTGGAACTTGGCGGTAAGTCTCCCCAGATAGTGTTTGCCGATGCCGATAAAGACGCTGCTGTTAATGGTTTGCTGGCTGGTATTTTTGCCGCCGGTGGCCAGACTTGTGTGGCAGGATCGCGTGCTTATGTGCATCATTCCATCTATGATGAGGTAGTAGCAAGGCTGGTAAAGCGGGCCAATGAAATTGTCATGGGTAACCCAGCTGAACTGGCCACAGAAATGGGGCCTGTGGCATCGGATGCACAGCGTGAGCGAATACTTGGCATGATTGAAAAAGCCAAGGCAGAGGGGGCTGTGGTTGAAGCTGGCGGCTGTTTAGATGCCGAGCTAGGCGGCCGTTTTATTCGCCCAACGATCCTCTCCAATGTTACCAACCAAACAAGCATAGTACAGGAAGAAGTATTTGGTCCGGTATTGGCCATTATGAAATTTACTAACGATGACGATATCACGGCTTTAGCCAATGACTCTGAATTTGGCTTGGCAGCGGGTATTTGGACCAAAGATATTCAGCGTGCCCATAGTTTAGCCAAACAATTACGAGTGGGTACCGTGTGGATTAATACCTATCGAGCCGTCAGCTATGCTGTGCCATTTGGTGGCTTTAAACAGTCAGGCTATGGTAAAGACAATGGTTTGATGGCCATGGAGGCCTTTTTAGAAACCCGAACCACCTGGGTTGAGTTAAGCGGAGCGACACGCGATCCATTTGTGTTAGGTTGATGCACTATGTCTGTAGAAGCACAGCTAGCTGATTTTATTGTTGATACGACCTATGAGCAGTTACCAAGAAATAGCCTCGCTGTGGTGCGTTGCTCTTTGTTTGATTATTGTGCCTGTGCTATCGCCGGTGAAAACCAACCGGTTGCCACTGTCATTAGGCAAATGCTTAATCAACAAGGTGGCATGCCTGCTGCCAGAGTGTTTGGCCAGCAACAGCGTCTGCCCGCTCGGTCAGCAGCCCTGGTGAATGGCGCCTGCGCCCACGCCCTAGATTACGACGACACGCATTTTGATTATATTGGCCATACCAGTGTGGCCGTGATGCCCGCTGCTATTGCTCTTGCAGAACAACTAGGCGTGACAGGCAAGCAGTTCTTGCTGGCGGCGCAAATTGGCGTTGAGGTGGCTTGCCGAGTAGGCGCCTATATGGGGCGTAGCCATTATGAAGCTGGTTTTCATCAAACGGCCACCTCTGGTAGCTTTGGCGCGGCAGCCGCTGCTGCCAAGTTATTGGCTTTGGACAAACAACAATGCCTGCACATGTTTGGCCTGCTGTCTTCGAGAGCCAGTGGTTTAAAAAACCAATTTGGCACCATGGGCAAGCCTTATAACGCTGGCATGGCCGCCGCCAATGGCGTTGAGGTGGCGCAACTAGTCTATTTTGGTATGGATTCTATTGACGAGGGTCTGCAAGGTGATTATGGCTTTAGCTTTAATCATCATGGGGAAAGCAATGCCCAGGCCCTAGCTGGCCTAGGTGACAGTTATCGATTTGATTACATTAGTCATAAATTGCATGCCTGTTGTCATGGAACCCATGCTAGCCTTGAAGCCTTGGCCTTGATTAATGCTCAACACACCTATCAGGCAAATCAGGTAAACGCCATTCATGTGCAGGTACACCCGCGTTGGTTAAAGGTATGCAATAACCCACAGCCAAGCAGTGGGCTGCAGGCCAAATTTAGCTATGCCATGGTGATTGCCATGCAGCTAAATAACCTTAATACTGCTGATCCACAGGCCTTTACTGATGAGTTACACACCCGCCCTGAGCTGCGCAGCTGTCTCTCTAAGGTCCATGTGCAAGGTATAGAAAGTTTAACTGACACCCAGGCTGTGGTTGTTGTGGAGCTAGACAATGGGCGTCAACTGCAGGCTAGTTACGATTGTGGTGTGCCGCTGTCGGTGGCCCAGATGCAAACTAAATTATTGCACAAGGCTCAAGTATTGCTCGGTGAACAAAGGGCTAATCAATTACTTGGCAATATCGAACAAATCTCAAGGCAAGTGAGTTTTGATTTAGCTGTGACTGCCGGCTAGTTGCAGTTGGTGTCCATCGTTAATGTGGGCAATCATTTTCTCGGCTGCCTGATTACCATCACCTGTTAGGATGGCCTCAAGCAGAGCCAAGTGATCCCCCAGGGAATTGGATAAGTCGACGTTTTCTATGGCCGCAAACATGGTGTAGGAGGAGCCCCTGTTCCAGATGTTGTCAAATAGTTCCAACAGATAGTTGTTGCCTGTGGCTTCCACGAAAGCCCGATGAATGACATTGTTGGCTTTGAAATAGGATGCCACAGAAGGGGATGCTAATGCCTCTGCTTCTGCCAGGGTAATGGTGGCTTTGAGCTTGCTTATCTGCGCCTCTGTGGCTTGGGTGGCCAATAATCGGGCACTATAGCCTTCTACGGCACAGCGCGAACCATAGATGTCATGGATTTCTTTGTCGCTTAATTCTCGTACCTTAAAACCGCCGCGGCCGGCTTCTTCTAATACGCCTTCTTGTAATAAGCGAAATAGGGCTTCTCTGATTGGCGTTCGGCTAATGCCTAGCTGGTCGGCTAGTTTTTCCTGCACGATGCGTTCTTCGCGACCAATATGGCCTTCGATAATGGCTTGCATAATTTGCGCATAGGCTTCGTCGGCTAAGCGAGGACGAGCAATAGTTATCGGTTTTAGGGCCATAGTTAAGGTGCCATAGGTCAATTTAATAAAAGTTAATCCACGAATTATAACGATTTTTCTCATGGTTAAAAAATGCTTATTTGGGCCAATAAGACTTAAAAAGTGTGCCTAAGCCCCTTGATACATCTATTGTATACTGTATACAATGAATTCAATTAAAACAACAACGAGAGAGATCTATGTCAAATTTTGCTTCGCTACCGAAAGGTACGCATACGGTCGCCATGGGCATGGGAGACATTAATGGCATTATGCGAGGTAAGCGTATTCCAGCCACCCATTGGGAAAATGTGTGCGCCTCTGGTAATGCGCTTTCTATTGCTCTATTGGCTATGGATATGACTTCTGATGTTTGGGACACCCCCTATGTCAACATGGATAATGGTTACCCAGATATGCTTATGAAGCCCGTTACCCAACCAACGGCTATTCCTTGGGAGGAAGGGGTGGCTTTCTGTTTGGGCGGAGCTATTGATGAAGCAGGTGCACCTATTCCAATTGATCCACGTGGTACCCTCATTGCCCAGCTTGAACGCGCCAAAGCCATGGGCTTGGAAATCCAAACGGGTACCGAATTGGAATTCTATCTGCTGGACCCAGAAACCATGCAGCCAAAAGATCAGGGTATCTCCGTCTACACCATGTCCCGGGCCGCAGAATTAGAACACGTATTGGGACCTATTCGTCAGCAAATTAATGAAATGGGCATTGCCATTGAACAGTCCAATCCAGAATATGCACCCGGTCAGGTAGAAGTAAATATCCGTTACGATGAGGCTTTGAAATCGGCTGACCAGATCATTATGTTCCGTTCCCTGGTGCAACAGCTGGCTCACAAACATGGTTATTTGGCCACCTTTATGGCTAAGCCGTTTATCGACCAGTCTGGTAGTGGCTTTCATACTCACTATTCTATCTGGAAGGATGGTAAAAATGCCTTTGCTGATAATGGCAAGATCAACGCCATGGGCTTGAGCTTCCTGGCGGGTATGCAGAAGCACATGGCTGAAATGAGTCTGATTGGCTCTACCACGCCCAATGCCTATCGCCGCCGTCAGCCCTATACCTTTTCGCCCACCAATAACACTTGGGGGTACGACAATCGTACCGTTGGTTTGCGCGTTATTCAGGGCCATGACAGTGCCGTCAGAGTTGAGAAACGTGATGCTTCGGCAGAATGCAACCCCTATTACCTGCTGGCCTGTGACATTGCCGCAGGCCTTGATGGTATTGAGCAAGGATTGCAACCAACAGAGCCCTGTTTAACGGACGGTTATGCCGTTGAAGATGCGGATATGCTACCCACTAGTTTAGAAGCCGCTGTTGCTGCTGCTAATGGCAGTGAGTTGGTTAACATGGTATTGGGTGAAGATCGGCTAACTATCCTGACTCAACAGGCCGAACGTGAATTGGAGTTCGTGGCTAATCAAGTAACACCTGTTGAATTTGAGCGTTACGCTAAAAATCTGTAAGCCATCTTCATCCCTTACTTACCATAGTGGTGTAGGGGATTATTTTTAACATTCTTTGTATACAGTATACAAAGTTCACAAGGGACATCTGATGGATAAACGAGAGTACTTGGTTACCGAGCGTCAGCAGGTCACAGAAGACATAGTTTCATTTGTCTTAAAACCTAGCAATGGCGCCATCTGTTCTTTTGTGCCTGGGCAATACCTGGTGGTGGATCTGCCTGCTTTGGGCCTCAGACGGGAATACAGTATCTCCTTTGGCGATGGCCTAAGCTATCGTATTACCGTCAAGCGCGAAGCGGCACCTAAAGATCAACCTGATGCGCCAATAGGACAGGGCTCTAACTGGCTGCATGATCATCTTACAGTAGGGGATACCATCTCTGCTTGGGGGGCGTCTGGTGGCTTCCAGTTAGACCGTGAAAGCAGCCGGCCTGTGGTGTTAATGAGTGGCGGTGTGGGCATTACCCCCGTGTTATCTATGTTGCATTATTTGTCACGTCAGGCTAGCCGACCTACCTGGTTTGTACACGCTTGTGAAAATGGTGATCAGCATGCTTATGCTGACGAGGTTAACGCTCTGGTGGCACAGGCAGACAATATACACAAGCATATCCTTTACCGCGAGCCTTTGCCTAAGGACATAAAGGGGCAGCATTATGATTCCTCAGGTTTAGTGAATAAAACCCTTATGCAAGCCTTATTGCCCTTGGATAATTATGAATTTTATCTATGTGGACCAAAGGGCTTTATGCAAGCTGCTTATGACATCTTGGTGGAATTGGGCGTCGCTGATGAGAGCATCAATTACGAGTTCTTTGGTCCGGCAACACTGGTAAAAGCCAAGCCCGTAGGTGGTAACCAAGCTGTTCGCTCTACCAAACAGCAACCTAAGGTGAGCTTTACCCAAACTGGTGCAACCTACACTTGGGATCCAGAGTTAGAAAATCTGTTGGATTTTGCTGAAGAAAATAATGTTTTTCCCAACCACAGTTGCCGCTTTGGCACCTGTGGCACCTGTGCTACCAAGTTAGTAAGTGGTGAAGTCGAATATTTCCAAGAAACCATTGACGATATCCCCCCAGGCCATGTGTTGTTGTGTAGTTGTGCGCCGACTATGGATATCGAAATAGAACAATAATTAACCTAGGAGTTAATACCATGAATAGTGTAAATACCAATTTGGCCGATTATGATCTGTTTGATCAAGGTTTGCCGCTGGAGTCTTTTGCCGAGATACGTAAGCAGCCAGGCCTCTATTGGATTGATGAAGAAGATGGTAGCGGCTTTTGGGCGGTCACTCGGCATAAGGACATCCAAGCTGTGTCCCGCGATGCGGAAACCTTTTCTTCTGCTGTGGGGTTCACCCATATGGAGGACATTGATGCAGAGGCCATGGAATACCGTCGCTCCATTATTGAGACGGACCCACCTAAACACATGGCTATACGCAAAATGCTGGCGCCGTTTTTTACCCCGCGTAAGGTAAAAGAGTGTGAAGCCATGATTCGCGAAGTGGTGAACAAACATCTTGATGCATTTGTGGCAGCCGGTGAAGGCGACTGGTTAAAACTGGTTGCCAAACCCATCCCCATTGAAGTCTTGTGTCGTTTGATTGGTTTACCTGAAGAAGATATCCCCTTTATTATCGAATTAACTGATCACCTGGTCATTGGTATAACAGTTGGGGATTTGCCTGCCGATGCCTATGGTAATACCACCGAATTGCGTTTGCTGCCGTTTAATAGCCCTGCCGCTCATGCTTTATTTGAATATGGTGAAAAGATTCGTGCCGATCGTCGCGCTAACCCTCGGGAAGATTTAGCCACCATCTTGGCGACTGGCAAACTGGAGACGGGTGCAGAACTAAATGATTTGGATTATCGCAACAACTTCCAGGCCCTGGTGTTTGCTGGCAATGAAACCACGCGTACTGCCATGTCGCATCTGGCTTTGCAATGGTCACTTAATCCAGCGGAATTTGCCAAGGTAGCGGCTGATCCTGGTTTAATCCCCAGTGCCATTGATGAGGTATTACGTGTTGCGTCGCCGGTCATCTACATGCGCCGGACGGCTACCAAGGATACCGAACTGGCGGGTACGCAAATCAAGAAGGGCGACAAGATCATAACTTGGTTTGCTGCAGGTAATCATGATGAAGAGGCGTTTGACGATCCCCATAGTTTCCGCGCTGATCGTAAAGCATCTAACCATGAAGCCTTTGGTGGCGGTGGCATTCATACCTGCCTAGGGGCTTTCTTAGCGCGCTTGGAATTGCGTATTTTGCTGGATGAGATGGTGAAACGTAATTTTAGTATTGAGACAACAGGTGAACCCGTCTACATTAAGTCCAATTTTGTTAATGGCATTGATGCAATGCCCATGCGAATCAAGGATTAACAATGAAAATTGGCATTCTGTTGTGTGGCTTGGCTCACCCCAATATTGCTAATAAACACGGTTATTATGACCAGCAATTTCGTGAGTTGCTGGAACCTCTAGGGTTTGAGTGTAAAACCTTTGCCGTGGTGGCTAATCTATTGCCAGAGGCAGACGATGACTGCGATGGCTATTTGATAACTGGATCAGCCCATAACCTGGAGGACGGCCTACCATGGGTTGAGCCTTTGCTTGACTGGATTCGCGGCATCTATGGCAAGAAACCCTTGGTTGGCGTGTGTTTTGGCCATCAAGCCATTGCTGCCGCCCTGGGTGGTAGAGTAGCAACGGCCAATACTGTGTATCAAACGGGAGTCATAGAGTATAAGAGTATCGACGGCCACCTTAATCAGGTTGCTGCCTGGCATGGTCAACAGGTAGTAGAATTGCCACCGGTTGAACTCACGGTTACCGCCTCTAGTGAGCATTGTCCCGGTGCCGCGATCGTTTATGCCAATAAAGCCATTAGCTATCAATCACACCCAGAGTTCTCTGATACCTATATTAGTGACTTGTTTAATCAGCACTGTGATGATCTGCAAGACCAAGACAGGCAGTTCTATTTCGACAAGTTTGATAGCTTGTGTGTGAATCATACAATTGGGCAAGATATAGCGAGTTTTTACCGTTCAAATGTAAACACACCTGGCACTTTGGGGTCAGACCCTAAAGGGTCTGACCCCAATACTAGCGCATGACGAAGGGGTCGGGGATGGGGTCGTCGCTGGTGCGTAACCAGACGGATTTCACCTTGGTATAGTCCAGTGCTGCCTGCAAACCGCCTTCGCGCCCATGGCCAGACAAACCGTGCCCACCAAAGGGGGCAATGGGGCTGACGGCACGGTAGGTGTTGACCCACACAATACCAGCTTGAATGCCACGGATCATGCGATGGGCGCGGGTAAGGTCTTTGGTAAACACGCCAGAAGCCAGACCAAACTGCGTGTCGTTTGCTAAAGCTAGAGCCTCTGCTTCGGTGGCAAAACTAACCACGGATAACACCGGGCCGAAGAATTCATTTTCTAAGCTAGCGGCATGGGGTACATCACTGCAGTCCAAAATAGTCGGTGGAAAATAGAAGCCATCACCAGCAATAGTGCTGCCACCCCAAATTAGTTTTGCCCCCTGTTGTAGGGATTCGCTAATGAGGGCTTCGGCACGTTGGCGTTGCGCCAAGGTGCATAGAGGGCCAACTTCTGTTGTCATGGCTTGTGGGTCGCCAATCTTCACCGCAGCCGCCTTGGCTGCCAGCAGGGTTAAAAATTCATCTTTGATCTGTTGGTCGATGATGAGTCGGGATCCTGCCACACAGCTTTGTCCCGTGGCGGCAAAGATGCCGGAGACCTGCGCATTCACCGCACTTTCCAAATCCGCATCGGCAAACACAATAAAGGGGGATTTGCCACCTAATTCCAAGGAGGTCGAAGCCAGATTTTCGGCACTGTTGCGCACTATGTGACGGGCTGACTCAGGGCCGCCGGTAAAGGCGACGTGAGCCACCTTGGGGTGGCTGGTTAGAACGGCGCCGCATTCTGGGCCGAAACCAGTAATGACGTTTAACACGCCTTTAGGGAAGCCCGCTTGAGCAAAGATACGCGCAAATTCAAGCAACGGGGCAGGGCCTTCTTCTGAGGCCTTGAGTACCATGGTGCATCCGGCAGCTAAGGCCGGCCCAAGTTTTACCGCAGTTAAAAATAATTGCGAGTTCCAGGGTACCACGCCAGCTACTACGCCAAGGGGTTCACGGCGTAACCACACCTCCATGTCCGGCTTGTCGATGGGTAAATGGGCGCCTTCAATCTTATCGGCAAGGCCAGCATAGTAGCGAAAGTAGTCGGCTACATAAGCGATTTGGGCGCTGGTTTCACGGATGATTTTGCCCGTATCACGGGTTTCAAGTTCGGCCAGTTTAGGGGCGTTTTCAGCAATGAGATCGGCCAGTCGATATAACAGTTTGCCTCGTTGAGTGGCAGTTAGGCTGCTCCATTCCATACTACAAAAGGCGCTGTGAGCCGCTTCTACGGCGCGGTTGACGTCTTCTGTGCGGGCCTCTGGCATTAAGGCCCATGCTTGGCCAGTGGCGGGATCTAGACTTGCAAATGTAGCGCTTGCGTCGCTAAATTCACCGTTGATGTATTGTTGGAATTGCTGCATGGTTGATCTCTATATTAAGCATTTGTAGGTCGGGCTTTAGCCCGACAAGTCGGCCTGAAGGCCGACCTACGACAAGTCGGCCTGAAGGCCGACCTACGACAAGGGTTGGTTACTGAAAAGCCGGCATTACCTGGCTGATAAAGCGTTCCAGGGAGGCCTTTTTGCGTTCAAAGGTCATGCTCGAATCGATCCAGAAAGAATATTCATCATAGCCCATGGCTTCGTACTTCTTCAAACGTTCAATCACGCCTGCCGGCTCTTCAATGACCAGGTCACGACGCATGGCTGCTGGCGTATAGAAGGGGTGAGCAGCCATGTCTTCTTCGGACAGTGGTTCAATTAAGCCCTGATTAATCGGGCGTTTGTTCATGAACCAGGCGCCAAAATAGCAGTAGAAGCGGTTCAGTTCCTGAGCTGCTAGGTGACAATCTGCTTCGCTATCGGCCACATAGGTGTGTTGCAAAAGCATCACCTTAGGACGTGGCAGGTCACTGAATTTTTCACAGGCATTATCAAACTTGTTCTTTAGATCAGCTATTTCATCATCGCCTTTCCAGAGAGGCGTGACCTGTACGTTACAACCATTTTGCACAGCAAATTCATGGCTATTTGGGTCGCGAGCCGCAATCCAAATGGGCGGGCCGCCGTCCTGCATGGGTTTTGGTGAAGAGCTGGTTTTTGGGAACTGATGGTGCTTGCCATTGTGTTCGTAGTCACCTTGCCAGAGGCCTTTTACTGCCGGGATCATTTCCCTTAGGTGCTCACCAGCGGTCCAGGCATCCATGGAATTGCCTAGCCGCTCATATTCAAAACTATAGGCTCCGCGAGCAATCGCTACTTCTAGACGACCATCGATGATGTTGTCGGTCATGGCGGCTTCGCCAGCCAAACGAATAGGATGCCAGAAAGGCGCTACCAGGGTGCCCGTACCTAAGCGCACGTTTTCGGTAACACGTGCCACATCCACTAGGTTGAGTAGAGGATTGGGTGAAATGGTGAAATTCATGCCATGGTGTTCACCGGTCCAGACAGCATGCATACCGCCCTTGTCAGCGATTTTGCATAATTCTACAAATTCATCATACAGCTGTTTTTCGTTGTCGTCGGCGCTGATGCGTTCCATGTGGGCAAATAGGGAAAATTTCATGGGCGTTCTCCGATGCTGGTTACGGGGTTTATCGGTCTTGCTAACCAGCGGGTTAGTTCGGCGTTGACTCTCTCGGGTGCGGTTATATTTATCATATGGCGGTGATCCTTAATAATCACTGCTTCTCCATCCTGTGCTTGTTGGGCCAAGGCCATCGACATAGCATCGGTAGAGTTAGGGTCACCGTCACCGGTTATGGCTAACAGTGGGGCGCTAATGCGATTTAAATTGCCGGCAAAGGTATCATCACTATGGGCAAACGCCGTGTAGGCGGTGCCGTAACCCTGCATGTCAACAGAGCTTAACCAATTACCTACCTGCTCGGCTAGGCGTTGTTCTTCGGGGGTGTCACGGAACCAACGTTGCAACGGCGTACTCACATCCATGTTACCCGCCCGAATGCTAGCTGCTCTAGCCTGCACGGCTTGTGTGGCAGCTTGAGGGCGCTGATAAATGCAATTAACTAGGGCAACCCGCTTGATGCGTTGTGCATGGGTGCTAGCATAGGTGGCTGCTATAACAGCCCCCATGGAATGGCCAGCTAAATTCACCTGCTGTAGATTAAGGCAGTCTAGAACAGCGTCAAACCAACTGATGTATTCAGGCAGTCTTGCCAGCTCGTTAGAATCACTCAAGCGACTTGATTGGCCATGGCCGGGCATATCCACGGCATAAACCCGGTAGTGCTCTTGTAACGCCTCAAGTTGTGGGTACCAGGCCTTGGATTGCATACCAACGCCATGGATCAATACTAGGGGCTCACCAGCTTCTGGGCCAGCAATACGTACCCCTAGTTGACCATAGCCCTTACACGGCAGCAGGGTTGTCGAGATCATGTCCCATTTCCTTTAAATCTTGATAACGGTCACCAATGCGGTGATGGGGGCGGCCACCGACGGAGGCACCCAAAGCCACAACGATTTCATCATCTGCCGGTGCATCAGGGATGGCCAGTTGTATGGTGAGGTAGTGACTACGACGGCCAGCATCGTTTTTATCCATCAAGGGGATTTGCAGTGATGTGTTGGCGCCACCACGAATATTGGTAAATGACAGGTAGGATTTTGCTCCCACGGCTTCGCGATAATGATTGCCAAAGCGCAGGGTGTGAATCAAACCAGAAGCATGTTCCACTTCACCGTTTAAACCAACAATGGCCGCTTTGCCATAACCTTCTACCTTGTCGCCACCGCCTACATTGTCGATGATCATCTTGGTAAGTAGCTCGCCTAGGCCTGGCGCGCAGTCCAAGATGGCGGGGCGCAAATCTTCTACAAACCCTTGGCCGGCCCATGGATTCTTAATAATAGCGATGGCCGCCACCATTTTTAGTGGGGTTGCCGCTGCTTTGCCACCTTCAATGAAGGTCTCTTCAACGTGTAGTAAAGTTTTGCGAATTTGTGCAGGCATTAGATGGTCTCCAAATTAATTTGGTGTTATGGTATACCATAATACAAAGTTGTCAATAAGTTGTTTTGAAAACTGCTATAAGATGTCGCTTTAAGATACAATGTTGGCACATTGGGGTCTGACCCCATGGGGTCAAACCCCTATTGCGATTATGGAAGGACAAATGAGCAAAGGCCTAGATAAAATAGATTTTCAGCCCGTAACCCTGCGTGATCAGGTACAGGAGCGTATGCGTGAAGCCATTATAGAAGGGCATTTTAAGCCTGGTGAACGCCTGGTTGAGCGGCCTCTGTGTGATCAGCTAGGGGTTAGCCGTACGGTGATTCGTGAAACCATTCGCTATTTGGAAGCCGAGGGTTTGGTGCAAATTCTGCCCAACCGTGGGCCCATAGTGGCCTATTTGTATTGGAAGGAAGCCAAGCAAATCTATGAAATCCGCCGCATGCTGGAAATGGCTGCAGCCCAAGCCTGTGCCGAAAATATCAGCGTTGAACTGGCCAAGAGTTTGCGCGCCGCGTTAGAGCACCTAAATAATGATCGCTCCGATATGAGCGCTACGGAGCTCTATCATGCCACCAGTGATTTTTATGAGTTGATCTTTAGCGGAGCCGGCCATGACATCGCGTGGGAGGTGGTGCAGCGCTTCCATGCTCGCATTAGTCGCTTGCGCCGTTTAACCCTATCCAGTAGCAATCGTCAGTACAGTGGTCCCGCGCACATGCAGGCCATCTGTGATGCCATTTGTTCGGGAGATGGGCAGGCGGCAAGCAAGGCCGTTGGCAGCCACCTAGATGATGTCATGCAGGTGGCTGAACAGTTGTTAAAAGGCGAAGACGACTATTAACTAGCTGTGGCATGACTTGCTTGCAGTTGTTTTTGCAGCTTCTTCTCATACATAAGTAGGTACAGAGCAGAGGCCAGAATCAAGGCCATGCCCGCCCACATGTTGGCAGCCGGTAGCTGATTCCAAAAGATAAAGCCCCACAAAACTCCCCAGATGATGGCGCTAAATTCAAATGGCGCTATGCTACTGGCTTCGCCAATGCGATAGGCTTGCGATAATAGATAGAAGCCCACCCCAGCAATCATGCCAATAATAAGTAACCACTGGGCTTGTTCCATGGTTGGTACTGTCCATGCTCGTAACAGGAAGGCCAGTGAAGGGTGGCTGTCTGGTTGCAGTAACCAGCCACTGCCTAGGGTAATGCCAGCAATCACCGAGCCGAGCCAAAAGATGGTTAATTGCCAAAACGCCAGTGAGCCACCAGATTCAGAGTCACCTAATTTGCGCGTTAATACAGACTGTGCAGCATAGGAAATGGCCGAATAGACCGCTAGTAGAATGGCAGGGTCGGTCACCCCCGTTGGGTTCATAGCAATGATCACACCGATGAAACCAACAAGAATTGCGAGGCTACGCAACAAGTCCAAGCGCTCACCCAGCAAGGGAATGGCAAAGGCCGCTACAAATAACGGGGCGGAGAAAACAATAACAATGACATCGGCTAAAGGCAGCATGGCTAAGGCCATATAAAAACTAGTGTAGCAACTTAAGCCGATGAGTCCGCGGAGGATGATGAGCCCTGGATTACGGGTGCGTAATAAATGCCAGCCCCCCTCTCGTTTAATCACCCACCAGGCAACCACCAGGGCAATGGGGCTGCGAAAGAAGACGACTTCCATGACCGCTATGTCGCCACTAAGCATCTTGATGAGTACATCCTGTACGCCAAACAGAGCCAAGCCTATGACCAGCATAGCAATGCCTCTGGGATTGTTAAACTCAAAGCTAGATTGTGTAGCCATGGCTCACCCCTAATCGTGCTTAACACGATTACCCACCCAGCCAGCTAAACGATGTTTTAGCTGGCTGCTAAATTGATAAAGAACGGACGCTAAAGATAGGCCTGTTTGCGGCTCTGGACAAACAAAATAAACGGCTTTTAAGGCAAGAAAATTTGGGGGCAATTAAGTTATGCAGAGAGGGATAATTTTGGGGGCAATTAACTATAGGGAAAGATAACTATACTTGGGTCATAAAGCAGCAACTTGTTCGCTAAAAATCACAAGACATTTACGCGAGTCTATCGTAACCTAGGCGGCATCGAGTAATCATTCAATTTGTTCATTATGAATGCAACTTTCATTGGCTTTCTGGCCATCGTCCTATGGGGCGCGTTAGCCTTGTTTACCAGCCTCACAGGCGGGCAGATACCACCCCTGCAGTTAATGGCCATGACCTTTGCCATTGCTTTTTTATTGATGCTAGTACGTTGGCTGCGTCAGGGCCATGCGGGGTTGCAGCATTTACGCCAGCCGTGGCAAGCCTGGGTACTGGTAGTGGGCGCTTATTTTCTTTATCACTTCTGTTATTTTGTTGCTCTAGCCCAAGCACCGGTGGTTGAAGCCAGTCTTATCGCCTATATGTGGCCTCTGTTAATTGTGCTGTTTGCTTCCCTACTACCGGGGGAACGTCTGCTGGCTAAACATCTGCTAGGTGCGCTAGTGGCCTTGGTGGGTTGTTATCTAATTGTCGGCCAGGGGGGCGCTGACTTTCAGTGGCAATACCTAAGCGGGTATCTGTTTGCTGTGGCCTGTGCCTTTATATGGTCGGGGTTTTCGGTAGCCAGTCGGTTTATTAAACAAGTGCCTACGGATGCTGTGGGCTGGTTTTGCTTGCTCACAGCCTTGTTAGCCTTGGTGGCACACTGGCAGTTAGAAACCACCGTTTGGCCTCTGAGTGGCGTGCAGTGGGCCGGTGTCATCGGTCTAGGCATTGGGCCTGTGGGATTGGCCTTCTTTGCTTGGGATTATGGTGTCAAGCATGGCAATCTACCGCTATTGGGCGTGCTGGCCTATGCTGCACCTTTAATCTCAGTGTTATTGCTCCTCGCTTTTGGCCAGGCGCAAGCTAGTTGGCACATCGCCTGGGCTTGTGTGTTGATTGTCGGGGGGTCTTTATTGGCTGGGTGGAGAAAACGGGGTCAGACCCCGGATGGGGTCTGACCCCAATATTAGGTGATGGGAACCTCTTGGGTGTTGTGCACCTTGCGTAACACCATCTGGGTCTTGGTCGTATTGACGCCCGGTAAACGCAATAGGGTCTTATAGTAGAGCTCTTCAAAATGCTGTGTGTCCTTGTAGATTACCGTTAGTTGGTAGTCAAATTCGCCGGTCATAAGGTAACAGGCTTTTACCTGTGGCACCGTGCGTACCGCATCTTCAAATTCTTGAAATAATTCTTCTTGCTGGTTATCAAGGCGCATAGACACAATGGCCGTACCCGTATAGCCAAACCGTGCTGGGTTGACGATACCGGTAAATTTTTCAAAATAATCCGCTTCTAATAAGCTTTTTAAGCGCCGGTGGCATGCCGATGGGGATAGATTGGCAAGCTCGGCTAATTCGACATTGGTAAGCCTGCCGTTGCCCTGTAGGGCACGAATGATTTTCTTATCGAATTCATCTAGTTCGGTGTTGATGATTTGTACTTCTTGCATTTGCTATACCTTATAAGTTTTTTTTGCCACTGCTGATCAGACATAAAAAAATCTTTATCAGGGGTGATTTAAGATCAAAATGGCGTGAAATAAAATATTGAATAAATCAGATTTTGAACAATAATATTCCCTGAATTTGCCAAAAATGCCGAAACATATCAAGATAATTTCTGAAAACTTTGTATAAACTACCAATATGTCAACTACCGACCCACAACTAATTTAAAGGAGAACATGGCATGTTGATTGGTGTACCTAAAGAGATTAAGAATCGTGAAAACCGCGTTGGCCTGACACCAGAAAGTGTGCAGGAACTAGTTGCTGCAGGCCATCAAGTGCTGATGGAAACCAATGCTGGTCAGGGCATTAATGCTTCCGATGATGATTATGTTGCTGCTGGTGCTAGCATTGCTGCCACCGCTGCAGATGTTTTTGCGCAAGCAGACATGATCGTTAAGGTGAAAGAGCCTCAAGCTGTTGAACGTGCCATGTTACGTGAAGGTCAACTGTTGTTTACTTACCTTCACCTAGCTCCAGATGCAGCCCAAACCGAAGACCTAGTTAAGTCCGGTGCCACCTGCATTGCTTATGAAACCATCACTTCTCCTCGCGGTGGTCTGCCTCTATTGGCGCCCATGTCTGAAGTAGCTGGTCGTATGTCTATCCAAGCTGGTAGCCATGCCCTAGAGAAGACCCAAGGCGGTCGTGGCATGCTGCTAGGTGGTGTACCAGGTGTTGAGCCTGCCAAGGTTGTCGTAATCGGCGGCGGTGTGGTTGGTTCCAACGCTGTACAGATGGCCGTTGGTCAACGTGCTGACGTGGTGGTTCTGGACCGTTCCAAAGATGCCCTAGTGCGCATTGACCAGGAATTTAACGGTGCTGTAAAGACCGTATACTCCACCAAAGCTGCCCTAGATAAGCACGTAGCCGAAGCGGATCTGGTTATCGGTTCTGTGTTAATTCCAGGTGCCACTGCACCTAAGCTGGTAACTGCTGAAATGGTTGCTGGTATGAAGAAGGGCGCGGTACTGGTAGACGTAGCTATCGATCAGGGTGGTTGTTTTGAAACTTCCCACGCCACTACCCATGAAGAGCCTACCTATGAAATTGACGGTGTGGTGCACTACTGTGTGGCCAACATGCCAGGCGGCGTACCTTTGACGTCTACCTACGCTCTGAACAACGCCACCCTACCTTACGTTCTGAAGCTGGCCAACCTGGGTTGGCGCGCAGCTTTGGCCAAGGATGTACACTTCCGTGAAGGTTTGAATGTACACGCTGGCATGGTAACCAACGAACACGTTGCCGATGCCCTTGGGTATGAATTTGTTGATCCTGCTTCTGTATGTGTGGAACTGGAAGCGGTTGCTTAAACATCTGTTAAGCTTCTCCGATTAGCATTGTTTTGGGCCACTTTTCAGTGGCCCTTTTTTATTTACATGGATGTAATGTATGTCGCGAGAGGGCAGGAAGCCCGTAGCGGCGTGCCCAGATTCGCCGCTTAATTTAAAATCAAAGTAACCATCACCGCACTGCTAGCGATCATAAGATTTTTATGGCACTGTAACCCCAATTGAAATCTTGCAAGGTAATAACAATGACAAAAACCTTTTACCAGCCACTTGGTGGCAATGACATGCCACGCTTTGGTGGACCAGGCACCTTTATGCGCTTGCCGGCCAAGGACATCGATCAGCACCTAGATGTAGGCATCATTGGTGTGCCCTTGGATATTGGTACCTCTAACCGCCCTGGAGCCCGTCTAGCGCCACGGGAGATTCGCGATGAAAGCCGTATGTTGAGGCCTTTTAATGTATCTACGGGAGCCGATCCATTCAATAGTTTAACCATTGCTGACATTGGTGATGTGCCGATTAATACTTTTGATCTTAAGAAGAGCATAGGCATCATTGAAGGCTTCTATAAGGAAGTGCTAGCTGAAGATATCGTGCCCATTACCATTGGTGGCGATCATACCATTGTATTGCCTATTCTGCGTGCCATTGCCGCCAAGCATGGGCCTGTAGGCGTGGTTCATGTGGATGCCCATGCCGATGTCAATGAGCATATGTTTGGCGAGGCCATTGCGCACGGGACGCCGTTCCGCCGAGCCGTAGAAGAAGGATTATTGGATTGTCAGCGCGTGGTACAGATTGGCTTGCGGGGTACGGGTTACAGTGTGGACGAATACGACTGGGGCAAACAGCAGGGTTTTCGTGTGGTGCAAGCCGAAGAATGCTGGCACAAGAGCCTGACGCCTTTAATGGCTGAGGTGCGAGAAAAAGTTGCTGGTGGCCCGGTATACCTGTCGTTTGATATAGATGGCCTTGATCCAGCATATGCCCCAGGTACTGGGACTGCCGAAATAGGTGGCTTAACGGTGCCGCAAGGCATGGAAATTGTACGTGGATGTAAGGGCCTGGATATTATCGGCGGTGATCTGGTGGAGGTTTCTCCACCCTTTGATCAGACCCGCGCTACCTCAGTGACTGCCGCCGGTTTATTGTATGAAATGCTCTGTGTGTTACCAGGGGTGAATTACCTTTAGGCTGGACTTCAGTTCAACTAGCTAACCAGTCTGTCGGCCAGAAGGCCGACCTACCATACCGGTGGTATACACCCAGTGACCTTGATGGCGTTCAAATTGGCTTACTTCATGTAAGCGATAAGCCTTGCCCTGCAGTGTGTATCGCGCGACAAATTCAACCACGCCGGTACTGTCTTGTGCTTGCCCTGCTTCGGTGTGAAGGATCTTCAAACCAAGCCATTTTTGTTGGCTATCAATATCCAGATCCTCTGGTACATGGGCGGGGTGCCAGCTTGCTTGTAGATAGTCTTTGGCGTGTTCGACAAAGGCACTATAGCGCGAGCGCATCAATTGCTCTGCTGTTTGGGCAGTGTTGCTACCCGCAATAAAGCGGCCACAGCATTGGTTGAAGGCCTTGGCATTGCCACAATGGCATGGCTTGCTCGTGGCCTTTTTCTTACCCATACACAATAACCTGCTTAGGCTAGTAGGTCGTTGGCGATCACACCCTGTTCGACGTAGTTAACACAGTTGCTTTCAATGTTATCCAGTTCATACACGTAGTTGATCATCACAGAAGCCGATTCCTGCAAACCACGGCTGCTTAGATTGGCCCGCCAGTTTAAACGTGCCGCTTTGGAACCGTTGCTAAGATGGAAGTTGGCGACCGGATCCAAGGCACCTTTGCCGCGTTTTTCGTTTACCAGATAATGGCTAATAAGCTGTTTGGTGGGCGCTTCCAGCCAATTGCTGAGGGTTTCATTAGTGGCCCAGTCGGAGGCCAACAGGGCTGACATATTGGCGGCCACGCCTTGTTCTTCTGCCTGCTCCTTGAGAACCTGGCGTTGCTCATCACTTAACAATTCCAATGCCTTGTCGGGATTTGCCGTTAACCACTTGTTAAAGGCAGGGATGGGTGACAGGGTGGAGAACTGCTTAAGATGGGGAAACTGATGCAGTAGCTCACCAACTACGTTTTTGATAAGGAAGTTGCCAAAGCTGATGCCCGCTAAACCTCTCTGGGTATTGGAAATGGAATAGAAGATAGCTGTGTCAGCGGTGTCGGTATCCAAAAGAGGCGCGTCTTCATCTAATAACGGTGCCATTTCTCCGGCCAAGCCTTGGGTCAGTGCCACTTCGATAAAGATCAGCGGTTCATCAGGCATCTGTGGGTGAAAAAATGCATAGCAGCAGCGGTCACTGGCCAAGCGGTTTTTTAGATCGCTCCAGCCTTTAATGGCATGTACCGCTTCATAGGCGATGAGCTTTTCTAACAGTGAAGTTGGCGAATCCCAGGTGATTTTTTCCAGCTGTAAAAAGCCAAGGTCAAACCAGGCATGGAGCAGTTGCTTTAGCTCTTGCTCCATGCCCTGCAAAGCAGGGCTGCGATCGCGAATGCTAAGCAAGTCAGCGCGCATATTGACAAGGAACTTTATACCATCTGGCAGTTCATTAAACTGGCGTAACAAGGTTAAGCGTGGTGACTCCAATGATTTGCGAAGTTTGGCGGTACTCTTAGGATCTGGCTGCCATTGGTCAATGGTGGCCTTGACCTGATCGTAGTCTAGGTCAAAGTCTTCTGCTAACAAGGTAAGAAAACGCTCTTTGCCTAGTGCGGTGAGGTCAAGATATTGTTGGGCAATCAATACCGCTTGTTTGCGCGTGGCCATCTCACCAACGGACTTGTTAAGACAGTACTGCATTTCTTTGCGCAATACATTGAGGCTTTCGCCTTCTAGGTCTTGGTTGGCTAGCTGTTGTTGTGCGCTATCATCATTGGCCAAGGGAAAGCTTTGCCAGAGTTCCTTTAGGCGACTGATAGAACGGTTAAACAAGGAACCTTCGTCACTACGCGTAGATGGCATTAGCATGTTCAACTCCTGCTAGTTGGCGAACAGATCTTGATAGTCTGCGCGCAGTAAATTTTTCTGCACCTTAGCCATGGTGTTGCGAGGTAATTCCTCTACCCAAAAGATTTTCTTAGGTTGCTTAAACTTGGCCAGGTCATCTGTAATCTGAGCCATAATATCTGCTTCAGAAGGATGATGACTATGGTGACTCACGAGTACTGCGATGACAGCCTCACCAAAATCCGGATGAGGTACACCAATTACCGCCGATTCCTTGACCCCCTCAAGCTTGTCTAGCAGGCTTTCAATTTCTTTTGGATAGACGTTGAGACCGCCGGAAATAATCAGGTCTTTAGCACGGCCGACAATGTTTAAATAACCCTTGTCGTCAATGAGGCCAATGTCACCAGTAATAAAATAACCATCGGCGCGGAACTCTGCCGCGGTTTTTTCTGGTTTCTTCCAGTAGCCCTGGAAGACGTTAGGGCCTTTCACTTCCACCACGCCACGTTCACCCTGTGGCACCGGCTTGCCATCATTGTCGGCTACACGCATGTTGATACCAGGTAATGGCGTGCCGACGGTGCCGGCAATGCGCTCTCCATCATAAGGGTTAGAACTCATCATGCCGGTTTCAGTCATGCCGTAACGTTCGAGAATACGATGGCCGCAGCGGGCTTCAAACTGACGGTGGGTTTCGGCTAACAGGGGCGCGCTGCCAGACACAAATAGGCGCATGTTTTGTGCAGCCTCAGCGGTAAACTCAGCATGGTCTAGTAGTCTGGTATAGAAGGTCGGCACCCCCATAAGTACACTGGCACTAGCCATGGCTTGGGTAATGGCCTGTGGTTGGTATTTTTTCATGTAAATCAGGCTCGCGCCGGTGGCGAGAGTGATGTTTACGGCCACAAACAGGCCGTGAATGTGAAATATAGGCAGAGCATGAATAAGGCAGTCAGTGGCTTTATATTGCCAAGCCTCAGCAAGAGTAGACGCATTGCTAGCCAAATTACCGTTACTAAGCATGGCGCCTTTGGGCTGGCCTGTGGTGCCCGAAGTATACAGAAACGCGGCTAGGTCGTCTGCTGCACGGGGCACTGCCGTGAATCCTGCTGGGTGTTGGTCACGGGCATCTGCCGCATCGCCGCTGCCGTCACCAGCAATGCTCCAGACGACGGCATGGTTGCCTACCATGTCTTGAATAGCCTGTTTGCGGTCTGGATCACAAGCCACCACTTTAGGCTCAGCATCTCCGCAAAAGTATTCGAGTTCTTTCACTGTGTAGGCGGTATTTAAGGGTAGGAAGACGCCACCAGCTAAAATGGTGCCCATATAGAGCTCTAAAGCAGTGACGGTCTTGTCGATTTGCGCAGCGACGCGGTCGCCGGGTTCTAAACCAGCGGCAACTAACGCCGCGGCCATCTGTTCGCTGCGAGCAAAGAAGCTGGCATAGCTAATGGCATCACCTTGTTCGCCAGCTTGGATAAATATACTGGCTAGATTGTTTGCCGCACCATGGCTAAGGGCATTGGCCAAGTGGTTGTGGTTGTACATATTGCTGTCCTAATCGGTTGTGGTTACTTGGTCATGGGGTCAATTGGCCCCAGTGGGCCGCCAACAGCTTGCTCCACCGCCTTGGCGACGGCAAGCAGCTTGGCTTCGCCTCTTGGTGGGCCAATGAGCTGTATGCCCACGGGCATGCCTTCATCACTAAAGCCGACCGGTACAGATATGGATGGCAGGGTGGAAATGGTTGATAGATAAGAAAATTTCAACCATTCGATGTAGTCACCAAGGGGTTTGCCGTCAATGTGCGTGGGGTATTCTTCCTCTACCGGCCCCGGGTGTAGGCCCACCACTGGACAGGCAAGTACGTCGTAGGTTTGCAGAAACTGTTGCATATTGGTATAGATTTTGGCGCGATTAATGTTGGCATCGTAAACATCATCAATAGTTAGGTTACGGCCATAATCAATATTGCCCTGCAGGGTGGCTTTAAAGTGCTGCTGCATGGAAGCCGTTGCCCGACCCGGGCCAGAAGCCCATAACATGGAACGATATACCCGGTAGGCATGGTCAAGGCCTGGCAGTTCAGGGCAGGCCTCATCAACCACACCACCTTGGGCTTCTACCTTGGCTAACGCGGCACGTAAAATACGGTCCATATCATCACTGGTATGGGTAAAACCGTGCCAGTCGCGACTGTAAGCTATGCGTACTTTTTCATGGGCTTGCAATACCGCCTTTTGATAGGACTGTGCAGGACTAGGCCAGGATATGGGAGTACGGGCTTCAAAGCCTGCCATGGCATCAAGGAATAGAGCGCTATCTAAGACATTGCGGGCCATGGGCCCGTTGACACCTTCGGTTTGGAAATCAATGCTAGAGGGACCAGACGGCACCACACCAGGGCTTGGGCGCAAACCAACAACACCACAATAGGCCGCAGGGGTGCGCAAGGACCCAGCAAGGTCTGAACCTTGGCTTAACCATACCTCACCGGTTGCTAAGGCCACGGCCGCGCCACCGGAAGAACCCCCAGCATTTTTACTGGTATTCCAAGGATTGTGAGTTCGACCAAACACCTCGTTAAAGGTATTACCGCCTGCCCCAAGCTCAGGGGAGTTGGTTTTACCCATGGTGATGCCACCACGGGCTTCAAGACGTTCAACAAGGTAATCACTGTAGGTGGGAATATTATCTTTTAGGCCTAAGGTGCCCCAGGTAGAACGTACGCCAGCTACAGCATTAAGGTCTTTAATGCTCATCGGCAGGCCTGCAAGCCAACCGCGTGTGTAATTCTGTTTGGCTTCCTGATCCCAATGTTGAGCTTGTTGTTCGGCGCGTTCAAAGCAGCTAGTGGGGGTGGCGTTCACCGCAGGCTCTACCTGCTCGATGCGCTGCTTACTGGCGCTCACTAATTCAGATGGTGAGACGTCGCCTTGACGGAGCAACTGGACTACTTCATAGGCGCTCTTGGCACAGAGTTCGTGGCCGCTAAAGTGGGTGGTTGGTTTATTATGCATGGTTAGTTCTCGACTTATTGATGTTCGCGCGTATGCATTTATTGGTGACATTTACCAACTAGAAGAGTATATTGACTGCTAAAATATATCAATAGTATCTATAAATATATATAAACAGTGTAAAAATATAATTATTTATGTCTAGTAAAAAACATCTATTAAAACAATCGATTATCGAGCAAATCTCCCATGGTCAGCTCACTCCGGGTACGCAAATAAACGAGCAGGCCTTAGCCGAAGTGCATGGGTTGTCTGCAACGCCGATTCGTGAGGTCATTTTAGCCTTGGAAAATGATGGCTTGTTGGAGCGTCGTAGCCGTGGTGGGGTATGGGTAAGGGAATACAATGTTGAGGAGCTACTTGGCATGGTTGAGCTGCATGCTGAGTTGGAAGCACTGAGTGCAAAATACGCCGCTAAACGCATCACTTCACGTCAGGGTGAGGCCTTAGAGGCTACGGTCATGGCCTGTGAAGAGTTTGTCAATGGTTTAGCGGACAAACGCTATAGCGATGACTATTATGCCTTGAATCTGGAATTTCACAATGCCTTGTTTGACGCCTGCGGTAACCAAGTATTAGTGAAAGAAGTGACGCGTTTTGGGGTTGGTTTAATACCCTATTTTCGGGCCCGACACCGTTTGCGCGATAGCTTAACTCGATCGGCAAAGGAGCACCGCGACATCTACGAAGCGGTGCTTGATGGCCATCAAGCACTAGCGCAAGAACGCATGTTTCAGCATGTCATGCTGACTAATGATATCGCCTTGGATGTATTAAATAGCCTGCGTAATTAGATTAGGGATTATTCTTCAAAAACAACTGATGCAGTGGTGGCATTAAACTAACCACATCGGCGCCAAGTTGTTTGGCGGCATGGCGTGGCCAATAAGGCTCACGCAACAACTGCCGAGCCAGTAACACCATATCCGCCTTGCCCGCTTTTAATATATCTTCAGCTTGTTGGGCATCGACAATTTCGCCCACTGCTTGGGTCATAATGCCAGCTTGTTGGCGCACCTTAGCAGCCATATCGGGTTGTTGACCAATACCTTGGTTGATCGATGTACGCGACACAGGCGTGGCCCCACCTGAGGTGCAGTCGACAATATCCACACCGAGTTGCTTGAGCCACTTGCTGACTTCAACAAGATCGGCCACCTGCAAGCCTTCATCCACCCAATCAGTCATGGACAGGCGCACACCCAATGGTAGGTTCTGGGGCCAAACACTTTGCACTTGCTGCACTGTTTCTAACAGCATGCGGGCACGGTTTTCCAAACTGCCGCCGTAGGCATCATGGCGCTGATTAACTAGGGGCGACAGGAATTGGTGCAGTAGATAGCCATGGGCGGCATGGATTTCGATAAATTCAAAGCCTGCCCGAAAGGCTCTGCCTGCGGCATCGGCAAAGGCCTGCTGGATGGCTTTAATATCATCTATGTCCATGGCTTTGGGAGCCTTCCACAAACGTTTGCCATCTGGGTCGAAGGCATCGCTACCTGGGCCAATGATATCCCAGCCACCTTCTTCGGTGGTGAGGTGCTCGCCACTGATCCATGGAATTTGCGCACTCGCCTTGCGCCCGGCGTGGGCTAACTGTAGGCCCATAACGGCACCCTGCTGGCGAGCAAAATCAACGATAGGCTTAAAGGCCTGTACTTGTTCATCGTTATAAATGCCTGGGCATTTGGGGGAAATACGACCATCTGCACGCACTGCCGTGGCTTCCATAATGATTAGACCAGGCCCACCCATTGCCAGGGCACCTATGTGGGCTTTGTGCCAGTCGCCTACCAGGCCATTGGTGGCTTGGTATTGGCACATGGGGGCCACACCCACACGGTTGCGCAGGGTTACGGATTTGATGGTTAGTGGTGAAAATAGCAAGGTCATAATGTGGTTAGCTTGTTGATGATCAATAGGCATGCACTGTGCCATGCTGGGCAACTTGGGTCAATGAGCAGGGTCATAGACTTGCCAGATGTTGGATGAGACGCTAGTATCCGCCTTTTACGTGAGAATAACCCCATGAACATTGGACGTCACCAAACCAATGCCCGCACCAGTAAGGTAGTGGTGCACAATAATGTAGCTTATCTATGTGGCCAGGTTGCTGAAGATGCCAGTGCTGGTATCACTGAGCAAACGCAAACCATGTTGGCTAAAGTGGATGCCTTGCTTGAAAGTGTGGGCTCTGATCGCACCCGTATGCTGGCGGCAACCATCTACTTGAAAAACATGGACGATTTCGCCGCCCTCAATGAGGTATGGAATGACTGGGTGCCTGAGGGTCATGCGCCAGCGCGTGCCTGTGTGCAGGCCGCCATGGCTCGGGAAGCCTTACTAGTGGAGATTTCTGTTACCGCGGCCTGCTAAGCGTTGAGGGGCTGTTCTAGCCCCTCATAAGACGTGGCCATGGTGTTAATCCATACGCTTCCAGCGCATGCGTCGCAGGAGGTTGTCTTTTTTTATAAACTGGTGGTACAAGGCGGCTAGTATATGACCCAGTATGGTTAAGGCTAGCAACTTGGTAAGGATGCCGTGGGCCGCACGAGCACCTAAATGATGAAAGCTTTCAGGTAGGCTTGCTGCACCGGCCACCACGGCACCCAAATCCACCGCTATGCCCATGGCGATACCACTGCCGACCACCGCTAATACCAACAGGTAAAGTAGCTTGTGACCAATACTCGTTACCAGGGCCATGCTGGTGCCGGTTGGGTAAGCATTAGTTGGCCTGTCGCGTAGCAGTATATTGATCAGTCGAATCAGCGTTAGTATGCCCACCAGTACCCCTAAGGTGGCATGACCCTGTAGGGCGCCAATTTTTTCTGGGTCGGCATTGTCCAAGATGACCAACATTTGGCTGCCACCAAATAACAGCAGTAACACCATAACCGCTAATAGCCAATGTAGTAATACCGCTAATCGATTGTACTGAGTTGCCATGCTTGTCTCCTCCGTGCGGGGCTCAAATTGGCCTCATGGTTTTTAGTTTTAGAGTGTAGCTTATGTTTAGTCATTTGCTAGGGCCGCATTAATTTGTTGCACTAGGTGTGGTAGGTTGACAGGTGTTTCTGTGCTCACCGATATGCTTTCGGTAATGTCTAGGGGGCCAAGGGCGGCTTGAATTTTATATTCGCTTAAGGCCGCGCTAGGTGGCCCTTTTTTCGGTTCGTTCATGGC
>JAERSU010000063.1 GCA_016845445.1 Oceanospirillaceae bacterium | reverse complement strand
TGGAGTTTTGGTGTGGCCATTGGCGGTGGCACCTCGGAAATACAAAAAAATATTATTGCCGACAAGGTGCTGGGTTTGCCCCGTTAATCAAAGACCCCTAACAATATAAACATTAAAAAAACAGGCGAACAAAATGGCAGGATTCAGGAAAACGGTTTGGTCATTACTTCGTGACCGCGCAACGCAGTCGCCCAACCAGCCCTTCACTCTCGACGAAGAGGGTCGCTCGCTTACCTATGGTGAATACCTTCACGCTGTTGAGCGTTGTGCCTCGGCATTGCAGGCGCAGGGTATAGGTAGCAATACGCGTGTAGCCTGGCAGTTGCCCACCTGGCAGGAGTCGCTGGTGTTGGCCGGCGCCTTGTCGCGATTGGGTGCAGTGCAAGTGCCTATGCTACCCATGCTGCGAAAAAATGACGTGGGTTATATCTGCGGCCTGGTGCAGCCGGCCTTATTAATTGTACCGTCGGTGTGGAACAATTTTGACTACCAGGCTATGGCTAATGAAATAGCCGCGGAACAAGACGGTCTTGCTGTGCTTACTGTAGACAAGGGCAGTTTGCCCATGCGTGATGAGCCGGTTGATGAATCAGTATTGGCCGCCCCGGATGTCGATGCCATGCGCTGGATTTTTTGTACCTCGGGGACTACTGCGAATCCCAAGGCTGCCATGCATTCTGACAGCACAATTGTGTCTACGGCGTTTGGCATGGTATCGGTAATGGAGCTTAACGGCGATGATGTTGCGCCATTGGTATTTCCGTTTACCCATATTGGTGGTCTTATCTGGCTGGTGTCGTATTTGCTTACCGGTTGCCGGTGTCTTTTGGTCGAGGCGTTTTCTCCAAAGGTATTTCCTTTTATGCGCGAGCAGGGTACGACGGTAGCCGGTGCCGGTACGCCGTTTTTTATTGCCTATCTCAACGCGCAGCGCGAGGACCCCGAAACACCCTTGCTGCCCAATTTGCGCTGCCTTACCGGTGGCGGCGCGCCCAAGCCTCCCGAAATGCATTACGAGTGCAAACGAGAATTAGGTGGGGTGGGTATTGTCAGTGGTTATGGTTTAACCGAGTGCCCGATCATGGCCATGTGCAGTGTGTCTGACCCTGGCGACAAGTTGGCCGAAACCGAGGGCAGGGCTTTGCCGGGCATGCAAATAAAAATTGTTGATGCTGATGGCAACAGGTTGCTTGCTGGTGAGCAGGGTGAAATTTGTGTTCGTGGCCCACATCGTTGCCTGGGTTATCTCGACGAGTCACTTAATGCTGATGCCTTTGATGATGACGGTTACTTTTGTACCGGTGACCTGGGTCGAATGGACGATGACGGCTGGATAACAATAACCGGCCGTATAAAGGATATTATTATTCGCAAGGGTGAGAATATTTCGGCCAAAAAAATTGAAGACTTGCTGTACCAGCATCCCAAGGTGGCTGATGTTGCTGTGATTGGTTTGCCCGATGCCGAGCGTGGTGAGTTGGTTTGTGCTGTGGTGCAGTGCCAGGTTCATGAGCAGTTGCAGTTTGATGAGTTGTCGGCGTTTTGTTTGGCCGAGGGTTTAATCCAGCAGGAAGTGCCGGAGCGTTTGGAGTTGGTTGAGAGTATGCCGAGGAATGCCAGTGGGAAGGTGTTGAAGGCTGAGTTGAAGCAGGTGTTAGGGGTCTGATTTCACTTTTTTCTTTTTTGTTCCCTCAAAAACAGTTCAATCATTGGTCTACAAATGCCACAAAAAAATATATCCCCGTTTTTCAACGGCCAGCGTTTATAGGCTACCTTCTAATCAAGGACAGACACTCATAAATGATGACAGACACCCACAAATGAGTCACCGACCTTTTTCCCAATTACATATGCCGTTGAATGAATTTTCGTTTGGAGAAGTTGGGCTTTAAGGGTTACTTTACCCGCAGCTAGGCTTTGGGGGCAATATTATTGAACGGCAGGCATGGCAAAGTGCACTGAATCCATCTGGCCAATGCCGAGTTGTGCAGATTGTATTGATTGCTTGGCTACGCGGTCACTTTTGTCTTGCGGCGAAAGTTAAATCGCCAGCGGTGGTGTTTCTCAAATTGCGTAACACTGCCCAGCCAGCGCTTGGGCGGAATATTGAGGCGCTTGAGTATGGGTGGCAAGTGGCCAGGTATCGCGCCTCGCTTGTTTTCTCGGATGACCCTGCCCGTCCAGTCGAGTAATTCAAGGTAGGACTCAAAGGCACAGGGAATACCTTCCCGTTCAATGCTGGAAATCGACTCTTCAAAGTGCAACAAGGGCTTCAAGCGCTGCCCGAAGCCCTCCAGTGCTTCGTCTTTGGTTTGCCCCTGAATGGCTCGCCCCAGGTTAAATGTGGGGGTGACCCTTTCCTTGATGCTGGTGTAGTCCGAAGCTTCAGGCATTTCTGCGATGCCGGCCCTGACCGGGTTCAAGTCGACATAGGCCATGCAGGATATCAGCGCTTCTTCGGTTTTTAAGGCCTGTGACTTGAAGCGTGACTCCCAAAATTTGCCGGTACAGCCGTCTTCGCGATTGGCCTGCCGGGCAATAGGTTCGTTCAGGCACTTCATAAA
>JAERSU010000062.1 GCA_016845445.1 Oceanospirillaceae bacterium | reverse complement strand
ATCTTCTAGTGTTGCCTATACGGCAAACGGTTTGTGAAATTGATCAATTTTTCGCAGATCTCTACAGTGAAACCTCGCAAAAAACCTGTAATTACCGACATTTACACAGAATATTTCCGGATAGCGCCGATTCCCAGTGCTATATTATACAAATAACGGCAAAAAGTCCGGAGCTGGCCTGTGTTCGTATGTGCAACGCACAAGCAGTTATCACATGTCGTTAAGTCGTTGACAAAGTGTTGTTGAAAAAAATGTCGTTGAAAAGATCTGAAGGATATCCACAATGAAAAAGCTTTGCCTAGGGTTGGTTTTGTTGTTCAGCGTGATGCACAACGTGTATGCGCAGGTTGAATTACGTCCCGGCCACCCCAGCACTTACACGGTCAAGAAAGGTGATACGCTGTGGGATATTTCAGAGACATTTCTCAACAGTCCGTGGCTTTGGCCTGAAATATGGCAGGTCAATCCGCAGATAGCCAACCCGCACCTAATTTATCCCGGCGATTCACTCACCCTTATATACCTTGATGGCCGGCCACGACTGGTAGTGAGTCGCGGCACCGTGAAGTTGACCCCGCAGATGCGTTCATCTGATATTGGTGACGCCATTCCGGCTATACCACTGGAAGCGATTAATACCTTCCTGTCACGCAGCCGGGTGGTTACCAAAGACCGCCTGAAGCGGGCACCTTATGTACTGGCCGGCTCCAACCACCGCATTATTAGTGGCGCTGGCGATAAAATTTATGCTCGCGGGGAGTTTGAGCCCGGCACTCGTGTTTATGGTATTTATCGCAAGGGGCAAACCTTTGTCGATCCTGAAACCCGTGAAAAGCTGGGCGTACAGGCACTGGATGTAGGTACCGGGCGCATAACCGCTGAGGATGATGAAGTAACAACGCTGAGCCTGACCAGCACCAACGAGGAAGTGCGCGTAGGCGACCGGTTCCTGTCGCTTACCGATGAACAGGTAAGCGCGACATTTTTCCCCAAAGCGCCGGACGCCGAGATCGACGGCCTGATCATCGCCGTTGAGGGTGGCGTCGCCAATGTTGGCGCCTTTGATGTTGTGGTTATCAACCGTGGTGCGCGGGAAAATGTCCAGACCGGTGACGTCCTGGCAGTGAACAAGGCCGGTGAGCGTATCAAGGACCGCATCGCACGTGACCGCGTGACCCTGCCCAGCGAGCGCGCAGGTTTGCTAATCGTATTTAAAGTATTCGAAAAGGTCAGCTATGGCCTGGTGTTGGGAGCTGACCAGCCCTTGTCAGTATTTGACGAGGTCGTCAATCCGTAAACCTGAATGGCCTGTTGCCTTGCGGTGACAGGCTGTAGCCCCTTGTTTTGAAGATTCAAGATTTAACTTTTCATTGTCACGCCCAATGCCATAATTACCAGTAAGCAGTTTTCTTACCGGGTGCTGCGCTGCCAGCCCACAGCTACATTACTCTATTTACTCGCCGATCAGGGAAGATCTTATGCGCGACCTGCCTACCGACAAATACCTCACTTCATTAATAGCGTTACAGCATATCGACGGTCTGGGCCCGACAAAGCTGGGCAAAATGATCGAGCGTGCTGGCTCTATACAACAGTTCTTTAGCGCTGGCGAGGAACTGTTGCCGACGCGTGATGGCGGCAAGCCCTGGTGCAGGCAGTTGCGCCAGTTCTTCAGGCAACCTCTGCACAGCATGTATTGGGAGCAGGCAGAGCGAACGCTGGATTGGTTGGAGGCCAATGCCTGTGAAGCCATTGCTATTAGCGATGAACGGTTTCCACCCCTGCTGCGTGAACTGCCAGACAGCCCATTGGTTATTTATGCCTGCGGCAATATAAAATTGTTGCAGCAGTCGCCGCTTGCCATAGTGGGTGCTCGCAAACTGACGCGTACCGGCCAGGACGCAGCAACAGAGTTTGCTGCCGGCTTGGCGCAAAATGGTGTCACCATTATTAGCGGCATGGCTTTGGGGGTGGATACTGCAGCGCACGAAGGGGCGTTATCAGTTGGTGGCGGTACGGTCGCTGTTTGGGCCACGGGGCTGGATACGGTATACCCCCTGCAAAACAAAGACCTTGCTCAACGCATTGCCAGGCAGGGTTGTATCCTCACCGAAATGCCCTTGCAGACGCCTGCGTTGCCTGGTTATTTCCCCAGGCGCAATCGAATTGTCAGCGGTTTGAGCCTGGGTGTGCTGGTGATAGAGGCCGCTCTCAAAAGCGGTTCGCTAATTACGGCAAAGTTTGCGCTGGAGCAAAATCGTGAGGTATTTGCCGTGCCGGGGTCTATTTACAGCCCCTTGAGCAGCGGCTGCCACCAGCTGATCAAGCAGGGTGCAAAACTGGTTGAGTCAGCTGCCGATGTGCTGGAGGAAATCTCCATGTCGACCATGCTGGCTTGTGGTGTGACTTTGGCCCCACCCGCTGGCGGTAAGGCACTACCGGACGACGCCGACGCACAGCAGGTGTTGCAGGCTATCGGCTTCGAGCCAACTTCCTATGAACAAATTGCCGCCTATGTCGAGCTGGAGCCGGCGCGTATCAGTGCGCTGTTGTCTGAACTGCAGCTATCGAGGCATATTTGTATTGAAATGGGTATGTACCAGCGGGTGGTGACCTAAGGCGCCGTGGCGCATTGATGAAACGGTCAGTGTTAACTTGCATCCTTGCCCGGTTTTGGGTAATTTGCGCGCCTTTCCCGTTATTGTCGCCCTGCGTAGTCGTCGTCCAGGCTTTTTTAGGACTATCGAGGAGCGGTAAGCGTTCACTATCAACTGTATGAGTACTTTTATTATGAGCAAACCTTTTGTTGCCATCCTGATGGGTTCAGACTCTGACCTGCCGCAAATGCAGCCGGCAATCGATACTTTGAAAAAGTTCGATATAACGCTTGAAGCAAAGGTTACCTCTGCACACCGTACACCGGCGGCTACCCATGCGTATGTTACCGATGCTGAGCAGCGTGGCTGTGCGGTATTTATCGCAGCTGCTGGAATGGCCGCACACCTGGCGGGAGCTGTTGCTGCCAACACCACCCGACCAGTAATCGGCGTGCCAATTAATGTGTCGCTGGAAGGCATGGATTCATTGTTGTCTACGGTACAAATGCCCGGGGGTATTCCTGTAGCAACTGTGGCCATCGGCAAGGCCGGTGCGAAGAATGCCGCTTATCTCGCAGCGCAAATCCTTGCTACGGCCGATGCTGGCCTGGCTGAAAGGGTAAAAGCCGAGCGCGAAGAAAATGCCAAAGCTGTGCAGGCCAAGGACGCAGCACTACAAGAG
>JAERSU010000061.1 GCA_016845445.1 Oceanospirillaceae bacterium | reverse complement strand
TATTTAGGGTGCGCAAAGAAAAAAAGACCAATATAAAATAATGCCATATAATATAATGTATAAAAGAAATGGATGCGGCGGAACTAGATTATATTCGTTGCGGGGAGCTACGGGTCCACATGGTCATGCAGCAAGTACAGGCAGTACTGGACCGACTGGTTTAATGGGTCCCATTGGTCCCACCGGCCCCATGGGCACCACCGGTCCCATAGGTCCCACGGGCGTACATGTTGAGCGTTTATGGCAATATGTTGATGGTTCATTGCAAACTCTTTTAGAACCATCAGGTGCGGATGTGAGTGGTGTGCTATTTATGAAGAAAACACAAATTATGGGAACAGATAATTCTGGATTAAGGGTGGGGGATAATAATAGTGTTAATGGACACTATGCAGTCGCGATGGGAACTGGTAACAATGCTGCGGGATCCTATTCTGTGTCGTTAGGGGCAAGCTGTCATGCATTGGGGAAAGCTTCTTTTGCCGATGGGAGTGCAAATACCGCACGTGCAATGGGTTCCGTGGCATTGGGTGTCGCGGCTGATACAAGTAATAATTATCAATTTGTGATTGGTATTCCGTCACTTGCACATATGCCTGGTTCCTATTCGGGCAATACTTTCTTTATTGACAACAGTGAAAATGTAGCCATCGGTGTGGGCGGCGATATGTCCTTTGATATTTCCCATGTGACGCTAGGAATACCCGTTTTGGATGTATCGGGAGATATACGCTGTCGGCGCGTTATTGACCCGATGGCATTGGGTTTGCAACAATTGGATACTTCGAATAGCGGTATTGATTTGTATAATACTTTAGCACAAGCAGGTCCGGGCATGCAAATGCTGTTTGGTGTGAGTGGAGAACATAAGGTTGAATTATGGCACGCATATCATGATGGTACAGGGACAACGGCATCGAAAATTGGAGGCGGTGGCGGGATGGGATATTGGACACCAGCGGATGATTACCCATCTGCACTGCAACCAGACAAGAATGAAGTCCCCGATGTGTCGGGAATTATGCTGGCCAAAACATTATTATATGGCACCGATGGCAGTGGATTAACCGTTGGTGATGGAAATACTACTTTGGGGCCATACGCTATCGCAATGGGACAAGATTGTTCTGCAGCCGATTATGCACTTGCATTAGGAAAAGATTGTTCCGCAGCTAATAGCGCTGTTGCCATTGGTCAGGGAAATCAGGCTCATGGCGCGGGAGCTGTGGCCATGGGTTGGCATAACACGGCTGGTCGCGCTTCACATACTGGCGATCATGCTACAGCCTTTGGTTATAACTGCGATGCCTCGGGCGAGGGATCTTTAGCCGTGGGACAATGGTGCACCGCGGGTGGATTTTCCTCTATCGCATTGGGTTCTAACGCGCATGCTGCTGGATCATATTCTGTGGCGATGGGAACAGACTGTCATGCAATGGGGACGGCCTCTTTTACCGATGGGAGCGGCTGCCACGCCGGCGGTGATTATTCCGTGGCGATGGGGCACGGCAATACGGTCGTGGGCAGCTACGGCGGCGCGGCGGCGATAGGGATCGCCAATATCATCGGTGGTGGTCCCGACGGAGGGTACGCGGACGCCGCCATTGCAATGGGGAGAGCCAACACGATTGGATATACCTCCCCCACCCCGCCCGGCGAGTTCTCCAAGTTCTCCGCCAACCAAGCGGTTGCTATGGGAAATCACAACATCATCGCGTTCGCCAGCCGCGGACTGGCAGACGCCGACGCCGCGGTGGCGCTGGGCGATAGTAACATCTGCTGCTCCGGCAACTTCGTCGACGCTCATTATTCCGTGGCGATGGGACACAGCAATATCATCGCCGATGGCAGCGGCGTTCACGCCACAGCTTCATTTGCGATGGGCGAGTGTAATACGATTGGTTGTGGCACCAATGTCACGGTCGATTATGCCGTAGCGATGGGGGCGCGGAACGAGATCGCTGGCGCCGGCGGCGGCGCGCACGGGTGCGGCGACAATGTCACTGCCAATTATGCCATGGCGATGGGGGCGGGGAACCTGATCGCCGCGCAGGGCTTTAGCGACATCAGCGCCACAGCTGCATTTGCAATGGGTTCAAGCAATACGATTGGTTGTGGCACCAATGTCACCGTCGATTATGCCATAGCGATGGGGAAGCGGAACCTGATCGCCTCCTCTATGGGCGAAAATGAGGGTCTTACAGGCGTTAGCGCCACAGCTGCATTTGCGGTGGGAAATAACAATACTATTGGAATTGACAGCAATGTCGCGGTCGATTATGCCATAGCGATGGGTAGTAGCAATGTCGTCCAGACTGCTTTCGGGGTGGCGATTGGCGAGAGTAATTATGTTGGCGCCACACACGCTATCGCGATGGGACACGATTGTTCTGCGATAGGAATTGCCTCTTTTGCCGATGGGAGTGCAAATACCGCACGTGCAATGGGTTCCGTGGCATTAGGTGTCGCGGCTGATACAAGTAATAATTATCAATTTGTGATTGGTATTCCATCGCTTGCACATATGGCTGGTTCCCATTCGGGCAATACTTTCTTTATTGACAACAATGAAAATGTAGCGATGGGGGTGGGCGGAGACTTCAATTTTGATATTTCTTCTGTACGCGCGGGTGTACCTGTATTGGATATTTCTGGGGATATACGTTGTC
>JAERSU010000060.1 GCA_016845445.1 Oceanospirillaceae bacterium | reverse complement strand
GTTTCATATCCATCGTACAAAGCGCCGTCATATCCATCAGTGTTTGAAGTGTGTTTTAAGCTCTCCCAATTCTTCCAAGTGTTCACGGACATAACGCTCCAACGTCACATGTAAGGTATGGGCATCGGTTTCGAGTTCTGCTGCCATCTGGCTTGAAACCCTTGCTGGCCACGTTTGCCATGCATCACGTTCCTGACGCGCAAGGCGAAATACATGGGCAATGGCCTCACTCCGGTCTATGAGTTCACCTTTTAATTGCTTGAGGCGCACCCGATTGGTTTGCGCCTTTAAAACCTCATTGGCGGTCTTGGCCTGCATATAGGTCGTGCCACCCGATGAAATCGGGGTGCCACTTTCCTTTAAGGTGTCTTCAACAGCTTCCACCGCAGCCGCAGGCACTGGTTTGCTCTTTGCTGTCCGCTTTGTTTGTGGTTTGGCCGTGTTGGATGACCATTCCTGATCAGCGCGATCCACATCAATACTGCCATCAGGCTCAGCGGTAATGCGGCCTTGTTTCAGCGCCTTTCTGACGGCGGTATCGCTGACACCGCGCTGTCTTGCATATTCTCGGATCGATACGCCCATATTCTTCGATTAATCCTCTGAATTGACTTGATAAGCCTTGGTTTCCAAGCGTTCATGAACATGTCAACGAGCAAAGGAGCAACCATGACAAACCACATAAAACACACCCAAAAAGGCCAAATACTGGTGCAGATCGCCAAAGACGAGCTGCACCTTGAAACCTTGGAGACCCGCAAGAGCGACAGCCTTGATTTTCACGACTGCGCGGTCTGGTCCATCAAGGCCGCATTAGAAGCCGCTTATGAAGCGGGCCAACAATCTACCGCCAAAGGAGGTAAGTAATGAGTAAGACCACCAAACAAGCACAGATCATCGAAACGCTCAGCACCAAGGAAGGAGCAAGCATCGACGAGATGATGAAACTGACAGGCTGGCAAAAACATACGGTGCGCGGCGTTTTATCCCGAGTCATCAAAAAGCTCGAAGGCTTTGAGCTGAGCTCAGAAAAACAAGACGCTGATCGTCGTTATTACCTCAAACCAACCGAGAAAAAGGAAACCCAAGCATGAGTAACCAAAACCCCATTATCAATAACGCCATCCAAGCCAACATGAACGCCATGCGTGACATGCTGGAAAAGGCTGCCACCCTCGCACAGGAGGGCTGCGGTTATATGGATGACGGCAATAGCAACGCTGCCATCGGCTCCATTATTGATCTTGATCGGCTGCTTAGCGATGCCAAAGCCTTACACGAAGCTTCACTCGCCCTCCACAGGCAGTGAGGCTTCGGCCTTACTTCCAAGGCGATCTTTCTCAACAGCCTTAAATTCCTGATCGGTACCAGATAGCGTTGCTTGTAATCCGGTCATTTCCTGCCAGCGACGCACAATCACATCCACATATTTAGGATCAAGCTCAATCAGCCGCGCCTGTCGCCCGGTATGTTCTGCAGCAATCAATGTAGAGCCGGAACCGCCAAACGGATCGAGCACAATATCCAACGTCTTGCTGGAGTTTTTAATTCCGCGTACCACCAAATCAACAGGCTTCATGGTTGGGTGCAGATCGTTCTTCTGCGGTTTGTTATAAAACCAGACATCACCCTGATCACGCGCACCGCACCAGTAGCGGTCATTGCCATCTTTCCACCCATAGAGGATGGGCTCATATTGGCGCTGATAATCGGAACGGCCAAGGGTGAAGGTGTTCTTTGCCCAGATAATAAAGGTTGACCATTTCCCGCCCGCATTACGGAAGGCGCTTTGTAGCGTATCCAGCTCGCTGGAACTCATACAAATGTAAAGAGCACCCTTGGTATGATCCAGCATGTTTTTACAGGCTGCGGTTAGAAATGCCTCAAAGTCATCGCCCAGATTATCATTCATAATCTTGCGTCCGGCCTTGGCCCCACCCTTGGAGCGTAGCTTGTCTTTGGCTGTGTCGCCATAGTTCACATTATAGGGTGGATCGGTAAAGACCATATCGGCCAGTTCCCCAGCCATCAGTTTTTTCATGTCGGCTTCGCTTGTGGAGTCGCCGCAGAGCAAACGGTGCTCACCCATAATCCAGACATCACCTGTACGGCTGACAGGGTTTTCCTGTACTTCTGGAATGTTTTCATCAAGTGCGGCTGCTTCATCGTCATCCAGTGATGTCAATAAATCATCCAACTCCACATCGTCAAAGCCCAGCAGATCAAGATCGAAATCCTCATCCGCAAGATTTTGTAATTCTAATCGCAATAATTCTTCATCCCATCCGGCATTCTCGGCGATTTTGTTATCGGCAATCACCAAGGCGCGGCGCTGGTTTTCTGTCAGGTGATCCAGCTTTATGGTCGGAACCGTTTTTAGCCCCAATTTCTTAGCCGCCATCACACGACCATGGCCTGCGATAATGATGTTATCGCCGCCAACCAGAACAGGATTCACAAATCCAAATTCAGCAATCGAGCCTGCAATCTGTGCGACCTGTGAGTCACTGTGTGTGCGAGCGTTGCGGGCATAGGGAACCAGCTGCTCCAGCTCAATTTGCTGAACATTCAAATCCATTTTCTAACCTTTTATATGTTATCGACGTGCGAACCCGGGTGCGAACCGCGAACCATTTTTCGCGCCCTGTCGCTAGGCAAATCCCGCGCGCACGCCGCCCGCTTTTCCTGTTCGCTAGGAAGGACCCGTGGAATTGTGGGGATGTCAGGGGGATGGCGCGGGGCACAAAAAAGCCGCATGCAAAATGA
>JAERSU010000059.1 GCA_016845445.1 Oceanospirillaceae bacterium | reverse complement strand
ATGTAAACCAGTTTATCAATGGGTTGGTTGCGTAATAGTCTCGCAACCCCTTTGGCACCCGCTCGTGGCGGATCAAGTATTACCTTATTAAACTGGTACGGACGTAAAATACCTGCTACGTCCTGGGCAAACAGGTCCGTTTGCATAAAATCGGCAGCCAAATGATTGGCATTGGCATTGTTTTTAGCGCGCTGCACCATCGCACTATCGCCTTCGATACCCACTACCTCAGCGCCCAGACTGGCTGCGGGTATGGAAAAATTACCGGCACCGCAAAATAGATCCAGTAGCTGATCCCCTGGCTGTACGTCCAACCAAGCCATGGCCTGTTGCACCATGGCTTGATTAGCCTGTCCATTAACTTGAATAAAGTCTTCACTAGCAAAGTTTATTTGCAATGGTTGGTGTTCTGCTGCGGCTCGAATTTGATAACTAGCCTGCCCATTAGCGCCACCGAAAAACTGCTTCTCAGTGTTCTGCAGGCGCACTTCAACACCAGCTTGCCAAGTTTTGGCAAACTGCTGCCAAATGTTCTCATCCACGGCTATGGAATCAGCCAATACAGGCAATACCACAAGGCTTAATTCATCGGCTTGCAATAGTTCCACATGGCTATAGATAGCAGGATTTTCAGTCTGCAGTATAGCCTCCTTGAGCGGCGTTATTAGGCGATTAAGAGAGGCTTCCAACACTAGACACTCATCAACAGGCACAATGTGACGACCCGCCGCCTCGCGAAAACCCAGTAACAACTTATGGCTGTCTTTAAAATAACGGGTCGCTAGGTGTGCACGGCGACGATAAGCTTGGCTCTCACCTGCTATGGCCGGCACCCACTCAGGCACCTGAATTTTGGCGATACGCTGCAATTGTTCGGCAATGGCTTGTTGCTTTAAAGGCACCTGTTGGTCAGCCTGTAAATGCTGAATCTGACAACCACCACACTGGTCATAATAAACACAGGGGGCGGCCACCCGTAATGGATTAGCGGTGTTAATGGCTAGTATGTCAGCATCAGCGTAATTCTTGTAGTCTTCTACCACCTTGGCTTGCACCTGCTCTTCTGGCAGAGCCCCTTTAACAAACACAGTCTTGCCATGCCAGCGACCCACACCACGTCCATCATGGCTGAAACCCTCAACTTTGATGTCGATATGCTTGCCCTTGGGCAAGGTAACTGCTTCGGTTTCTGCCTGGGCTTGAGCTTGCTGTTGTTTGGCTGACGCTGACTTATTCTTCAGCTTCAGTTTTTTCTGCAAAGGGGATAAACGTGCCATGACTAAGCATACACCCCTGTGGATAAATAACGGTCACCACGGTCACAGATAATGCACACGATAACGGCATTTTCTACCTGTTTGGATAACCGCAGAGCACCAGCCACAGCCCCCCCTGAGGAAACGCCGGCAAAGATACCTTCTTCTGTGGCCAGGGCCCGCATGATGTCTTCGGCTTCCTGCTGATCCATATCAATGGTGGCATCCACCTTATGCGCTTGGAAAATTTCTGGCAGGTATTCTTCTGGCCAACGACGAATACCAGGAATAGACGCCCCCTCATTGGGTTGCAGCCCATGAATCTGCACCTCTGGATTTTGCTCTTTTAGGTAGGCAGACAGGCCCATAATAGTGCCAGTGGTACCCATGGAGCTCACCAGATGGGTAATCTTGCCATTGGTTTGCTGCCAGATTTCTGGCCCAGTGGTACGATAATGGGCCAGTGGGTTGTCAGGGTTGGCAAACTGATTAAGCACCACCCCTTCACCACGGGCTTCCATGGCCAGGGCAAGATCACGAGCGCCTTCCATACCCTCTTCCTGAGTTACTTCAATCAGTTTGGCGCCATAGGCAGACATGGACGCTTTACGCTCACTACTCATGTTGTCTGGCATAATCAAAACCATCTTATAGCCTTTAATCGCAGCGGCCATGGCCAAGGCTATGCCAGTATTACCACTGGTGGCTTCGATAAGGGTATCACCTGGCTTAATGTCACCGCGCTTTTCGGCCTCATTAATCATACTGACTGCTGGGCGGTCTTTCACTGAGCCTGCCGGGTTATTGCCCTCGAGCTTACACAGGATGACGTTACTGGTATCACCAGGCAGCCGCTGTAGACGCACTAAAGGGGTCTGACCGACAAAATCTTCAATGGTTGGAAACTCAGACGCGCGTGTCATGTTTTCTCCTTCAGGGACAGGTTTATCGTCCCGCAATAAATCTTAACTCAAAATCACAAAGGCCAAAGCTTGGTCTAATTCATCAGCGATACTTAAATGCACACTACGGGCATTTAGCTGTTTTTGACGCTCTGCCGCTGGTCCGCTTAGTACCAGGATTGGGGCACCATTTTCATCATTTTCTACTTGCATTTGTTGCCAGGAAATACCCCGGCCAATGCCGGTACCCAGGGCTTTAGCAGCAGCTTCTTTAGCCGCAAAACGCTTGGCCAGATAACTGACACTGTGCCCTTTGGCTGCGTACTGCTGTTGCTCAAAAGGGGTTAGAATACGGGCCACAAAGCGCTCGCCACCACGCTCAACCGCAGCGGCTATACGATCTATTTTAACAATGTCTGTACCAATGGCTTTAACCATAATTAATTCTCTTTTAAAGCCTGTATTTGTTTAAACAACTCACGGCTTTTAAGCGGCTTATCACCTAGCAGCTGATCCAAATTAGCCCTTGCCATGCGTTTGCTCAATTGCCTGATAGCGGCTTGCGGCACAGCGTTCACCACAGCCAACAACTGCTC
>JAERSU010000058.1 GCA_016845445.1 Oceanospirillaceae bacterium | reverse complement strand
GCCTAATTGCCACACAAGCACCTAGAAAAGGCGCTATAATTAACATCATCGCCCAGTGGGGATTATTGCTCCCTATTACCGCCCTTGCGGCACCTGTGTATGGTTTTATGGCCATCTGGTGGCTCCAGGTTGGCTACCGCATCATGCTAGGTATAAGTCTATGGGCAACATGGCGGTCTCACATTTCCAAGTTAGCTCAAGGATAAGCGCTTATGTACGGTGAATCAGTAGTCTTTTCGTTCTTTCTTATCTTTGCTGGCGCAAGTGTGCTTGCCACCCTGTCTTTGTATTTCCGTCAACCTATACTGATTGCCTACATTTTGCTCGGCGGCCTGTTAGGCCCGTATGGACTAGCATGGGTGGGTGACACGGATTTGTTAGAAGACGTGTCTCATGTGGGCATTATGTTTTTGCTATTTCTTATTGGTTTGGATATGCAACCCAATCACCTCATTAGCATGCTTAAAAAAGGCACGGGCGTAGCCCTAATTAGCTCAATCATTTTTGCCGCGACGGGGTATTCCTTAGCTTGGTTATTTGGCTTTAGTCACCTAGACAGCTTAATAATTGGCGCTGCCACCATGTTCTCCAGCACCATCATTGGCATCAAACTACTGCCAACCACAGTACTGCATCACAAACAGACCGGCGAGATGGTAGTCGGCCTACTATTACTGCAGGATTTAATTGCTATTGTGCTACTCATTTTGGTGACTACCGCATCACAAGGCAATGGTAGTAATAGTCAGATATGGCTCAGCCTTATCGCCTTACCATTATTAGTATTGATCAGCTTTGTGAGCGTGCGTTGGTTATTACTGCCACTTATTACCAAATTTGACCGCTTCCACGAATATATATTCTTACTTGCCATCGGTTGGTGTTTAGCTTGCGCAGAAGTTGCAAGTATTGCTGGCTTGTCGGCAGAAATTGGCGCCTTTATTGGTGGTGTAAGTTTAGCTTCCAGCCCCATAAGTCAATACATCGCCATCAGTCTAAAACCCATTCGCGACTTCTTTTTGGTGTTGTTCTTTTTCTCCATCGGTGCTGGCTTTAATGTTGCTCTACTGGAACAGATTTGGTTGTCTACCCTGGTCATGGCGATAGCAGTCATGGTCATCAAACCCATTGCCTTTGGTTGGTTAACCAAGCCCCTGTGTCGCCAGCAGTCGACCAGTTGGGAAGTGGGATTCCGGTTAGGACAAACCAGTGAATTTTCCATCCTATTGGCGGCTCTAGCACTGTCCACGCAACTGATCACTGAAGCGGCTGCCATGCTGATACAGGCCACCGCGATCCTCACCTTTGTCACCTCTTCTTATCTGGTTGTGTGGTATTTTAAATCGCCCATCGCTATCAAAGATCACCTGCGCCACGATTAACAAAGCCAACATCGATTAACATCGATATTGGCCATGGAAGCATTGCTTTTTATTGGGGCTCTAGTTGTACCTTGTGACAACCTTTGCCCGTACCCTGATGTCGGCTCGTCGCTGTATGGGTAGCTGCTTGAAGGCATTTAGCATGGCAGCTTGACTTGCGCTCTTGCCCATCCAGGAAGAGACCATAATGCCTTTGCTATGCAGATAGTGTTTTACCCGGTTGCTACGCTCTTGCCACAAGATCAAACTATCCATCTCCGCAGAAACTGGCAAGGTCATCACCGTTTGCGCCCCTTTAGCGTGACAGGATAACTTATTAAGACTGGCAAAATGTGTGCCTCGCACGCATTCGCCATTGGCCGACAGGATAAGACCACCTTCGGCATCACGCCAAACCGCGTTGTCACCATGGCTTCCGTGAGCCAAGGCAAGTGTCGAACAAAGTGCCAGAGCTGTGGCCAAACCTAGATGTATTAAATTCATAAAACCCCCTATTAGCTAGTATGTCTAGATGTACTAAAAGAATAGTAGAGTTTTCCAATTTTGCTGGTTGCATTAGCTAGGTTTTAATGACCAACGGGCTCACGCATGGTGACTAGCTCTTCAGCGGCAGTGGGATGAATACCTATCGTCTGGTCAAATTGCGCCTTGGTCGCACCACACTTAAGCGCTACTGCAAAGCCTTGCAATATTTCTCCAGCACCCTCACCCACAACGTGCACGCCCAGCACGCGATCGCTCTGCGCGTCGACAATCAATTTCATTAAACTGCGCTCAGAACTGCCACTAAGGGTGTGTTTCATGGGACGAAATTCCGAGCGGAACACACTAATTTCAGGATAGGCATCACGGGCTGCTTGCTCCGTCAGACCAACGCTGCCGATATTAGGCTGAGTAAAGACCGCCGTAGCAACATGATCGTAGTCCATGCGCCTTTGGTCAGCACCATATAAATGATCAACCAAGGTCATGGCCTCGGCTAGGGCCACCGGCGTTAATTCCAGCCCGCCAACCACATCGCCTAAGGCATAAATAGAAGGCACATTGGTTTGAAACACTTCATTAACTTTGATGGTACCGTTAGCATGTTGTTCTACATTAACAGTTTCAAGCCCAAGATTGCTCAATCGCGGTTCTCGGCCAATGGCCATCAATACCTGATCCACTTCGTGTTCAAAGCCTGTGTCTAAGCGCACTAAAAGGCCAGTGACTGTTTTGCTGATGCTTTCAATGTTACTGTGGTAGTGAATATCGATGCCCTGCTTAGCCAACTCCTTGTCCATGAATTGCCGTACATCTTCATCAAAGCCTCGCAACACTGAATCGCCACGATAGCTAACATCAACCTTAGCGCCTAAACCGTTAAATATACAGGCAAATTCAAGGGCAATGTAACCTGCGCCTATGACAAACAAGCGCTGTGGAAATTCAGCCAAGTCAAACACCTGATCAGAGGTGATGACATGCTCAGCCCAGTCTGTATTGGGTATATATGGCTTGCCGCCGGTGGCAATTAGGATATGCTTAGCTGTGTAGGCCTGACCATTAACGGTGACTTCCTGAGGCCCGCTAAGGTGCGCAAATCCGCGGATTATTTGTACGCCAGAGTTATCTAGCATAGTCCCATAAATGCCATTAAGTCGCGCAATTTCAGTTTGTTTGTTAGCTACTAAAGTTGGCCAATCAAAGACTTGATAACCAAGCTGCCAGCCAAACCCTGCAGCGTCATTAAAATCATGAGCAAAATGACTGGCGTAGGTATACAGCTTTTTGGGTACACAACCGACATTTACAC
>JAERSU010000057.1 GCA_016845445.1 Oceanospirillaceae bacterium | reverse complement strand
ATCAAGATCTGCTCAAACGCTATAACCTAGTTGGACCACCAGGATTATTGTTCTTTGACCGCCATGGACAATGGCTAGCGCAAGAAACCATGGTAGGCGTGCCAACACCTGAGCAGCTGGCGCAACGATTAAGGCTGATTTCTGAATAACTTTTTGCGTATAAGCTATATTCTATTTTAGAATATATGTTATTATTTTATATAACTTGAATTATTAGTGCTGTCTCTAAGTACTTAGGTCGATAGGTGGGTAACTTATGAAGTTGCAACAACTTAAATATATTTGCGAAGTAGCCAAGCATGACCTCAATGTATCGGCCACCGCCCAAAGCCTGTTTACCTCCCAGCCAGGTATCAGTAAGCAGGTACGTCTGTTAGAAGACGAACTGGGGGTAGAGATATTCTCGCGCAGTGGCAAGCACTTAACCCATGTGACCCCAGCCGGTAAGGTGATTCTAGAAGCGGCTGAAGAGATCTTATTAAAGGTCGACGGCATCAAGCGTACAGCACAAGAGTTCTGTGACGAGCGCAAAGGTAATCTGTCTATTGCCACCACCCACACGCAAGCCCGTTATGCCCTGCCAAAGGTCATCAATGGTTTTATTGGTAAGTACCCAGATGTATCCTTGCAAATGCAGCAGGGCACGCCAAAACAGATTGCTCAGCAAGCGGCCAATGGTGAAGTCGATTTTGCCATAGCAACAGAGGCTATGGAGCACTTTAGTGATCTGTTAATGATGCCTTGTTTTCATTGGAATCGCAGCATAGTGGTACCCAAAGGGCATCCTTTAACTAAGGTGGATAAGCTGAGCTTAGAAGACGTTGCCCGTTATCCTATAGTAACCTATACCTTTGGTTTTACCGGTCGTTCTAAGTTAGATGAAGCCTTTAACGAAGCGCGCTTGGAACCTCGTGTGGTGTTCACCGCGGTTGACTCGGATGTTATCAAGGCCTATGTCCGCTTAGGTTTAGGCATCGGGATAATTGCTTCCATGGCCTTTGAGGATGAATTGGATACTGATCTGGTACGTCTAGACGCTAGTCATCTATTTAAGCACAGCACCACTAACCTGGGTTTCCGTCGTGGCACCATGCTGCGTGGTTTTATGTATGACTTTATTGAAAGCTTCTCACCAAACCTAACCCGCGAGCGCGTCGATGCGGCTATGGCCACTAGCAATGCGCAAGAGCTTGCGGAACTCTTTGCTAACGAAGAGCTGCCCGTGCGCTAGTAAGGCAGGTATATTAAAAAGGAGCTTATATAGCTCCTTTTTTACACCCTTTATTTTTTGCGTGCTAGTCCATGCAGTAGATTGTTTACCTTATCGAAGGTTTCCTGATATTCTTCTGCGCCGTTAGAATCCGCTACCAGTCCACCACCTGCCCAGCAGTAGATGTTGCCGCCTTGATCATCATTGCCACTGGTGACCAGGGTACGAATAAGAATATTGGTGTCCATATTACCGTGGCAGCTAATGTAGCCAATAGAACCTGTGTAGGCATTACGCCGATGGGGCTCTAGTTCTTCAATGATTTCCATGGCGCGGATTTTTGGAGCGCCAGTGATGGAGCCGCCGGGAAAAGCACCGTGTAATAAGGGCAGGATGTCATCCTTGTGCTGTAGCTCACCTGTTACCGTCGTCACCATGTGATGCACGTTGCTATAGCTCTCTATATCAAACAGCTTGGGCACCTTTACACTGCCAGCGAGGCACTGCTTACTTAGGTCATTGCGCAGTAAATCCACAATCATGAGATTTTCAGCACGGTCTTTAGGGCTGTTGTATAGCGCATCTTTTAAGCTTTGGTCTTGGGCTGTGTCCTTGCCTCGTGGGCGAGTGCCTTTGATGGGTTTGGTTTCCACCTGCTTGTTAGCTACCTGCAGAAAACGTTCTGGCGACAAGCTGATGACACAGCCATCATCGGTTTCCATATAGGCACTAAAAGGGGTTGGCGCTTGCTGGCGTAGCTGTAAAAAAGCATCCCAAGGGTGGCCCGTGTACTGGCTATCAAAACGCTGTGCTAAGCATACCTGGTAACAATCACCTGCATGGATGTATTCGATTACCCGCTCAAATTTTTGCAAGTATTCCGCAGTGCTCATATTGCTGCTGAATTCCCGCTCTAATACAAAGCCTTTGCTTGGCTGCTGGTCTGAGTGCAATAGCTGATCTTTAAGTGTACTCGTTTGTGTCAGGCTAAGGTGACTTACCAGGGTTGTTGATTGCTGTTGATGGTCTGTTACTAGCGCCCATGGGTAGATACCAACATGCATATCGGCCAAAGCAATATCATGTTCAGCTACCTGCGGCATGGTTTCGATCTGGCGACCATAATCGTATCCAAATAGGCCTGCTGCACCACCATAGAATGGTAGGTCATGATTCTCTTCAGGCAATGCAAATGCTGCTAGCTGTTCTGCAATATGACTAAAAGCATCGCGACTAGAGTTCTTGAAACCATGACCATGATTTATCTGGCAGCGATTATGTTGGAATTTGATCACGCAGGTAGGGGCGGCCATCATGATGTCATAACGACCGAAATGACTGCGTGGCTGATTGGAGTCCAACAGTAAGGGCCAGGGTAGGCGACGTATGCGCTCGAAATAATAACTGGAGTCAGCTTCAAAGGGCAGGGATATT
>JAERSU010000056.1 GCA_016845445.1 Oceanospirillaceae bacterium | reverse complement strand
GAAGCGCCCCCACCGTCATTGCGAGGCCGTAGGCCGCGGCAACCTCCATCAGACGAAGTGCCACACTACAGGAGGTCGCGTCGCTTCGCTCGCGATGACGGGTACCTGTATCGCAACGACAACCCCACCGTCATTGCGAGGCCGTAGGCCGCGGCAACCTCCATCAGACGAAGTGCCACACTACAGGAGGTCGCGTCGCTTCGCTCGCGATGACGGGTACCTGTATCGCAACGACAACCCCACCGTCATTGCGAGGACAAACCCCACCGTCATTGCGAGGAGCGCCAGCGACGCGGCAACCTCCATCAGACCAATCCAACACCTTCACATATGCGACACCCTGCTTTAGCCTACCCCCATTTTAAGGCTATAATTGCCTCCTTATAGTCGCCCCAAAGAGCGATTTATTCATCCAAAAATACAACAGGATCAACCATGATCAAAGTCGATTGTGTGAGCAAGCGTTTTGGCGGTGTACATGCCGTAAACAACGCTTCCATCGAAATTGCCAAAGGTTCCATTACCGGCCTTATTGGGCCCAATGGTGCCGGCAAGACCACCATGTTTAACATGATCGCCGGTAATATCACCCCCACCTCAGGCAACATCTACTTAGATGGTGAGGACGTTACTGGCTTACCTCCCTATGAGCTGTTTCACAAGGGTTTGTTACGTACCTTTCAGATCGCTCACGAATTCACCACCTTAACGGTGCTAGAAAACCTCATGATGGTGCCAGCGCAACAGGCCGGTGAAGAACTCATGAATGCCTGGTTCCGCCCTTCCGTAGTGCGTAGCCAAGAAGCCAAGATTCGCGACCGAGCTTTGGAAGTGATTGATTTTTTAAACCTCAGCCATGTAGCGCAAGAATTAGCCGGCAACCTGTCTGGCGGCCAGAAAAAACTAGTTGAACTTGGCCGCACCATGATGGTTGACGCCAAGGTGGTACTGCTGGATGAAGTAGGTGCCGGGGTAAACCGTTCCCTACTACGCGAAATTGGCAGCGCCATCGTGCGCTTGAACGAAGAGCAAGACTACACCTTCTGCATGATCGAACACGATATGGACTTTATTGGCCGCCTGTGTGACCCGGTTATTGTCATGGCCGAAGGGGCTGTATTGGCCGAAGGTACAGCAGAGCAAGTCATCAGTAACGAAGCCGTTATCGAAGCCTATCTTGGCCGCGGCCTAAAGAACAAATAAGGGGGCATCATGAGTTATTTTGAAGCCAACCAAATGACCGGTGGCTACGGCGGCGCAGACATTTTGAACAACTGCACCGTAAGCGTCGACAAGGGCGAAATCGCCGTCATCGTGGGCCCCAACGGGGCGGGCAAGTCAACCGCCATGAAAGCCTGCCTAGGCATGCTTAACCTGCGTCTCGGCAAGGTTACTATCGGTGACAAGGACATCACCACCATGTCACCCCAAGACCGCGTTAAAGAAGGCATTGCCTTTGTACCGCAAACCAACAACGTGTTTGCCGGCATGACCGTAGAAGAAAACCTAGAAATGGGTGCCTTTCTACGCACCGACGACTTTACCGGTACCATGGAACAGATCTACGACCTGTTCCCTATCCTCAAAGAAAAGCGCTACCAAAATGCCGGCGAACTGTCTGGCGGCCAACGCCAACAGGTAGCCGTAGGTCGTGCCATGATGACCCAACCCACGGTCCTCATGCTGGATGAGCCAACGGCCGGTGTATCACCTATCGTCATGGACGAACTGTTTGACCGCATTCTGGAGGTAAAACAGCAAGGCCTTGCCGTATTAATGGTTGAACAAAACGCTGCCCAAGCCCTTAACATTGCCGACAAGGGCTATGTACTGGTACAGGGTTCCAACAAACACACAGGCAGTGGCGAAGAGCTTCTGGCTGACCCAGTGGTACGTCGTACCTTCTTGGGCGGTTAAGGAGAGATAAACAGATGTTAACCGACTTTTTAAACGCCATTGTGCTGCTGTCAAACTTTGTTTTGATTCCAGCCCTCACCTACGGTTCCCAGTTAGCGCTTGGTGCCTTGGGTATTACCCTAATCTACAGCATTTTGCGCTTCTCCAACTTTGCCCATGGCGATTTGATGGCCTTTGGTACCATGTTGGTGATTCTCATTACCTGGCTATTCCAATCCATGGGCATTAGCTTTGGCATTCTGCCTACGGCCCTGTTGGCCCTGCCATTTGCCATTGTTGGCGCCATTGCCCTGAGCCTGTTCTTCGATAAGTCTGTGTATCAGTTTTATCGCACCAAGAAGAGCCCACCGGTCATTTTTGTGATTGTATCGACGGGTGTCATGTTCATCACCAATGCCTTAGTACGATTCATCATTGGCCCAGACGATCAGCGCTTTATGGATGGCGTGAAGTTTATCTTCAAACCCCGTGAATTCAAGGCCTTCACTGGCCTTAACGAAGGCCTGGCACTGAAGTCTACCCAGGTGCTCACGGTTGCCATCACCTTAATTGCTGTTGCTGCCTTGTTCTACTTCTTGCAGAAGACCCGCACCGGTAAAGCCATGCGCGCCTATTCTGACAACGAAGACCTGGCCCTACTGTCTGGCATCAACCCCGACAAGGTAGTATGGGTAACCTGGATCATCGTCGCGACCCTGGCTACCATCGCTGGCACCCTTTATGGCCTAGACAAGAGCTTCAAGCCATTTACCTACTTCATGCTCTTGCTGCCTATGTTTGCCGCCGCCATTGTTGGTGGTATTGGTAGCCCCATTGGTGCCGTAGTCGGCGGTTATATCATTGCCTTCTCCGAGGTGATGGTGACCTACGCTTACAAGAAATTCTTTATGTATTTAATGCCTGACGGTTCGGCCCCCAGCAGCCTCATGCAGGCCTTGTCAACAGACTATAAGTTTGCCGTGTCCTTTATCATCCTGGTGGTGGTATTGCTGATTCGCCCGACGGGTATCTTTAAAGGGAAGACCATCTAATGAACGCAATATTTAGTGAAGACAAGCGCGCGCCATTAGCCTTTGGCATCATGGCTATACTGCTGCTGGCCGTTGGCTATGGTCAATCTTGGTCCCTTGCCTTAACCATTCTTAACCTATGCCTTATTTCCGCCGTCATGTCCTTGGGTGTCAACATCCAGTGGGGCTATGCGGGCCTATTAAATTTAGGGGTAATGGGCTTTACCTCTCTTGGTGGCCTAGCCGCGGTATTGGTATCTGAAGCCCCAGTACTAGAAGCCTGGGCCGTGGGTGGCCAAGGCATGGTGACCAGCTTTGTATTGGTGGTCATCACCATTATCTTGGCCATATTGGTACATCGCTCGGTAGCCCCTGGCCGTCCTCGTCGCTGGGCGCTTGCGGCTTTATTTGTGGGTGCCTACTTTGTCATCAACAGCTTCTATGGCCCGGCTGTTAAAGCCATTGAAGGGGTAAACGCTGCTAGCCAAGGTTTCCTAGGTGGTATGGGTTTACCTATTATCTTCTCGTGGATACTAGGCGGTATATTGGCCGCAGGTGTTGCCTGGGTGATCGGCAAGATTACGTTAGGTCTGCGCTCTGACTATCTGGCCATTGCCACCTTGGGTATTTCCGAGATCATCATTGCCGTACTGAAAAATGAAGACTGGCTAGCACGTGGGGTAAAGAACGTTGTGGGCATGGACGCAGCGCCAGTACCGCAACCCATTGAACTGCAAAACAGCCCATGGTTTAT
>JAERSU010000055.1 GCA_016845445.1 Oceanospirillaceae bacterium | reverse complement strand
TCAAACAACAATGGATTTGCATTGGTCGCGCCGACGAAGTGCCAGCAGCAGGTGACTACATCACCACCCATGTGGTGAACGAACCGCTTATTTTGCTGCGTGATCAAGATGGTGATATTCAGGTGTTGTCCAATATCTGTCGCCACCGTTGCATGAAGGTTGCTGAAGGCAAGGGTAAAGGAGCGCGCGGTTTTGCCTGCCCTTACCATGCTTGGAGCTATGATCTAAAAGGTAACCTGATTACCGCGCCGCGCATGAAAAAGGAAGGCTTTGACAAGAAGAAGCATCAGCTAGCCAAGGTCAATTTTACCGAATGGCAGGGTTTTGTTTATGTTAATCTTGATGGTGATGCCGAGCCACTAGCGCAACAGTTGAGCGGCTTGGATGCCTTGTTGGCCAACTACCATACTGACGAAATGATGCATCACTTTGTCGAAGAAGATGTGTGGAGCTGCAATTGGAAGGCCTTGGTGGAAAACTTCATGGAAGGTTACCACCTTAATTATGTGCATCCAGGTACCCTGCGCCCTGTTACCCCAACCCAAGGGGCTGAAAAACTGCCTACTGGACCTGGTTATACGGCTTATGCTGCTAACTATGACCAGGGTTATGCGGCGCGCCGTTATAAGCACCAAGATTTAACTGAGGTAGAGGCCAATCGCTCTACCTTATTCTGTGTTTACCCGTCGCATATAGCTTCTCAGTCCCCACACCTGTTGGTGTATATGGCAATACAGCCATTATCTGCCGAACAGTTGAAGATTCGTTGGAGCATTTCCATTCGTTCTGCCGACATGGCCGGTGAGGAGTTTGACAAGCTGCTCGCGCTTTGGCGTGAGGTCAATGCTGAAGACAAGTATAAGCTGGAAGAATTGCAGAAGTGTTATCGTTCGCAGTTTGCCAATCCAGGCCCGCTAGCACCAGAAGATCTAGAAGGTACTATTAAAGATTTTCACCGCTATTTGGCTGAGCGTCTAGCCTAGTGTTGTTTTAAGGGCTTGATCAAGCCTTCTAGGCCATTGACCTTTAGTTCTAAAGCCAATTGCATCAATTCCCCCAGCTGACCCTGGGGGAATTCTTTTTTGGCAAACCATAATAGGTATTCTTCTGGCAGGTCGATGATGACGCGGCCTTGGTATTTACCAAAAGGCATTTCCGTGCGGGCTAGTTTTAACAATAGGGTTTTGTCAAACACTAGGCTTTCCAGGTGTCCAATTTTATCGTGCAGTTACCACTGTCTGTTGATAGCCAAATCTCACCATCCTGAATGGTGGCGTTAATTTGCATGCTGCGCTCTGCTAACTGCGCCAGCAGTTCCGTTTGCTCGGCGGGCAAGTTGAATACCTGCAAGTTGTCTAAGCTATGCAGTTTGTTTTCTGTCTGTTGCCACCAGATATCCGCACTATTGCCGCTATAGGTATAGATGGCTACCTTCTGACTACGGCCACAGGCCTTACGGATGCGTTTTTCATCCGGCTGGCCAAGTAATACCCATAGCTCATTCTCATCACTCAACGAGCGTTGCCAGATGTCGGGCTCGTCTTCGGTACTAAGCCCTTTGGTAAAGGCGAGGGATTCGCTTGCCTGGCAGATGAATGCCAGAATGCGCACCATCATACGTTGCTCATTTTCTGACGGATGACGAGCAATGGTTAGATGATGACTAGCATAGTAGTTGCGATCCATGTCGGTGATTTGGATATCGGCCTTATGGATGGTGGCATTTTGGGCCATGGTGAATCTCATTAGTGTATTTGCATGGCACTATACAGAATAGTTGGGCTAAAGCCCAACCTACGGTGTATTTTTCCTATTGTTGGGCCGCGTCGCCGCTTCGGGCGTCCTGCCCTCTCGCGGCAGAGCCGGCCCCATGACCGCAGGGAATGTATTGGGTCTACAGTCCATCCCTGGACATAAAAAAGCCCGCTGAAAAGCGGGCAAAAAGTGAGCAAATTGTTGCACAATTGGAGGAATAAAACAGTTATTGACCCAGTTGGCTGGCTGCTAGTGCCAGGGCTTCAATAGCGCCCCAGTCTTTATTGGCAATCAGGTCTGCTGGTGTCATCCAGGTGCCACCAACGCACATGACGTTGGGCTGGCTGAGGAAGTCTTTAGCATTGCCTGGCTTAACACCACCAGTGGGACAAAATTTAAGGTTTGCCAAGGGGCCATAAATCGCTTTTAGCATGTCCACGCCGCCCACAACAGCAGCAGGGAATAACTTAAACCGTTCGTAACCTAGTTCCATGCCGGCCATGGCTTCGCTTACGCTGGCTACCCCCGGCAAAAGGGGTATGGAAGCCTGGGCACCAAATTCCAGCAACTTGGTGGTGGCACCTGGGCTAACGATAAAGTCAGCGCCAGCGTCGATACAGGCTTCGTATTGTTCAGGGTTGGTTACCGTGCCCGCGCCAACAATGGCCTCAGGCAGGGCGTCACTAATTTGTTTGATGGCCGTGAGGCCATAGTCATTGCGCAAGGTGATTTCTAGTACTTTTAGACCACCATTCACTAGGGCAGTGGATACGCCAAGGGCTTGCTCAGCATCGTCAAACTTGAGTACCGGTATTACCGGAGCGGTGGCACAAATGCGGTCAATGGTAGCCGTGTGTTGGGCCATGTTGTTGCTAGACTTGCTCATGCTTTGGTGCTCCAGAATATTTCCATTGGGCGTTGTAAAAAGGCAAAAATAGGCATTTTGCTAGGGCTGCGTAATTGCATAGCTTGGGCCAGGGTGTCTAGCTTGTCCTCACCCACTAGGTGCAATAACTTGTGGCGCGCTAGATGAATCTGCTGGCCCGTCCAGGTCATGCGCTGAGTAGGCTCAACTGGCGCAGTGGTGGCGGCGCACAGGGCAGGGTTGTTGTCGGCCATGGCGGTGTGCAAATTCGGACAATGAGGGAATAGTGAGGCCGTATGGCCGTCGTTACCCATGCCTAGAACCATGACATCCACAGGGCGGCTTATGCTAGCTAAATCCTGTTGGCACTGTGCTACACCGGCTGTATTGCTTTTGGCGCCGTTATACATAGCGATAAAGTTGGCTTCGGCAGCAGCGTTCTGTAGCAGATTGGCTTTGACTAACGCGGCGTTACTGCCTGCTTGATCTTCAGCTACCCAGCGCTCATCCACTAGGGTTATGTCAACCCGCTGCCAATCTAGTTCGATTTGGCTAAGGGCCTGAAGCATGGCCGTAGGCGTACGGCCGCCGGATACCGCCAGACTAGCACGTGGGCGAGCTGCTAGGGCATCGGCCAAGTAGGCAGCAATGGCTTGGGCTAGACTTTGAGCCAGTAGCTTGTCATTGTTCTGGCTGTGCCATCCAACGTGCGCGGGTAAATAATCAGGTTTAGCAGTGTTCATACCAACGATGTCCAAAGGCGGCAATCATGTCATAGGCAGCGTGGGGGCCGTATGATCCCGCAGGGTAAGTGTGTAGTGGTGAGGCGCTTTGTTCCCAGGTGGCGCGTACCTGGTCACACCAGCTCCAGGCGGCTTCCACTTCATCACGACGCACAAATAGGCTTTGGTTGCCTTTTAGGGCTTCCAGCAACAGACGCTCATAGGCATCAGGGATGCGTGCCTGGCTCTGGGTTTGAGCAAAGTCCAAATGCAGGGGGTCACGACGCAGGCGCATGCCTTTATCAATGCCCTGTTCCTTAGTGAGTGTCTGTAAGGAGATACCTTCTTGCGGTTGTAGGCGAATGACCAGTTTGTTTTCGGCAATGGGTGCCTGGTCGGCGTCAAATATGTAGTGAGGGCTATGACGGAAATGAATGACAATCTCCGTTACCTTGCTTTGCAGACGTTTGCCGGTGCGGAGGTAGAAAGGCGTGCCTGCCCAGCGCCAGTTTTCAACATCCACACGCATGGCCATAAAGGTTTCCGTTTGGCTTTGGGTGTTGGCATCAGGCTCGTTTAAATATCCTGGTACGGCACGGTCGGCATAATGACCATTGCCGTATTGGCCGCGTACTAGATGCTTATTAATCGTGTGTGGTTGCATGGCTTTGAGGGCTTGCAAAACCCGTACTTTTTCGTTGCGAATACTGTCTGCATCGAGGCGTGCCGGGGGTTCCATGGCCACCAGAGTAAGCAGTTGCAATAGGTGGTTTTGGATCATGTCGCGCATCTGACCAGCATCATCAAAGTAGCCCCAGCGGCCTTCGATGCCCACTTCTTCGGCTACGGAGATCTCCACGTAATCGATATGCTGGTGGTTCCATAGGTTGGCGAAGATGGGGTTGGCAAAACGCAAGGCAAGTAGGTTCTGTACGGTTTCTTTACCTAGGTAATGGTCGATGCGGTAAATCTGTTGTTCGTCAAATCGAGCACCGACCGTGTCATTAATCACCTTGGAGGACGCTAAATCGGTACCTATGGGCTTTTCCAGCACAATACGGGTTTTGGCGTGAGCTAGGCCTGCCGTTTCCAAGTTGTCACATATAGCACCAAAAATTGAAGGTGGGGTGGCTAGGTAATAAGTGATCTTGGCATCCCAGTGCGCCAGCTTGGTTTTTAATTGCTGGTAATCCTGCGCTGCGGTCATGTCCATCTGCTGATAATCAAGGCGCCCTAAAAAGCGCTGGCAGGCTTCGTCTTCCAGTTCGTCTGCGGCCACATAAGTGGACAAGGTGTGCTTGGTTTTGTCAGCAAATTCGGTGCCATCCAGGGGCTGGCGAGCAACACCAAGAATACGGGTTTCTGCAGGCAGTAGCGCAGCTTTGTCTAGCTGGTAAAGGGCTGGCAGTAACTTGCGCAGAGACAGGTCGCCCAAAGCGCCAAATAGCACCAGGGTATGACTAGTATTATTG
>JAERSU010000054.1 GCA_016845445.1 Oceanospirillaceae bacterium | reverse complement strand
TCGTTGTCTTTATGTCCCAGCAATATTAACGGCATATCTAATGACAAAGACCTGCCCGCAACCCCAGATAATTCCAGCGCCCTGCCAAGCCAACCGGTTTTTTCTGCAAAGGGTGATAAGCCACCGCCTTCGATCAGGTTTTGACCTTCAAAATGAGAACGTTTGGTATACGGAAAGGAGGTGGCATGCACAGCCGCAGCTTGGCCACGAGCCATTAGTTGGGCATAAAACTGCAGCGCTGGGTGCAAGCCAAAAAAATCGTTTAAAGGCAAATAGCCTTCTGGGCTGATCGCTTTACGCATGCGCAGTAAATCAGCATCGGCAAAGGGCGGCACCGCAGCCAAGCCATCCATGCCCCCCTCCAATATGACCACGGCAATACGTCCCTTAACGTCCGCTGCCATGCTGGCAACAGGCAAACCCGCCATAAACAGTGTGGCTGCGCCAGCTTGCAGTAGCTGACGCCGATTGATCGATAACTTAGGCATAACTTAACCCCATCAATTCTGGACTGCACATTAAGGCAATGAACTTGTCCTTGGGAGACCGCCCAACACTTGCCACCAATTGCTGAGTTTCTGGCATGACCTCCATGCGCGCCATTATCTTCTCCACAGAGCGCTTAGGTCGGCCATTGCTAAACACGGCATCGGCGAACCGAATTCGCCGCTCAAACATCTCTGCCGAGAGCCAATCGGCCTTATCATCGGAATAACCATTAGGTTGGCGGAAGCTCCAAAATGACTGACCCAGCTCGGCAAAAATCTTCTTACTGCGCATCAGTTGATTATTATAATCATGTATTTCACGCCAGCCTTTAAAATAGGTAGCACCAGATAGACGCACCATTTGCAACAGCCAGTGCATTGGCCAGACAAACTTAGGAGCTGGATCTACAATCGCCAAGCGAATGACTTCTCGATGAATACTAGGTAAATCACCATTGCTTGAACGCCATACGCTTTTTACCGATTCAATTTGCCTAGCCGAGGGCATGTCGCTAACAAAATGCCGGCATAGTTTGGTAGAGATGTGGTTGATGGTGTGTTCATGGCTGGCAAGAAAGTCCGTCAGTTGCCGCAAACCACCTCGACCGGTAGAGATGGACTGGCCCATAACAGTTTTTCTGCCTGGTTCGGCCCAACGTTGTTTATAGGCATTCCAGTGATCGGTGGTGCCGGCCATGCGCCGCATCTTGTCTAGCTCTTGTTGGAAATTAACGCCCCAGCCAGCCAGCACCTTAGCCGCACCGCGAATATCATCTTCGCTATAACCTGCGGCCGGAGAAACAGTATGCAGTTCGAGTAGCTCTCGCCCCAAATTGTCATTTAAACCAGCGTGGCAATCAGGCTTGCGCCGACAAGATTTCGCTTGTGCTGAATTTTCTCCTGCACTCCAGACATTATCCAAATAGGTGAGCATACCTGGGTGGGTGGTAATGCCATACAACATCTCAGCAAAACTGCCTTGCAAACGATCTAAGATGCCTGCATCAATGGCGTGACCAATCATGTTGCCTGTATCAAAGGTATTACCAATGGTGAAGTGATTAGCCCAGAAGGCCGTGAGGCGTAGGTTAATCTGGTCAGCAGCATAAACATTGCGGTGCACAAACTTAAGCTCATCTTTTTCAGCCATTAAGTGAGCACGGTTATTGGCCTGCCTTGCCGCCTGATTGTCCTGACCATTTTTGCCTTCTTGTTCTTGCCTTTTTAACAGTCTATAGCGGCGCCACAATCGCGCCCGTTCAGCCAGATCAGGTTGTAACTCAGCAGGCCAAGGTGCAGGGGAACTGTACACACTAGCAATACCCATTGCCACCGAGGGCATAGTTAGCTGATCGGTAATCCAAGCATGCATGTCCTCGGGTAGGGTTTCATCGGGTCGAAACATCAAACCAATTTTTTGAGCTATTCTATAGTGTTCATGCATGGAAGCTGATCCAATTAACTACGCTATGACATCAGCTTACTCCTGTTAACCCTCTGACTACAAGATATGACATTCATAAAATGACAAGTTTATGGCCTTATGGGATTTTTGCTTTGCTAGCAGGAATACTGGCTTTTATCGATATTAAACGGCAAATACTGCCCGATGAGCTGAATTACACGCTGCTTTGGAGTGGGCTGCTTGTGCATGTATTTGGCTACCTACCAGGGCAATTAGAAGCCGCAATTATCGGCGCTGTAGCAGGCTATCTATGCCTTTTCACCGTGGCTTGGCTGTTCCTGCAAATGAAAGGCAAAATGGGATTAGGCTTAGGCGACGCCAAACTCTTCGCCGCCCTCGGTGCCTGGTTTGGTTGGCAGGCCCTGCCCAACATCTTACTCATTGCCAGCCTCACCGGCATCATCTACGCCCTAGTCACCCGCCAATACCACCAACGCATCCCTTTCGGTCCCTGCCTTATCCTCGGCGCCCTTGTCTCGGCTCTGTGGAACCACTAGTTGGTTTGGTGGTGCCACTAGCGGCAACGGTCACAACAGCCTATTCGCTCATTGCTTCTCTTTCCTTGGCTGGCTACGCCAGCTTCCCTTCGCCGGCACGCCCCCAACGGGCGCTGCGGAACTCGGTCGCAAGCTCCCTCAAACAGTCCTCGCTTGTTTCCCGTTGGGAACCCACCGACTCGGCTGCGTCAACGTTCCGCAATAAGCGAATAGGCTATCGTGACCTTCGTGCTTGCGAAGAGTCAGAATTAACTACTTAGTACCTTGTCAGCCCAGCGCTAGTAGCGAAACGTTGACGCAGCGCCCATTAAAGTAACTTCTACGCCGGGTAGCCGACGCAGTCGGCCAAGGAAAGAGAAGCTAATAGTGTTGGGCTGACGAGGTACGAATCAGCTAGTGGTGCCACATTGCGCAATTGAGGGGCGAAAAAAAACCGCGGTAACGGGTTACCGCGGTTTTCGAATTTGGTAGCGGGGGCCGGATTTGAACCGACGACCTTCGGGTTATGAGCCCGACGAGCTACCAAGCTGCTCCACCCCGCATCAATGAGGCGTGTATCTTATTGATATGCTACTAGCATGTCAATAACTATTTGACTCATAAACAAAAAAACCACCCTTGGGTGGTTTTTAACGTGTTATGGGTGGCTCAGACTAGCTGACAACGGAAACATCCTCAGCTTGCATACCCTTATCACTTTCAGTAACAGTAAAACGCACACGCTGACCTTCCAGCAGTGAACGGTGACCTTTACCACGAATAGAACGGAAATGGACAAACACATCATCACCCTGATCGCGGGTGATAAAACCAAATCCTTTAGTAACATTAAACCACTTAACAGTGCCAGACTCTCGACTAGCATCATTTTCATCTTCGACCCAAGGGGCTTCTTCAGCATCACCTTGCGGTACAAACTTCACTCCAACCACCAAGGTGGCAATCCAGAACAGCACAAAACACACACCAATGGAAATAGGTAGTTGTGCTGTTAAATTAGCACCGGCAATGACATTGTCGAGGATAAAAGGTGCGGTTACGGCTGCCACCAGACTGATGGCAAAGCTATATGACAACAGCAATCTTCTCATTTTGACTCAGAATCTCTTATAGTTTGTTATTAAAATATCAATTGTAAGGCTTTCCCTTGCTCACTAGTAAATAGCCTGTACAATCGCAGTAGATTAGCGAAAAACACCAACGTTATCAAACTTTAGTCATAAAACTGTCAAATTATTTGCAGGCCCCTTTCATGTCCCAACAACAACTCATTGCCGATCTTCAACAACAGCTCGCCTTTCAGGAACAAACCATTGATAGCCTGAACGATACCGTGACCCAACAACAACTGGATATCACCCGTTTACAGCGCACCGTTGAACTCTTGGCCAAGCAGATGAAAAACGTCAGGGAAGACTTAAGTAACGGCCAGCAAGCGCCAGAAGCGGATCAAAAACCACCCCATTATTGATCCCCTATAGGGATAGGGAGTGTGGTTATTTAAACGCCTGCTTAACGTAGATATCAAAACGGTTGGCCTTGCCGGCCAAACTATAGGTAGGCTTCTGAGCGGCTAAATCTGGCGCTAAACGAGGGCGTTTTACCACCACCCTATGGCTTGCCAAATGCAATGCCGGTTGCAGCAGTTGATCGGCGTCTTCATCGGCACCAACTAGGTGACGAAACAAGGCCATTTCCTTTTTTACTTGCGCCGACTTGCCCGTATGCGGAAACATGGGATCCAGGTAAACAACTTGTGGCACATCCTCTGCCTGCCAATCTGTCAGTACCTGCATGGCATGGCCCGGTAAGAGTGCTAAGCGCTGCCCTAGTTCGGCTAGTTCGGTGTCACCTTTTAAGCGCTGTAAACCATCTGCTAATAGCGCACGCACCACCGGCTGGCGTTCCACTAGTTGTACATAGCAGCCCAGACTAGCTAGCACAAAGGCATCACCACCTAGGCCCGCGGTGACGTCCAAGACAGTTGGTCGCTTAGCACCTTGCACACCAATGGCCTTGGCAATCTGCTGACCTTTGCCGCCCCCATACAAACGGCGGTGACGACTCTTACCCGCCAGCATGTCCACCTGCACAGCACCAGTGCGCCCATCGGCTGGGACAATAGCTAAACCGTTTTCGCCATAGATCAGATACAGTCCTTGCTCTGGTTTCTGCACCACTAAGGG
>JAERSU010000053.1 GCA_016845445.1 Oceanospirillaceae bacterium | reverse complement strand
GTGCACAATCTTCACCACTGGTTTGTATTTTTGTATAGCTAAACGTGCCGGTGCCCGTTTCTGTATCGACCATCGCGATGATGCCATCTTTTTCGCCATCATCTTCTGGTTTGTCACCACTGCCTTCTGGTTTATCACCGGTATCGGTCTTGTCGTCGTCGGTTGTGCTCGTGGTGTCGGCAGTGGTGTCACCGCCATCTTCATCCCACCAATTGTCTCCATTGGCGTTTTCTTCACTTCCGCAAGCGGTGCAAGCAACAAAGAGAAGGGCAATCAATATTCTGGACCAGATCATTTTGGACTCCATTAACTAAGAATCGGCAAAGGACCGCTGCAATCAACGGATGTGCCATTTTGAGATTGTATATGTTTGATGCCTATGTGGTCATCGGATAGTCCCATAGCCTGAGCAATACTTACAAGCAGGTGCTGGTGCGGCATACCAGAGCTTTGAGTCATACCATTGATTGTTCGCAGTTCAATCGGTGTTTCGTGGGGCATATAGTGGTATTGGCCGGTTTGAAAATGCCATTTCCCACCGATAATCATGGGGCAATAATGCTGATAGCCGTGCCAGCCGTCGGCGAGCTCAGAACCCCAGACAATCAAGGTGTTATCCATGATACTCTGACCGTCTGTGTCTGGGATATTCGATAAGAGGTCGACCAGTCGAGCAATCTGTTGGGTATGCATCTTGAGATAGTCGGTCATAGCTTGATGCTTCATGGCGTTGGTGAAGACATCATGGGCAAGGCCTTTATGAACATCATCGGTGACATCGCCATAACCAAAATCAGATGTTGGCATTTCGCCAAGGGATAGGCTGACGACGCGGGTGACGTCGCAGGCAAAGGCCGCTCCAATGAGCTCACTCATTTGGTCAAAGCGCTCTTCGTAATTGGCTGCCTGGTTGGGCGAGGCGGGAACGGTATTGCATTCTAGGTTGCGCATGCCTTCAATGCGCCCCGTTAGTGAATGAACCAGTTCAAAGTGGCTTTCCATTTTTTGCCGTTGCGCGGCTCCAAGCCAAGGTGCCAATTGGCGATACTCTTCGTAGGCAAAGCCCAGTACCTCACCGCGTCGCGCTGAGAGTGGGTCGGGTGCTTGAGATGGGCCGAAAAGCCGTTGCCAAGCTCGCATGGGGTCGTTTTCAACAGGTAGACGCAGCCCCGACTGTCCATAGGCAATGGGGCGGCCATTTTCTCGAGCATCATCGAGAGACAGCTCTAAAGACGGCAGACGGTCACTTCGTCCAATGGAGTTAGCCACCAGTTGATCGATGGAAGATGACGTTGCTTGGGTATCTGTTCCGCTGAAATCTGCCTGGTTGCCAGTCCAGGCGTGAACCCAGCCGGTATCGTGGCGGTTACCATCCCCATCCAGCTCAGCGGTGGCCAATGAGAGTCCATCGATGCCAATCAACCGATTGCGGTGGGCATAGAGTGGCTGCAGCGTTTCACTCCAGCTGTTCTCGGCCAAATCATTTAAACCAATGGACCACGGTGTGCCCGTATTGATGCCATCCGGTCGTATTTTCCACGTGTCATAGGTCCAGCCATGACAGTGAGAGAGCACCAACAATCTTTTGGGAGCTTCGGTGTTGGCTAATGCGTTGAATCCCAGGCCAGGACAAAGGGTAAAGGCAGAGGCGCCGCCCAGTACTTTTAAGAAGTCACGTCTTTTCATGGTGTCACTCCCTGCCCATTGAGGTAGCGAAAGAAATCGCTGGTGGTGAGGGCAATCAGAAGTTCGATGACATTATCATCACTTCTAAAGAGGCTTTGGAGGTCGCTTAAGGTTTCTTGGTTTTCTTCCAATGGATAACCCAGAGCGTAGTTTGCCCAGTGTTCAACGTAGCAATCTTTAACCTGGTTGCTTTCAGCCATTTGATAGGCCAGCTCCACGCCGTCGGTGAATGTGAAGGTTTCGCCGTTGTCGAGGGTGAAGGTTCCGCTGGCATCGACTGTGATGCCATTGTCTTGTTCGCGAAACCTGCCAAAGGCATCGTAATTTTCAAAGGCAAATCCTGGCGGATTCAGTGTTTGGTGGCAACTGGCACAAACTGGGGTGGCCGTCGCGATTTCGGTTCGTTCTCGGTTCGTTCCTTCTGCTTCATTGGTATCGGCAGGGATATTGGCTTCTGCTCCCGGCGGTGGTGAACCAAAGGTTTGACAGGCCATGCGCTCCAAAAGTCGTTTACCGCGCAGAATGGGAGCAGGGTGCACTGCGTAGGAACCCACAGCTAATACTGAAGGCAGTGTGAGAAGCCCGGCTCTTTGTGTTGCGGGAAACTCAACAGGATAGAGCGTGAGTGTATTTTTGGAACCGCCGGAGAGCTGAACCATGGCGTAATCATGCTCTACGGAGGGACCACCGAGTTCTATAACATCGTTACCATAGATGACCGCAGTGTCATCAGACATATAGCCGTGGTTGTCTGTGAGCAGCGCACTGAGACTGCCGGCGCCATCAAAAATAGTTCGCTCAATGAATAGATTCGTTTCTGCTTCCATAGAGGCGCGAATGGGCCC
>JAERSU010000052.1 GCA_016845445.1 Oceanospirillaceae bacterium | reverse complement strand
GACATGGCCTGGTCGGCAGCGCTTATTTGCTGCCAATCAAAACGCCCTTCGACATGAAACAAATCACGCTCGAGAAAGTCTTGCGCCTTGGCGGCCGCACGAATGGCATCGCCCATTTCTTGCAGCAATAAGGGCTCATCGCCATGCAGAAAGTAACAGGGTGCTAGGTTCTGCAGATGTTGGTCGAGTTGCTCTGGACGAATACGCATGTTGGCAGGCGATTAGGAGCCAATAGCCCCTAATATCCTTTGCGCTAAGCGTTGATATAGTTCTTCCCAGGCAGCGGTAATAATGCGATCGTTAGCGGTGCTGGAAGCGCCACTTAAATCGATTTGTTGCTGTTCACTTAGGTTAATGGTTTTGGCGTTATCGCCAAGGCCTAGTATTACTTGAGTGCTAAGGGTATAGCGCCAATGGGTGGCGGTGCCACTGCTGTTGAAAATAACCGCTTCCTCGTTGCTACTGGTGTTCACTATGCGCACGGCATCCATAGCAACCATTTCACTGCTTAATTCGCTGACAAACTTGGCTTGACTGGTAGCCACATCAGCATTGTGTAGGGCGTCTACAGTGGCCTGCAAGAGGACTTCATTATCGGCGAAAATCTGCACACTTTCCGGCATATGGTAGTCTGAATTAGTGCCTCGTAACTGGTAACCGCATGCGCTTAAGCCTAGGCTAACACTAAGCACTAGGCCAGCAGTGAGTAGTTTGCCGCTGGGCTTTTGGTTTGGTCGATGCATTGGCTATCTCCGTTATATGGCCTTCAATAAGTGTTTAGCTTACTACTACGTTAACCAGTTTGCCTGGCACCACAATAATTTTGCGTACTGTTTTGTCTTCAATAAAACGTTGCACGTTTTCTTCTGCTAAGGCAGTTTGCTGGATTATATCGCGGTCGGCGTTAGCATCGACACTGATCTTGCCGCGTAGCTTACCATTAACCTGAATCACCATGTCGATGGTAGATTTAACCAGTGCCGATTCATCTAGTTCAGGCCAGGGTGCATTGAGTACGCCATCTTCGCCAGTCATTGCTTTCCACAGTGTGTGACACATGTGCGGTGTAATTGGCGCAAGCAATAGTGTTGCCGCGCGTACAGCTTCGTCTTGTACCGCTATACCTTGGGCCGAGTCATCGTTAAATTTACCAATGGCATTGCTCAATTCCATGATGGCGGCAATAGCGGTATTAAAGGTTTGACGACGTTCTATATCATCGGTGACCTTAGCGATGGTTTCATGGGTCTTGCGCCGCAGATCTTGCTGATCGTTGCTTAGGCCTGACTTGTAGATAGCCGCTACGGAACCAGCTGTACGCACTTGTGCTTGATGTTGATAAACCTGCTTCCAAAAGCGCTTGATAAAGCGTTGAGCGCCGTCAAGACCAGCATCGGACCATTCCAAAGACTGTTCAGGAGGTGCTGCAAACATGATGAACAAACGCACCGTATCGGCACCATACTGATCGATCATAGCCTGCGGGTCGATGCCATTGTTTTTCGACTTGGACATCTTGCCCATGCCATCGTATAGCACCTCAGAACCATCGACCTTGCTAATGGCGCCGGTAATACGGCCCTTGTCGCCACGAGTCGGCTCTACGTCCAAGGGAGAAATCCAGTTTTGACCGCCCTTTTCGTCTTCTTGGTAGTAGGTGTCTGCCAATACCATGCCTTGACAGAGCAGATTCTTGAATGGCTCGTCAGAGTTGACGAGACCTAGGTCACGCATCAACTTGTGGAAGAAACGCGAGTAGAGCAAGTGCAAGATAGCGTGCTCAATACCGCCGACGTAGTAATCCACCGGTGCCCAGTAGTTGGCAGAAGCTTCCGTTAGCATGGACTGGTTTTGGCCTGGGCTGGTGAAGCGGGCGTAGTACCAGGAAGATTCCATAAAGGTATCAAAGGTGTCTGTTTCGCGCTCGGCGGCTGCACCACAGGATGGGCAGGTGGTGTCAATGAATTCGCGCATCTTCTTGATGGGCGAACCGCTACCATCAAATTCGACATCAGTCGGTAGGGTAACCGGCAGTTGATCTTCTGGTACCGGCACAGATCCACACTTGTCACAGTTGATAACTGGGATAGGGGCACCCCAGTAGCGCTGGCGGGATACACCCCAGTCGCGCAGGCGGTAGTTGGTGGTAACCTTGCCTTTGCCTTTGGCTTCAAGCTCCGCGGCAATGGTGTCAAAGGCTACTTGGAAGTCCATATCATCAAACATGCCCGAGTTAACCAGCAGGCCTTTTTCCGTGTAGGCTTCTTGGCTTAGGTCAATTTCCGTATCATCAGCAGGGCGAATAACCTGCTTGATGTCGAGGCCGTATGTGCTGGCAAATTCCCAGTCTCGTTGGTCATGGCCTGGTACGGCCATCACGGCGCCAGAGCCATAGTCCATCAAGACAAAGTTGGCGGTCCAAACAGGCACTTGTTTACCGGTAATTGGGTGGACGGCGGTAAAGCCCGTATCCATGCCTAGCTTTTCCATGGTGGCCATGTCAGCTTCGGCTACCTTCATGTTCTTGCACTGGTCAATAAAGGCCGCAATGTCACTATTGGATTCAGCGGCCTTCATGGCTAATGGATGCTGTGGCGCTACGGCAACATAGGTGACGCCCATAAGGGTATCAGGACGGGTAGTAAATACTTCTAGTTCACCGTGATTGGTGACGTCAAACTTCAGTTCAACACCTTGCGAACGACCAATCCAGTTCTTCTGCATGGTGCGCACCTGTTCAGGCCAGCCTTCTAGCTGATCCAGATCTTCCAACAGCTGGTCAGCATAGTCGGTGATCTTTAGGAACCATTGCGGGATTTCTTTGCGTTCCACTAGCGCGCCTGAGCGCCAGCCACGGCCATCAATCACCTGCTCATTGGCCAGCACAGTCTGGTCCACTGGGTCCCAGTTAACCACGGCGTTCTTTTTATAAACCAGACCTTTTTCCATCAGCTTGGTGAAGAACCACTGTTCCCAGCGGTAGTAATCTGGGTCACAGGTCGCCAGCTCACGGCTCCAGTCATAGCCAAAACCCATGCGTTTTAGCTGGTCGCGCATGTAGTCGATGTTTTCGTAGGTCCACTTGGCTGGAGCTACCTTGTTTTTCATGGCGGCGTTTTCAGCCGGAAGACCAAAGGCATCCCAACCCATTGGCTGCAGCACGTTCTTGCCACGCATGCGCTGGAAGCGGGAGATAACATCACCAATAGAATAGTTACGCACGTGGCCCATGTGTAGGCGACCACTTGGATAAGGGAACATGGACAAGCAGTAAAACTTGTCTTGGCCTGGGTTGTCTTGGACCTTAAAACTGTCGTTTGCTTGCCAAAATTGCTGTACAGCAGGTTCGATATCTTGCGCGTTGTAGTTTTCGTTCATTGGTGTGTTCTGAGGGGCTTTGCGTAGCCGGATTAATAAGGATTAAATAGTACTAGGCGTGAAGAAAAACGGGCGCCTATTTTCTGCAGGCTATAATACAACAACTCACCACCAAACAGGTAGAGCTGAACCATGCAATTTGCAATAAGTTGATGAAATTTCCAGTTTTTTGTTGTAAAAATAAGCGGGAGTCGTTACAATGCGCACCCGCATGACCAAGCAGGTCGGCAAATCAATACGCGCCCGTAGCTCAGCTGGATAGAGTACCTGGCTACGAACCAGGCGGTCAGAGGTTCGAATCCTCTCGGGCGCGCCATATTTTAAGGATAACCCTTTGCTTTGAAAGGGGTTTTTCGTTTCTGGGGCTTTTCAAGCCGTCAATTAAATTAGTCTGACTTATGCTCGGCTAGTAACTGCATGATTTCTTCGGCCACGCGGCTGACTAGGGGGGTGGTTGCCAACTTGTAGGATTGCGCCAATACCAGTTGCTGTTTTGGCAGTGCCTCTAGAATGGGGCGACATACCACCTCTTGACCATCATAGGCAATGTTTGATGCAGGCTGGGTAACCAGTAAGGATACGCCTAGCCCATTGGCAACTAAACCGCGTACCATTTCTAAGGATGACGTTTTATAAGTCACCTCTGGGCTTAATCCATAATGCCAAAAGGGCGACATTAAAAACTCAGCACTTGAAGGTAAATCAATTTGTATAAAGTTCTCTTGTGCCAACTCTTGTAGGGAAACTTTGGCCTTTTTGGCCAGCGGATGCTGGGCTGGTAAGACAGCATAAAACTCACTTTCTTTAATTACCTCTACTTTAGGGCGTTTGCCTATGTCTAGGTCATAGGTTAGGGCAAGTTCTACCTGCCCTGTGTCCACCATACGGCCCATAGCCCTTAAGTCACTACCTTCTTGCAGTTTCACCTCTACCCTTGGCAATACTGACTTTAAGTGGCTAATGATGCTAGGCACATAGATGGGGCCTAGGGTAGCAAAAAAGCCTATGGTTACCGTGCCGCGCATATTGTTGTGGGTCGATTGGGTATCAGCAAATAGTTCTGCTTCATTGAGTATGAGTCTGGCTTGTTCTAGTTTTTGGCGGCCAAAAGGCGTAATTGACAAGCCTTTTGGTGGATTGCGTATAAACAGATCAGCACCTAGTTCGGCTTCAAAATTACGTATTGTTAGGGATACGGAAGGTTGTGAAAGGTGCAGTTTTTGAGCCGCCGCTGAGGTGCTGCCGGCTTCGGCTACGGCCACAAACACTTTCATTTGATGCAAGCTAATCATGGATTTAAT
>JAERSU010000051.1 GCA_016845445.1 Oceanospirillaceae bacterium | reverse complement strand
GGCAATACCTTAGCTTAATAGAATAACAATTGCTCTAATTAGGGCTATACCAAGAGAGGCATGCAAGTGGAATTTTTTACCTATTTCGCTGATGTACTGACAGTCACCAACCTGACTATTTTGTTTTTTGCTACCGCCGCTGGTTTGATTCTCGGTGCTTTGCCCGGATTAAGTCCCACCATGGCCGTCGCACTGTTAATCCCTTTTACCTTTCAGATGGACGCCACCAGTGGTCTGATTCTGCTTGGCGCCGTCTATACCGCGACAGTAGCCGGTGGTGCCATTAGTGGTATTTTGGTCAATATACCGGGAGCGCCTGCTAATATAGCCACGGTCCTTGATGGGCATCCTATGGCAAGGCAGGGCAGAGCCACTGAAGCACTGCATTACTGTTTTATCAGTTCCTTTGTGGGCGGTATTATCGGGGTGTTTGTGTTGATCCTCTTTACCCCGCCTTTGGCTGATCTGGCCCTAAAATTTGGTCCGTCGGAAATGTTCTGGATGGCCATTGTTGGGGTAACGGTTATTGGTACTTTGGGTTCCAGTTCCGTGCTTAAGGGGCTGATCTCTGGTTGTATTGGCTTGTGGATCTCCACCATTGGTATCAGCCCAATCTTTGGCGAATCACGATTTGTCTTTAGCGAACACCTCACTGGTGGTGTACACATAGTTGTGGCTTTGATTGGTTTGTTTGCGGTACCGCAGATATACCAACTCATGGTGACCAGTCGCGAAGGCGGTTCTGGTGGTATGTTCAACATGGAAAATACCTCCTTTGTACGATCTTTGAAGCATAACCTGTCTCGTGTAAAGGCCCTGGTAGTGGGTACTTTTTCTGGTGTGGTAGTGGGTATTATCCCAGGCGCCGGCGGACAGATTGCAGGCTTGGTAGCCTATGATCAGGTACGCAAGTTTAGTAAAAACCCCGACCAATTTGGTAAGGGTTGCCCAGATGGTGTTATCACCGCTGAATCAGCTAATAACGCCATGGTGGGGCCAAGCCTTGTGCCTCTGTTAACCTTGGGTATTCCTGGCAGTCCAACGGCCGCCGTGTTGTTGGGTGGGCTGTTAATTAATGGCTTGTTCCCTGGCCCTGATCTATTCACTATCCATGCCGAGGTGACCTGGACGTTTATTGGTTCCCTATTGTTAGCGCAGGTGTTTATGGTGATTCTTGGTTTGGCTTTGAGCCGTACCAGCAGTCATTGGATCATGCGTGTGCCACCTAATTTTATGGCCGCAGCGGTCACCATTTTGGCTGTGTTTGGCACCTACAGTATTCAAAATAGTTTCTCCGATGTCATTGTAATGGTGGTCATAGGCAGTGCCATGTATGTGCTGGCTAAATATGGCTTTAGTGCCGCGCCAATGGTACTGGGTATTATTCTTGGCCCCATTGCCGAAGATAACTTTTCCATGGGTAACATGATTGCCTCGGTAACGGATGGCCCCATGGTGTACTTCTTCACCGGTACCATTAATGTCATTTTGATTACTGCCTGTGCCGTGTCTATTGGCTACAGCATCTGGGTAGAAATGAAGCAGCGCAGCAAGGTGAAAACCGAAGACAAGGCTGTGCGCGCTGGTAAGCGGGTGTCGGCCATTGGCGCCATGCTGATTGCCCTAGTGATTCTTTATATGGTGACCCAAGGCGACGGTGAAGCCTATGCCTTCCCACAGTTGGTAGCCTGGTTAATGACGGCCCTTTCAGCCCTATTGCTAGTGGAAGCCATTCGTACCTGGACCCGCAAAAAGTTTGCCTTGGATCTGGTTGAATGGGGGCAGATTGCCGCAGGTTTAATTGCCATTGTGGCCTACCTGTTGGTGCTAGAACTACTGGGCTTCTACTTGGCCTCTTGGCTGCTATTTGTAGCCATGGCAGGTCTCTATTCAATGTCTGCAGAACGTAAAGACTACATAAAAGTGGTAGTTGTAGCCCTAGTGTTTATGACTGTCATGTATGGACTATTCAGTGTAGGCCTGCGAGTTACCACTCCAGGACTACTCTAAATTAATCGCGAAAGCGTGAGAAAACAGGCTGTGGCCAAATGGCCCAGTCACAACCGATGAGGTGAAACAATGAAAATGAAAACAATAACAACAAAACTAGCCGGTTTGGCAATGGGTTCGCTGCTTGCTCTGTCGCCCATGGCAGCACAAGCTGAAGACTATCCAAATGCACCTATCCAGGTGGCTGTGGCCTATGGTCCTGGTGGCGCTACTGACTTCCAGGCACGTATTGTAACCATGATGGCAGGTAAGGAAAATTACCTAAATATGCCCATGGTTATCTTTAACAAGCCTGGTGCTGGTGGTCAAAAAGGTTGGAACTGGTACGCGTCTAGTGCGTCCACCGACGGTCATCAACTAGCGGCTTATAATGTGCCTCACTTTATTGCTCAGTCGTTGAAGTTTGAGACCAGTTATAACGTCGATAATCTGGAGCCAGTGGCGAACTGGGGTGCTGATCCTGCGGTATTGATTGTACCGGCCAATAGCCCATTCAATAGTGCCGGCGAACTGGTAGAGTGGTCCAAGGCTAATCCAGGTAAGTTAACGGTTGCCGGTGCAGGCTTGTACGTCGGCCATCACATTGCCGCGTTGCAACTGGATAAAGCCGCTGATATTAGCACTAAGTACATTCCTGCTGGTGGTGGTGTTGCCGCTATGAAGATGGTACTGGGTAGCCAGGTTATGGCTGGTTTTAACAACCTGTCTGATGCCTACCGTCAAGGTAACAAGATCAAGATCTTGGCAGTGGCTGATAACCAGCGGGAAGAATCCTTCCTGCCAGACGTGCCAACCTTTAAGGAGCAGGGCATTGATATCGATGATTCCAGTGTCAACTTCCGTGGCATCATGGCGCGCAAAGGCACACCACCTGAAGTGCTGGATTACCTGGCCGAACGCGTACACCTGATGTTCCAAGATGGCAAGGTTGCCAAGAAGATGAAGGCCGGTGGTTCGCCAATGCGCATCATGACCCGTGATGAAGTAAAGGCCATGTGGACAGAGCGTCAAGCCTATCTGCAAGAACTACTTGCTGATCTGAAGTAAACCGATATTAACAAACACATCTCTCACTAAGAGTGGTTTCGGGGGGCATGCTCCTGCTAGGCCCCCCGCTTTTTAACCCTATTTTGGAGTACCCAATGTCTGATCTATCTCCCAGTGATGTTGTTGCCGCCTTGATGGCTAGGGCACGTGCCGCCCAGCAGCAAATCCAGACTTACAGCCAAGCGCAAATTGACCAGTTGGTTACTGCCGTTGGTTGGGTAGTAATGGACCCCAAAACCAATGAACATTTAAGTCAATTAGCTGTGGCCGAAACCGGCTTGGGCAATGTGACTGACAAGATGACGAAAAATCGCCGCAAAACACTGGGCTTAATGCGCGATATCAAGAATGCTAAAACCATCGGTGTGATTAGTCATGATGACACCACGGGTATCACTGAAATTGGTCGCCCTGTCGGGGTGGTGGGTGCCATTGTGCCTTCCACAAACCCCATAGCCACACCGCTTAACAACACCATCAATGCGTTAAAGTGTGCCAATGCGATTATCTTGGCACCTTCGCCAAAGGGGCAGCCTTCTTGCCAGCGCTTGCTGGATTTGATTCATGCCGAATTAGAGCTAATCGGGGCGCCCAAAGATTTGGTGCAAATGTTGCCAGCGCCGGTATCCAAAGCCTTGAGTATGGAATTGCTGGCACAAGTGGATCTGGTGATTGCCACCGGCTCTCAAAATAACGTGCGTGCGGCCTACACCAGTGGCACGCCAGCCTTCGGTGTGGGGGCAGGCAATGTCAGCAGCATCGTTGATGAAAGCGCTGATATTGACCAGGCCACGAGTAAAATTATCGCTTCCAAGACCTTTGATAATGCCACCAGTTGTTCATCAGAAAATAGCTTGATTGTGGTGGATGCCGTATACGAACAAGTAATGGCTAGCCTTGCGGAAAAGGGGGCTTGCATGTTGCGCGCTGATGAGCAACAAAGCTTGCAGGATACCATGTGGCAGCACGGCAAATTAAACCCGGCCGTGTTAGCTAAACCGGTAACTGAGGTTTGCGCTGCGGTTGGTATTACCCGTGCCGAAGCTGAACAGGCCAAGGTACTGTTAGTAGAGGAAAATGGCTGGGGCAAGGACCATCCCTTCTCCGGAGAAAAAATGGCCTTGGTACTGACGGTTTATCGGGCCCAAGACTTTGCCCATGCGCAACGTATTGCCACGGGAATTCTCAGCTACCAAGGTGCTGGCCATTCGGTAAGTTTGCATACCAGTAAGCTTGAGCGTGCCCAACAAATGGGCCACCAGATGCCGGTGTGTCGGGTGATCGTTAACCAGGCCCACTGCTACGCTACGGGTGGCAGTTTTGACAATAGTCTGCCGTTTTCCCTATCTATGGGTTGTGGTACCTGGGGGGGCAATATTACCGACCAGAACGTCCACTACCGACAGTACATGAACATTACCCGTGTGGTTCAACCCATCACGCCAAATGAAGTAACCATTGAGGACATCTTTGGTGATTACCAGCGGGAGTTTCATGCATGAGTAATATCTATACCCCCGTTGCCGATACAGTGCGTGGCATGGTGGATCATTATGCGGCTAGGCAGGCTGACGCGGTGTTTGCCTGTTTCCCGGAAACCAATGTGCAACTGACATACGGTCAATTGCAACAGCAAATGAGGGCACAAACAGCGGAACTGCAGCAGTTGGGCATGCAAGCTGGGGATACCGTGTCCTTTATGATGTGTAATGGTCGCACAACCCTAGAGTTGTTTCTTGGTGCTATGTACGCAGGGTGCATTATATCGCCCTTAAACCCCGCGGCGGGTAGAGACCAGCTCAGTCATGTGGTGGATCACTCGGATAGCAAACTGATTTTTGTTTCGGCAGAATTTGAACCTCTGGTCAGAGAACTGGTCGCTGAGATCGAACGACCCATTCAGGTGGTCTGCAAAGATGTTGATGCCGGTTGCCAGGCTGCTATCGCAGGTGAACTTAATTTGCCAGCAGTTGCGTCCACCGATGATGCCATGCTGATGTATACATCGGGCACCACTGG
>JAERSU010000050.1 GCA_016845445.1 Oceanospirillaceae bacterium | reverse complement strand
GGATCACCCCTAAAGTCAGAAGCAATCTTATCAATCTCGTCAAGAAATACGATGCCGTTCTGTTCCACGGCTTCCAGGGCTTGCTGCTTGATGACATCTTCTTTGACAAGGCTGGCCGCTTCTTCGTCTTGAATCTGCTTTAAGGCGTCCTTAATTTTGATTTTGCGTGACTTTTTGCGATCCTGCCCCATGTTAGAGAACATGTTCTGCAATTGGCTGGTCATTTCTTCCATGCCTGGAGGCGCCATAATTTCAACGCCCATAGGTGAGTCAGCCATCTCAATTTCAATTTCCTTGTCGTCAAGGTCGCCTTCCCGGAGCTTCTTGCGAAATACCTGACGGGTGTTGGAGTCTTGGCCAGCTTCGTCGCCTCGAGCGGGTGGCAACAGGGCATTGAGCACACGCTCTTCGGCTCGATCAGCCGCTTCGTTACCTACCTGGGTCATGGCGTCTTCACGCAGCATTTTGATGGCCGTTTCCATGAGGTCGCGAATAATGGATTCAACATCGCGGCCAACGTAGCCTACTTCGGTAAACTTAGTGGCTTCAATTTTGATAAATGGCGCCTTGGCAAGTTTGGCTAGGCGGCGAGCAATTTCGGTTTTGCCAACGCCCGTTGGGCCAATCATCATGATGTTTTTAGGGGCAATTTCGTCCCGCATATCGGCGTCTAATTGCATACGGCGCCAACGGTTACGTAAGGCGATGGCGACGGCGCGTTTGGCTTCGGCTTGGCCAATAATATGCTGGTCAAGCTGGCTTACAATTTGCTTAGGGGTTAGGTTGGACATATGACTTCCTAGATATCCAAAGACTCAATGGTGGTGTTGTGGTTGGTGAAAACACAAATATCGGCAGCAATCTGAAGACTTTTTTCGACGATTTGCTGAGCATCAAGGTCGGTGTTTTTCATCAATGCGGTTGCTGCGGCCTGAGCATAATTGCCGCCAGAGCCAATGGCAATAAGGCCTTCTTCTGGCTCAACCACATCGCCATTACCGGTGATGATAAGGGAGGCTTCTTGGTTGGCGACCACCAGCATGGCTTCCAATTTGCGTAGGGCGCGGTCACTACGCCAATCTTTGGCTAGTTCTACTGCAGAACGAACCAGCTGGCCTTGATGCTTTTGTAGCTGTGCTTCAAAGCGTTCAAACAAAGTGAAGGCGTCGGCGGTGCCACCAGCAAAGCCAGCGATGACTTGATCTTGATAGAGGCGACGTACTTTGCGGGCATTGCCTTTCATGACGGTGTTGCCAAGGGATACCTGGCCATCACCACCAAGTACAACCTGGCCACCGCGGCGTACTGAAACTATTGTTGTCACTGTATAACTCCATTATCAAACATAAGGGGCTGAGCCCGTCATGCTTGTATAGATGGAGCTGTTTAGGGGGAATTCAAGTGCTATTTTCGATTGATGCGTAATGGGGCAATGTGGTTTTGCGCCAAAATATCTTCCGCTTTATTAAGCATGGAGCGGTTGGCAAAGGGGCCGACCCGCACTCTATACCAAACGCTACCGCTAGCGTTGGTGGTCTTTTCAACCACCACGTTGGGCAAATTTAGCAAGATCAGTTTAGCACGCATGCTGTCGGCATCTTTCTTGTTGCGGAAAGAGCCTGCTTGCAGCAAGGTATTGGTCTTTTTATTGGGGTCTTTAGGTGTGGACTTGTAGGCCTCTACCTTAGGGGCTTCTACTTCAGACTCGGGCAGCAATTGGTAAAAGTCAAAGCTGTTTTTATCACTTTGCTCTGTCTTTGCTGTGGGCTTGCTGGTTGCTTTGCTGACTTGGCTAGGGGTTGTCTGAGCGCTGCTAATGGTTTGTTGCTCTTGTTGCGCAGCGGGCACCGGCGCTTCCTGGTCCTTTGGCTGTTGGGACAAGAAAAACAAGCCCATAGCAAAGCTACCAAGTACAACTAGGGTAAAAAACAGGCGCATTGCGGATAGCCCTGATGTTTGTTTTGCCTTGGCTTTTTTGCCTTTGCCTCTGGCGTAATCGCGAGCCATATTACATCTTTTCCGGTGCGTTCACGCCGAGTAATTGTAGGCCGTTAGCCAGTACCTGTCGGGTGGCGTTGCTCAGGGTTAAGCGAGCATTGCGCAGGTCGGCATCTTCGATCTTCATGCGGTGGGCATTGTAATAGGTGTGGAAGTTGCCGGCCAGATCGCGCAGATAGTGGGCAATCTGATGAGGTTCGTGTACTTGGGCAGCGTTGGCAATCACTTCCGGGTAGAGTTCGAGCTGCTGCATTAGGGCAATTTCTGCCTCCTGGTCCAGGCGTTCCAGGTTGGCTAGGCCCTGCTCTTCATTCCACTGCATGCCTTCAGTGGCTAGCTTGCTGATCATGCTGCAAATACGCGCGTGAGCATATTGGATGTAGTATACGGGGTTATCTTTGCTTTCCGATTTGGCTAACTCAAGGTCAAAATCCATATGCTGTTCAGCCTTGCGAGTCACGTAGAAGAAGCGCGACGCGTCCTTGCCTACTTCATCACGAAGTTCCCGTAGGGTGACAAAGGAGCCGCTGCGCGTGGACATCTGTACGCGTTCGCTACCACGATAAAGAATGGCAAATTGCACTAGCTTGACGACTAGTTTGTCGGCATTAAAGCCAAGGGCAGATAAGGCTGCCTTTACACGGGTAATATAACCATGGTGGTCAGCACCCCAAATATTGATAACCGTGTTAAAACCACGTTCAAACTTGTTCTGGTGATAGGCAATGTCAGAGGCGAAGTAGGTGGTTTGACCATTGTCACGCTTTACTACGCGGTCCTTGTCATCGCCAAAATCCGTAGAGCGGAACCAAAGGGCGCCGGCTTTTTCGTAAATGTGACCATTGTCCTGTAGCTTCTGGATGGCGATGTCAACTTGCTTGTTAGTGCTTAGGCTGCGTTCGGAGAACCATTCATCGTAGGTCACATCAAATTCTTCTAGATCATCCTTGATGTCATCGCGAATCGCATCTAAGCCTGCAGCAAATAGTATTTCGTAATTGTCTGGGCCTAGCAGTTGGCGGGCACGATCAATGATGGCATCGATATGTTCTTCCTTGTCGCCTTCAGGGGCGTCAGCGGGTAGGCCTTTGGTGATGGCTTCGGCACTGTGTTGCAGGCTGTCGCCGGCCCGCTGTCGTAGGTCAGCGGCAATGTCTTTAACGTATGCGCCCTGGTAGCCATTGCTTGGGAAAGGTACCATGATATCAGCCAGTTCTAGGTAGCGGAGCCACACGCTAGCAGCGAGGATGTTCATTTGGCGGCCAGCATCGTTGACATAATATTCGCGCTGTACGTCATAGCCTGCGGCGCTTAGCAGGTTGGCTAGGCTGGCACCGTAGGCGGCACCGCGGCCGTGACCAACGTGCAGTGGGCCAGTTGGGTTGGCTGAAACAAATTCGATTTGTACCTTCTCGTTGTTGCCCACATTGCACTTGCCGTAGTCAGCACCCTGTTCGACAATCTTGTTAATTACCGCTGCGGTGGCGTTCTGGCTTATGAAAAAGTTGATAAATCCAGGGCCGGCAATTTCAGTCTTGCTGACTTCAGCAGCGGCAGGCAAGTTGTCGCAGATCAACTGGGCAATATCGCGTGGGCTTCGTCGTGCAGCTTTAGCCAGGGTTAGGGCAACATTGCTGGCGAGGTCGCCATGCTGTTTGTCACGGGTGTTTTCCACCTGAATGTTGGCTTGCAGGTCGGCGTCAAAGTCACCGGACTGCTTTAGGCTGTCGATCGACTGGGCAATTAAAGAGGCGATTAGCTGCTTCATGAATGGCTCGGCATTAGAGGTTAAACGTAGTTGTGCTCACCCAGCTGCAAGGCAGGTGTTTAAAGTGGTGTAGCAAAGCCCTTAATTATCCCATGTCTTGGGGGTCGATATCCAGACTCCAACGCAGTTTTTTACTGTCTGGGTGTTGCTCTAATAATAGGCATAGGTGGCGACATAGGGTTTGCAGATGTTGACGTGAGGCATGCTGTAATTGTAGCTGTACCCGGTATTGATTGGCACGCCTAGCCATAGGCGCCGGCATGGGGCCAAAATGTTGTAGTTGTTGGGTTAATTTGCCAAAGGCGGAAGATCGTAGCTGGTGCTGCAGCCAGCCAAGTAGCTGGTAGGCTTGTTGTTCATGGCGGGCTTGTACTAAAAACAAAGCCAGGTGACCAAAGGGTGGCAGCATAGCCTGTTGGCGATAACTCAGCTCCTGCTCGGCAAAGGCGCGGTACCCCGCCTGAGTTAGGGTGGTAATGACAGGGTGTTCAGATTGGTAGGTTTGAATGTAAGCGGTGCCCGGTAAACTGGTGCGCCCGGCTCTACCGGCGGTTTGAATTATTAGCTGCGCAAGGCGTTCTGGGCCACGAAAATCATTGCAGAATAAACCACTATCGGCATCGACAATCACTGACGCGGTAACATGGGGAAAGTGGTGGCCTTTGGCGAGCATTTGGGTGCCAATAAGAATACCGGGCTGACCCTGATGGACCTTTTCTAGCAGTCCTTCGAGGCTGCCCTTGTTGCGGGTGCTGTCCCGATCAATGCGATATACCGGATAGTCTGGAAAATCAATGTGCAGCTGTTCTTCAATGCGCTCTGTGCCACTGCCTAAGGGGCGCATTTGTTGTGCTGAGCAGCTAGGGCAATGAATGGCTACTGGTTGACGGTGATCACAATGGTGACAATGCAGGCGAGTAGGGTGTTTATGCAAGGTCATGCTGGCATCACAGGCTGGGCAGGCGACGGTTTGCCCACAGGATTGACACTGTAGACTAGGTGCAAAGCCGCGCCGATTGAGCATAAGCAATACCTGATGGCCTGCGCCTAGTTGGGTTTGCATAATGTCATGTAGGCGTGCTGAAATGCCGGCCTGCACCGGTTGTTGGCGCAGATCTATGACCTCATAGCGTTCCTGGTTGGCAACGCCAGCGCGTTGGCGCAGGTGATGATGTTGGTAGCGGCCACGTTGGGCGTTAGCTAGGCTTTCTAAGCTTGGGGTGGCAGAGCCTAATAGCACTGGAATGTTGCTAGTATGGGCGCGTTTAATGGCGACATCACGACCGTGATAACGGAAGCCTTCTTGTTGTTTGAAGGCCTGGTCATGTTCTTCGTCAATAATAATCAGGCCAAGCTTGGGAATGGGGGTAAACACCGCTGAGCGGGTACCTAGTATGAGATCGGCCTGGCCAAGACTGGCTTGCTGCCAGGCGTCCAGTCGCTGTTGTTCGGTGAGGCCGGAATGCAAAGCCAAAATGCGATTGTGGAAGCGTTGTTGTAAACGTTCCAGCAGTTGATGAGTGAGGCCTATTTCTGGCACAAGAATGAGTGCCCGCTGGCCTTTGCTTAAGCAGCGTTGAATAAGCTGCAGATAGACTTCGGTTTTGCCGCTGCCGGTAATGCCATGCAGTAGATGGCAAGCAAAGTCATCAGCGCTATTGATGGCGGTAAACACCTGCTCTTGTTCTTGGTTAAGTGACAAGGGGGCCTGGTTTATCTGCGGGTTGACGCTTTGTTCATGTGGTGTGGCTGGGGCAAGTATGCCTTTATCCAACAGTGGCCTAATGTCCTTGTAAGCCAGACCTATGTGGTTTAATTGTCCTTCGCCAAAGCCAGCCGGTAATTGGCTTAGTTGTTGCCAGATTAGCGCTTGTTTCGGGGCGCGAGACAAATCAACATCGGTGCTTTGCTTGCGCCAGAAGCGGCTTATTAGTTGGTTGTTGTGGCCTTGTCGCAGGCGTACCGGGAATAGGTGTAATAGGGCATCACCCTTGGGGTGCTGATAATAGTCGCAGGCCCAGTTGCCCAAATGCCAGAGATAGTCAGGCAGTAGCGGTGCTTCATCTAGCACTTCGGCTATTGGTTTTAGTTTGCTCTCATCGACATCACAGGTGTCTGCATGGCCCACGATTAGGCCAACCCGTTGGCTACGGCCAAAGGGCACCAATACCCGGCAGCCTATAGCGGGTAGAGGGGTGTTATCAGCGGCTAGGTAGGTGAATACCTGGCGTAAACCACTGGCAATGACTATCTGTAGGAAACTGGACAAGGTGATTCTATGGAAAATAACTGGTTAATGCGGCGCAAAGCCTTGTTAAAGGCATGCTACACTATTGCAACTTAGCTATAAAGGTTGACATGGGGCTTTGGTCTGTTAAAATTCCGCCTCCTAATTTTAGGGTTGCTCGATTGGCGAGCACGTTATTTTGGGTACGGTGCCTGGCAATGATCAGGTGGCGGTGCCATAACCAAAGGGTTAGATCCATGCAAAAAGATATTCATCCTAACTACGAATCCATCAAGGCGACTTGTTCTTGTGGTAACGTTGTAGAAACTCGTTCCACTCTGTGTCAAGACATTCACATCGACGTATGTTCTGCTTGTCACCCATTCTATACTGGTAAGCAGAAGGTTCTGGATACTGGTGGTCGTATCGATCGTTTCAACCGTCGTTTTGGCGGCCGTGGCGCCAAGTAAAACTGGTGTCCATAAGGATAGAAAAAACCCGCTTGTTAGCGGGTTTTTTTGTGCCTGAATATAGTGCGGATGGGGTCAGATCCTATTGTGTTTGGCTTCTGTTGCATGGCAGGTTAATGTGTTATAGCAAGTATCTAGGGTCTGACCCCACCTAGTGGTTCCACTTAGCTAACCAGTGGTACAATCCTAGCAAGGGTCAGACCCTTGATACTTTCCAAAAGTTCGTAAACTGCTATTAAATGCCAGTAGGTAAATTAGGATCTGACCCCGTCCTCAGTTGCTGCGGGTTTGTTAATGCTATTTGTTCGCTATTTTTGTTTTACAATTCTTACTAGTGCATCATGCGTTGCTCAGGCCGCGTGCCTGCCGCCTGCTTCAAGTCATCAATTACAGTTTGCATCCAACTGGTATCTGGTCGATGGGGATACACTGCATCTGGCAGATCGTAAGAAACTGCGTTTAGCCATGATTAATACACCTGAATTAGGCCGTGATGGGCGTCCTGATCAGCCCTTTGCGCAAGCTGCCAAGTTAGCGGTGCAAGATTTTCTTGCTCAAGGGACGCTGTATTGGCAGCCTGGCAAGGAAGATAAAGACCGTTATGGGCGTTGGTTGGGTAGCGTTTTCAACGTTCAGTATGAATGGTTAGCGGCTCATCTAGTCGAACGGGGTTTGGCTTACGTTATCAGTGTTGGTGATAATGTGGCACCTACATGCTTGTGGCAGCTGGAGGCGCAGGCAAGGTACCAGCAGCTGGGTTTATGGAGCAGCGATCTGGGACGTTATCAACACAGCCAGTCTATTGGTCCGGCACAAGCAGGTTTTATGTTGTTGCGTGGCCAGGTTGAAAAAATCGCCAGAGCTGGTGCTTATTGGTACGTGGATCTTAGTGGTACGACAACCCTCAAAATAGAGCAGCAGCAATGGTTGCGACTTGGTGGTGATGATCCTCACAATTGGCTAGGGCAAGAAGTGGCGGTACGAGGCTGGGTGAGTTGGCGAGAATTATCTAAAAAACAGCGTCAACGAGGCTTTAAACCGGCCCGTTTATTGGTTCAGCATCCCCACATGTTGAGCATGACTATGGCTGACTAGAAGACTTCTTCGGGGGCCACTTCGGTCGGCGCTTGTGTACTGTCGTTACTTGGTTTGACGCTGGCGGCAGAGACTTCCGTGGGTACCTTGTGTTCACGGAACAGTTCAAACATGCTGTTGTTGTCCCCACGGGGGGCAAGCAAACCGGAATCCTTGTTGATGCGCACCTGCACCATGCCAGCAGGTTGTTGATGGCTATGCTCTGGTGTGTCCTTGAGGGCTTCGGCCATGTAATCGATCCAGATAGGTAGTGCAGCGGTACTACCAAACTCGTTGCGACCTAGGGGTTGGGGTTGGTCAAAACCAACCCAAGCTGAGGCTACCAGTGAACCATTATAACCAGAGAACCAAGCGTCTTTTTGGTCGTTGGTGGTGCCGGTTTTACCGGCAAGGTCAGTACGTTCTAATTTCAAAGCACGACGTCCTGTACCTTGGGTAATTACGTCTTGCAGTATGGTGTGCATGACATAATTTACACGCTGGTCCATGATGCGTTCGGCAATCGGTAAGTGGGTGATTTTAGGGCCATCAAGCAGGTTTTGTTCCTCCTCCCCGAGGGCCATTACCGCACTGTCGGCTACGTTGATGCTGTCATCTGTGGGGTTGAGGCTGATTAATTCGGCCTTGGGCAAGTATTCGCAGTTTTCACACACGGTGATGGGTTCGGCCTGATAGAGGAGCTTACCCGTGCTGTCTTCGATGCGTTCAATGAAATAGGGTTTAATGGCGTAACCCGTGTTGGCAAGGGCGGCATATGCCGTGGCAATGTCAATGGGTGGCACGGAGGCGCTACCTAAGGCTAGGGACAGGTTACGTGGTAGATGGTCGGCTTGAAAGCCAAAGGGTATGGCGTAGTTAATGGCGTATCTAGTGCCAATTTCACGTAACAATCGAATGGAAACCAGATTACGTGATTTATATAGGGCTTCCCTTAAGCGGGTGGGGCCAAAAAATTTGCCGCTGTAATTTTCTGGGCGCCAGGAATCTTCGAGGCTGGCATCATTAAACACCACGGGTGCGTCATTGATAAGGCTCGCAGCTGTGTAGCCCTGCTCCAATGCGGCAGAGTAAACAAAGGGCTTGAAGTTGGAGCCGGGTTGGCGCAAGGCCTGGGTGGCGCGGTTGAATTTGCTATGCAAATACTCAAACCCCCCGACCAACGAGATAATGGCGCCATCCTGCGGGTTTAAGGCCACCAGGGCGCCCTGCACATCAGGCACCTGTGAAAGGAACCAGAGGTTTGATTCGCCGTAGGCTTTACGAATCCGAACCTGGTCGCCAATGGCCAAAATATCGGTGATTAAGGCTGGTTTTGCGCCTAGTCGATCAATACTGATGCGTGGCCGAATCCACTCCATATCAGCGTAGCGGATGGTGGCTTGCCCGCCATAACGAAGCATCAAGTCAGCGGTTTGGTTGGTGGTATCGATGCTGCGCACGATGGCCGGTTGCAGAGGTCCTAATACCGGGGTGCGATTGAGAATACGTTCGGCTTCGTAGTCACTCAGATCGGCACCATGGTGTTTTTCCACACCGCGAAAACCATGGCGTCGATCATAGGCTAGTAGGCCTTTTTGTACCGCGTATTGGGCCGCATCCTGTAATCGACTATCGATGGTCGTGTAGACCCGATAGCCACCGGTGTAGACATCTTCAAGGGGGAAAGTGTCGAACAGTTCCTGGCGCACCATTTCAGCGACATAGGACGCTTGTGTCTCAGGTGTAAGGCTATGAAAGCGTGCCGTAATAGGGGCGTTAACCGCTTCCTCGTAACGCGCCTGATCTATGTAATCCAGTGCCAGCATGCGGCCAAGAATCCAATTACGACGGATTTTCGCGCGTTCAGCGTTGGAAATAGGGTTGTAGCGTGACGGTGCCTTATATAGCCCTGCCATCATGGCTTGTTCAGCGAGGGTCAATTGCCACATGTGGCGGCCGTAATAAACTTGTGCCGCCGCTTCAATGCCGTAGGCCCGGTGACCCATGAACATCTTGTTGATGTACATTTCCAGAATTTGGTCTTTGCTTAATTGCTGTTCGATCTGAAAGGACAGGAGTATTTCATTTAGTTTACGGCTAAAGGTTTGTTCCAGAGTGAGCAGGTAGTTACGGGCCACCTGCATGGTGATGGTGCTGCCACCTCCCTGAATACGACCGCCTGCTTGAACCATGCGCACAGCGGCGCGTAATAGGGCTTTAGGATCGACGCCGTAATGCTGGTAGAAATTCTCGTCTTCGGCGGATAGTAGGGCATTGATGTAGTCCTGCGGCACCTGATCAATGCGCAAGGGCATGCGGCGTTTCTCACCAAATTCAGAAATCAGCTTGCCATCTTTAGTCATGACCCGCAACGGTGTTTGTAGATGGTAATCACGCAGGCTGGCGACATCCGGCAGGCGTGGTACCAGATAAGCAAAGATAAAAATCAGTAGAGCGCAGGCCACCACCAGACCTAATGCTGTGGACCAAATAATGAGTTGTCCCAAGCGGCGACGAAAAGCCATGCTATGCTTACTTATAATGATAGAGGGCCAAAGTATATAAGATTGTGTGTTTTTCGCCAGCTTTGTCACCACAAAGTGAGCAAAATCCATCATGCTTTCAGCATTGCCCTGTTTATCTTCGGTTTGGTTTACAAGGAGGTAGCTTAGCCGTGCGCAATATAGCGGATAATCATTTACCCGGTGTGCAGGCACTTGACGCCCAAGGGAGTGCCGTTAGTGGGTTGCACTTGCTTGGGCGTTGGCGCACGCTTGTGTATTTGGCCAGTGGTTTGGTTTTGCTGCTGGTCAGCCTACTGCTGGTTGCAGTTTGGTTGGCCTATTCACGGCAGCAGTTAGCAGGTCAGTTGCAACAAGCAAGCCTAGCGTCTGCGGCCACCTTGCAACTGGCATCTCAGAGCTCAGCACGGCAAATGAACCAGTGGCTGACTAAGCAAGCAGCTATTCGGCAATGGCATCAGTCTAAGCACGCATCAACTAGGGTTTTGCAGAATTTATTGGTCACGCAACAGCTGGCTCAGTTAACGGATGCGCGTATTGAGCAATTGCTCTGGCAGGCTGGTCAGCTGCAGATTACCCTGCACAGTCATAAAGCATGGTCGGATATTCAGTTGGCTTTGCAGCGCATGCCCTGGCTGCAGCTTGCTGGGGTGCAGCCTAGTCGGCGGGCGGCTGGTTGGTATCAGTATCAGCTAGTTTATACGCCCTTGGAGCCAGACACGTGATCTATTGTTTGCGCTATGGTGTTGTGGCTTTGCTGGTCGTCACAGGCTTGGTATGTATAGCTGGTTTTGCTACCTGGCGAATGTGCTTTTGGCAGGCCATGTATGTGCCTTTGTTGCCTGTGGCTGCTTATACTAAACAAACCCAACCATTGCCAGTCGACTGGCAATTAGCGGCCGTAGCAACTGACCATCTGCAACAGCAAATGCTACGCCTATTTGCGCCTCACGCCACTGAGTTGCAGCTACAAGCTGATGATCAAACCATACAGTTAAGCGCGCAATTACCAAGCCGCTTTTTGTCTCTTGTGGCGGATTTGCCAGTGTGGCCAGGCTGGCACTTGGAGTTAATGCGCTTGCAGCCCCAGCAAGAGTGGTGGTCGTTGTTGTTGCTATGGCGCCAAAGTGGAGAAGGTGTTAAAGATTCTTCGTTGCCGCAAGTTAGGGGTCTTTTTGCACCAGCTATTTGGCAAGCTTCATGGGCCTCTGATGAGTCCCTGAAGAGCGGCCCTAAACCTTCGTTGGTTGCCAGTGTTACAACAGAATCAGACCCGCCCAAAAGCAAGATTAATTGGCAGTTAATGGGCTATTGGTTGCAGGATGCTCAGCAGGGAGTGTGGTTGCGAGATACATTTGGTACTACACAAAAAGTTTTGCTTGGGCAGCTGTGGCAAGGGTTTAAGCTGCTGACTGTGAGTGCGGATGGAGTGACTTGGCAGGATAGTCAGGGGCGTCAATACAGACAAGCCCTATGTCGCCCATTAGGGGCCTGTGGGGCCGGTGCATGAGATCTATTTGGCTGGCTATGTTAGCGTGGCTGCTGTGCCATGTAGGGGTATCGGCATGGGCCCAGTCTATGCACCTACAGGCTGTCCATTTGCCCATCGCTCAGTTATTTATGCGCCTAGCCGATGAAGCTGGTGTGGATGTGTTGATTGCTGCGGATATTGAGTTGTCTACCCACGTGCAGTGGCGTCAGCTGTCCGCTCATCAAGGGCTACAACAGCTGTGTGAACTGCCCTCATTACATTGCCATTGGGTTTCTTCCAAGAGTTTAGTCGTGTCAGCGGCCGAGGCTGCGCCAGAGCCGATGATGCAAACCTCAGTGGTGCCTTTGCAGTATGCTTCGGCAACCCAGTTAGCAAGCCAATTGCAAGCCAGTGGGGCAGCTTTTGCCGGCGGCTCATTGGTGGCAGACGAGCGGGGTAGTCAGTTGTTGTTACACATGCCTAGGGACGCGACTAAAAAGCTACAAGGGTTGATTAGTGCCTTGGATAAGCCCCTGCCGCAGGTGCAAATTGAAGCACGTATTTTGATTGCCAGTCGTGATGCTGGGGCTAGCCTGAGGCGTGGCCTGCAGGTCAGTATGCATCAGCCTGGTCTGGCAGAGGTCAAGCAAGTTACTGCGGCAAGCCAGGTGATGCCACAAGCCGCAGGCTTGGCAATAGGTATTGTTTCACCGCATATTCATTTATCTATGGAGCTGGCTGCTATGGAGGCCAGTGGGCAGGTGATGACACTCGCGCAGCCCCAAATTGTGGTGCAGCATTTGGCTCAAGGACGCATAGAAACAGGACAAGAAATTCCTTATACAAGCACTGATGACCAGGGTGAGAGTCGCCATTGGAAGCAAGCAGTTTTGGGGTTGTTAGTATCGCCACGCGTGTTGGTAGATGACCAGGTGGAACTGGATTTATCTGTGGTGCAGGATTCTGTTGGCGAGTTATTGGCCAATGGTGAACTAGCATTAAATACCCATCGCTTACATACTCAGGTACGCTTGGCATTTGATCAAACTATCGTGCTTGGCGGGGCTCTGTATGAACAGCAGTTGCAGAGTTTAATGGAAAACCCAGCATGGATGGCCTTGCCCTTTATGCAGCGCTGGTGGCAATCCAAACAGCAGCAGGTGCAGAGTTTTGAGTTGTTGGTGTTTGTCACTCCGCGTTTAATTGCTAGAAATTAGCTGCATTTTCGCTGCTATTTGAGATTTATTACTATCACCTTAGTGCTTGAATTTGCTATGCTTCGTCCTCATATTTTAGCAGGTAGGAGGGTGTGCCCTCTTGCCTTACTAGTGCGCTTAACTAGAGCGCGACTCGACGAAGTTCATTCCGGATATTGGATATTGCCTGTGAATATATTTTTGGTTGGCCCGATGGGGGCAGGTAAAAGCACTATTGGCCGACAGTTGGCCCGCGAGCTGAAGCTTGATTTTATGGATACCGATCGCGAAATTGAAGAGCGTTCTGGTGCCGATATTCCCTGGATTTTTGATGTAGAAGGTGAAGCTGGTTTTCGTAAGCGCGAAGCCAATATCATTGCTGAATTAACCCAGGAACGTGATATTGTCATGGCCACAGGTGGTGGTGCTATTGAAACCCCTGATAATCGTCAACATTTGTCTGCCCGTGGTACGGTGGTGTATTTGTATGCCACCGTTGAGCAGCAAGTTGAGCGTACGGCCAAAGACAAGAATCGCCCTCTGTTACAAAATGAAGACCCGCGCCAGGTATTGGAAGATCTGTTTGAGCGTCGTCATCCACTGTACGAAGAAGTCGCTGATATTACCGTCGCGACGGGTGCGCAAAATCCGCGTACCCTGGCCGCCGATATTATTAAGCAAATTGAAGCCCTGCGTTCGCTCTAACAACTGACCATTACCATGAATGCTATCAGCAAAACCTTGCACGTTGATCTAGGCGATCGTAGTTATCCTATCCACATTGGATCGGGCTTGTTGTCGCAGGCTGAATTGTTGCGGCAACACATCAAAGGCCAGCAGGTGTTGGTGGTGACCAATGAAACCATAGCGCCCTTGTACCTAGCCAAGGTGATGGCGAGTCTACATGGGCTGCAGGCTGACAGCGTGGTCTTGCCTGACGGTGAGGCACACAAAACCCTGTATACGGTTAATCTGATTTTTGATCGTTTGCTGGAGCTGCGCCACAATCGCACCACTACCTTGATCGCTCTGGGTGGTGGTGTTATCGGTGATATGACCGGCTTTGCCGCAGCTTGTTATCAGCGCGGTGTTAATTTTATTCAAATCCCCACCACCTTGTTATCTCAGGTTGATTCTTCTGTAGGTGGTAAGACCGGTGTGAATCACCCCCGTGGCAAGAACATGATTGGCGCTTTTTATCAGCCGCAGTGTGTGTTGATTGATACGCATACCCTGGCTAGCCTGCCGTCGCGAGAGTTAAGTGCAGGTCTTGCTGAAGTGATCAAATACGGCTTGCTTGGGGATGCTGAATTCCTAGCTTGGTTAGAGCAAAATATGCCTCAGCTAATGTCTCTTGAACATGCTGAAACGGTGCAGGCTATCTATCATTCTTGTCATATGAAAGCGCAAATTGTGGCTGCTGATGAGCGCGAGCAAGGTTGTCGTGCGCTGTTGAATTTAGGCCATACCTTTGGTCACGCGATTGAAACGGAACAGGGCTATGGCAAGTGGTTGCACGGTGAAGCTGTGGGCGCTGGAATGGCCATGGCGGCAGATCTATCGCACCGTCTTGGTTGGCTTACGCGTGCTGATGTTGAGCGTGTGCAACACCTTCTACAGCGGGCAGGATTGCCTAGTTGGGCTCCCCAAGATATGACCGCTGACGCCTTCATGATCCATATGAAAGTTGACAAGAAGGTGACGGATGGGCAGTTGCGCTTGGTCTTGATGCGCAGTCTTGGTGATGCCCTTGTAAGCAGTGATTTTGATGCTGCTAAATTACAGCAGACCCTGCTGCAAGGCCAGGCTGGCTAATGCCTACTGCCGCTCAAGGCAAGGTGAACCTGGCTGCTGCCTATGTGGCATACAAGCGGGATCTAACTAAATCTGGCACCCTGCTGCCAGCCCCCAAAGAATACCAAGCAGCTGGTCGTCAGCGGCAGTTAGATACCTTGCTGCATTTAAGCCATTTTTCTGACTATCTAGTGCTGGTCACTGCCCCCGTCGGGGCTGGTAAGAGCACCTTCGTGCAGCAGTTTATGCGCGTACAACCGACCGATACCTGTGTCTTGCATATAGCCCCGACGGAAGAGTTAAGTGCTCCTCGTTTGGTCCGTGAGTTGATGGCGCAGTTGCCTATTGATACACCTAAGCACGCTTCTCTGGAGGCGTCTATCTTGGCTATTCAAGATTTGTCGAAGCAACTGGTGGCCCATGATCAAGTGCTGTTGATTCTCGTTGATGATGCCCACTGGCTTGATGATGAAGCCTTGGAGTTGCTTGCCAATATTTTACCTCACAGTAGTGCCGCTGAGGCCCGTCCCCATGTGGTGCTATTTGCAGAGCCGCAACTAGTGAGCCGTTTGGATAGCGAGCAATATAGTGAGCTGCGCCAGGAGCGTTATTATCAGTTAAGTTTGGCACCCTTTACCCAAGCAGAAAGCCTGGCTTACTTGCAACAGCTGGTGGCTTCTATGGAATTGCCTGGTGATGCCAGTATACATGCTGAACAATTGCATCAGTTGTATGCCGCTGCCGGTGGTATGCCAGGTTATTTAGAAATGCTGTTGCGCAATGCCATCCGCCAAGGTGGCTTGCAACAGCAAGCTAGATTGCCTGTCTGGCATATGCTGGCAATAGTGATAGTCTTGCTAGGGGTGATGCTACTCTGGTGGTTTAATCGTCAAGCAATGATAGGCCCAAATGAAGGTCTGGTTGACACACAACATGCGGCCGAGCAGGTCACCACGGCGGTGCTTGAAGAGGTGACCCCAGCTATCCCTTTGCCAGATCAGGATGAGACCGTCGAGCCTGTGCCACAAGCCACTCGACAGCCTTTACCTGTGCTAGAACCTATCGATTTGTCGCCCCAGCCTGAGTACAAGACCCTGCAACCGGAAGAGTCTCAGGCGCCCACTCAGACCGCGCCTAAGCCAAAGCTGGTCGACCCTCAACAGGCGCAGGTGACAGATCAGTTGTTGGCTAACAACCAGTCATTGCAAGCGCAACTGCAAGCAGTGGCACAAGAGGTGGCCGAGTCGGCCAAGCCACAGCCGCAGCCAATTGAGCCGCCTAAAGCCCCGCCTGCAATAGTTAACCAACCCCCCTATTCGTCTAGGGAGCTGGCCTTTATGGCCTTGCCCGCCGAGCATTATAGTTTGCAGGTGTTGGGGGCGCGGTATCAGGCCACTGCTAAGCAGTTTGTGGCGCGGTTACAAGGCATTGCTTTGCCAAATTATGTGCTTAAATTAAAGCGTGGTGGTGAAGATTGGTATGTGGTCTTGTTAGGTAATTTCGATAGTGCCGCCGCTGCCAAGGGGGCCTTGGGGGATTTGCCGCGCCAGGTGCGGGATCTGCAGCCTTGGTCCAGGCAGGTTGGCAAGTTGCAGCAACAGCTAGCTGCCAACCATGGGCAATAATTGTTTTTCATGCTGCTTGTGTTAAAAAAATAAACACAGGTGATGAATAACTTTTACAAAAGTCGTGATCTTCGGCAAAAACATGGGTATTTGCTAGATAAATAGGGCTAATTACCTCTATTTTGTTGAATCAAGCAGGCCCTTCCGCTACCATGGTCGTCCATTTGCTAATTAAAAAATGTTATAAGCCCTGATTAGAAATTTTAATTACAGCAAGTGTCTTTAACCTGCAGCTTGCTGCCTCAATCACGATGGTTTTCTACCAAGCACATTGAACCTAGGTCAAGGACACTTGCTCCCCTAGTGACTGGCAAATCACGCACAGATTTGTAGTCCAAGTATTAGAGAGATATGTCCATGAACGCTGGTTTGTTTAACCCCCAAGAATTTAAGGACAACTGTGGTTTTGGTTTGATTGCCCACATGCATGGCGATCCGAGCCACGATTTGTTGCAAAAAGCCATCGAGTCCCTGACTTGCATGACCCACCGTGGTGGTATCGCCGCCGACGGTAAGACCGGAGACGGCTGTGGTCTGTTGTTACAGATGCCTGACAACTTTATGCGTCAAACCGCCTATGATTTGTTTAACGAAGAAATGACTGAATTCTTCGGCGTAGGTATGGTGTTCCTGTCCAAAGACGAAGATAAAGCCTCCCATTCTCGTAGCGTGCTTAACCGCGCTATTGAAGACAATGGTCTGGAAGTGGTTGGCTGGCGTGAAGTGCCGGTGGACGAATCCTGTTTGGGCCCCATCGCACAAGATGCATTGCCGAAAATCGAGCAGGTGTTTGTTAATAGCCCTGGCCTGCGTGGTGAAGTGCTAGAAGCTCGCTTATTGGTGGCCCGCAAGACCACTATGTACGCCATGAAGGATGACCATGACTTCTATATTTGCAGTCTGTCGCATCGGGTATTGTCTTATAAGGGCTTGATGATGCCCGTGGATTTGCCTGTATTCTATAAGGATCTGGGTAACCCTAGTCTGGAAACAGCTATCTGTACTTTCCACCAGCGTTTCTCCACGAATACCTTGCCACGTTGGCAGTTAGCTCAGCCTTTCCGTTTCTTGGCTCATAATGGTGAGATCAACACCATCGAAGGTAACCGCAACTGGGCTCGTGCGCGCCAAAACGTACTTTCCACCATGTTGATTCCTGAGTTGCAGGAGCTTGAAGGTGTGGTTAATACCACAGGCTCTGACTCCTCCAGTATGGATAACATGATTGAATTGCTAGTGTTAGGTGGCATGGATATCTTCCGCGCTGTGCGTTTGATTATGCCACCAGCCTGGCAGAACGACGAGTTGATGGATTCCGATTTGCGGGCCTTCTACGAATACAATTCCATGCACATGGAGCCCTGGGATGGCCCCGCTGGCATGGTAATGAATACCGGCCGTTATGCTGTTTGTATGCTGGATCGTAATGGCCTGCGCCCATCCCGTTGGGTAATGACCAAGGATGATTATCTAGTCACGGCTTCTGAGATTGGTACCTTTGAGTATGAGCCAGAAGATGTGGTTGCCAAGGGGCGTGTTGGCCCAGGTCAGATTCTGGCTGTCGATACCCACACTGGCGAAGTAATGCACACCGAAGACGTGGATGCCCGCCTGAAAACTGCCCAGCCATACAAGAAGTGGTTGCGCAAATCTGCTATTCGTCTAGAAAGCACCATGGATGAGGAGCAAACCTTTACTAACTTTAGCGAACAAGAGCTGAAGCAGCAGATGAAGATGTTCCAGGTGACCTTTGAGGAACGTGATCAAGTATTGCGCCCACTGGCCGAGTCTGGGCAGGAAGCTGTCGGTTCCATGGGTGATGATACGCCCATGGCGGTACTATCTAGTCGTGTACGTTCTGTGTATGACTACTTCCGTCAGCAGTTCGCTCAGGTAACTAACCCACCTATCGATCCACTGCGTGAAGCGGTGGTGATGTCTTTGGAAACCTGCTTAGGACGTGAGCGTAATGTTTTTCAGGAAGGACCTGAATTAGCCAAACGCATTGTCCTGGGTACACCGGTGCTATCTTCTAGCAAGTTTGTTGACCTGCAGAATATGAACGTTCCCGGTCTGCGTATGTACACCATCAGCTTGAACTATGATCCTGCGGTGGGTCTGGAGCAAGCCATTAAAGATGTCTGCGAAGAAGCCGAATATGCCGTGCGCAAGCGCAATACCATGATCGTTTTATCTGATCGTGAAATCAGCAAAGGGAAGCTGCCAATACCAGCGGCCATGGCTACCGGTGCCGTACACCATCACCTAACAGAGGCTGGTTTACGTTGTGAGGCTAACCTGATTATTGAAACCGGTAGTGCCCGTGATTCACATCAGTTTGCTGTGTTGATTGGTTTTGGTGCAACGGCGGTATATCCCTATTTGAGCTATCAGGTATTGAACGACATGATCGCCGCTGGGGATATCATTGCTGACCCTATCGATGCCCACAAAGCTTACCGCAAAGGGATAAACAAGGGCTTGTTGAAGATCTTGTCAAAGATGGGTATTTCTACCATTGCTTCCTACCGTGGTGCACAGTTATTTGAAGCCATTGGTGTGAGCTCGCCAGTGGTTGACCTGTGCTTCAAGGGTGTGGCCAGCCGCATCGAAGGTGCCCGCTTTGTTGATTTTCAAGCTGAACAACAGGCCCTGGCTAATGAAGCCTGGGTTGATCGTAAGCCAATTCAACAGGGCGGCTTGCTGAAGTACGTCCACGGTGGTGAATACCACGCTTACAATCCGGATGTCATTAGCAGCATTCAAGACGCCGTGCAAAATGGCGATTATGCTGCCTATAAACGCTATGCCAAGCTGGTTAATGAACGTGGCGTGGCGACTATTCGTGATCTGTTTAAACTCAAGGATGTAACGCCTATCTCTGTGGATGAGGTGGAGCCGTTGGATAGCATCTTCAAGCGTTTTGATAGTGCCGCCATGTCGCTCGGTGCCTTGTCGCCAGAAGCCCACGAAGCGCTGGCTATGGCCATGAACGAACTAGGTGGTCGGTCCAACTCCGGTGAGGGTGGTGAAGACCCTGTGCGCCATGGTACAAATAAGCGTTCTAAGATTAAGCAGATCGCCTCTGGACGTTTTGGTGTCACACCGGAATACCTGGCCAATGCCGAAGTCTTACAGATCAAGGTGGCACAAGGTGCCAAGCCAGGTGAAGGTGGTCAGTTGCCAGGTGGCAAGGTCAACGACCTGATTGCCACCTTGCGTTATTCGGTACCGGGTGTGACCTTGATTTCACCACCACCGCACCACGATATTTATTCCATCGAAGATTTGGCGCAGTTAATTTTTGACCTCAAGCAGGTAAATCCAGACGCCCAAGTGTCTGTGAAGCTAGTATCTCGCCCAGGTGTGGGTACTATCGCTGCCGGTGTGGCTAAGGCCTACGCTGACTTGATTACCATTTCTGGTTATGACGGTGGTACCGCTGCTAGCCCGTTGACGTCCATCCGTTATGCCGGTTCACCGTGGGAGCTGGGTCTGGCTGATGCTCACCAAGCCCTGCGTGGCAATGGTCTGCGTGGCAAGGTTCGCGTGCAGACAGACGGTGGTTTGAAGACTGGTTTAGATGTGATTAAGGCCACTATTTTAGGTGCTGAAAGCTTCGGCTTTGGTACCCTGCCAATGGTGGCTGTAGGTTGTAAATACCTGCGTATCTGTCATCTAAACAACTGTGCTACCGGTGTGGCTACGCAGAACCAGGAGCTGCGCGATAAGCATTTCCGTGGCACCGTCGATATGGTTAAGAACCTGTTTACCTATATAGGTATGGAAATTCGCGAAGTGCTGGCTCAGCTAGGTGTACGCAGCCTAGAAGAACTGGTTGGTCGCACTGACTTGTTGGTGGCTGGTGAAGGCTTGACTGATAAGCAGAAGAACCTAGATTTAAGCCCCTTGCTAAGTACCTCTGGTATTGCTGCTGATCAGCCACAGACCTGTCAGCAAGATCGCAATGAGCCTTACGATGTGGCGGCCTTGAGTCAGCGCATGATCGATGACATGCAAGACGCCATCATTAATGCCAAGGGTGGCGAATTCGAATATGACATCACCAACTGTGACCGCTCTGTTGGGGCGCGTATTTCTGGTGCCATTGCCAAGCATCACGGCAATAATGGCATGGCAGAACACCCCTTGGTGGTGAAACTCAAGGGCGTGGCTGGTTTAAGCTTCGGTGTGTGGAACGCCGGTGGTCTACATATGCACCTAGAAGGTGATGCCAACGACTACGTGGGTAAGGGCATGGCTGGTGGTAAGCTGGTAGTGTATCCACCGAAAGGCTCTACCTTCCGTTCTAACGAAACCTCCATTCTGGGTAACACCTGTCTATACGGTGCCACTGGTGGTTCCTTGATGGCAGCTGGCCAAGCAGGTGAGCGATTTGCAGTACGTAACTCTGGTGCCCATGCGGTCATTGAAGGTGCTGGTGACCACTGTTGTGAATACATGACAGGTGGTGTGGTAACCGTGCTTGGCGCCACGGGTGTGAACTTTGGTGCTGGTATGACCGGAGGTTTTGCTTATGTGCTGGATATGGATCGCACCTTTGTTGATAAGTACAACCCTGAACTGGTTGAAATTCGTCGTATTCGTGGTGAAGGCATGGAAGAGTATCGCAGTTATTTACGCGGTATTTTGGCTGATTATGCAGAGCAAACCGGCAGTGATTGGGGTAAGGAATTGAGCAACCACTTTGAAGATTACGTGAGTAAGTTCTGGGTAGTGAAGCCGAAGGCGGCCAATCTGCAAGAACTGCTAGCAAACACCAAGTTTGGTTTGTATTAATTGGCAACTAATCCCGTAGGTCGGGCTGAGGCCCGGCCAGCACAAGAATATATTAAGTGAGGCAGTTATGGCTCAACAACGTTTACATAATGATTTCCAATTTTTGGAAGTAGGTCGTCAAGACCCAGAAAAAGTACCTGCAGAGGTCCGCAAGCAAGAATTTGCTGAGATATACAAATCTTTTGCTCCTGTGGAAGTGCAGCCTCAGGCACACCGTTGTCTGGCTTGTGGTAACCCTTATTGCGAGTGGAAGTGCCCGGTACACAACTACATTCCTAACTGGCTTAAGCTGGTCTCTGAAGGCAACATTATTGAAGCCGCAGAATTAAGCCATCAGACTAACTCCCTGCCCGAAGTCTGTGGTCGTGTTTGCCCACAGGATCGTCTGTGTGAAGGGGCTTGTACCTTGAATGATGGCTTTGGTGCGGTCACCATTGGTTCGGTAGAGAAGTACATCACGGATACTGCCTTAACCATGGGCTGGCGTCCAGATATGAGCAAGGTGATCAAAACCGATAAGCGTGTGGCCATCATTGGCGCCGGTCCTGCGGGTTTGGCGTGTGCTGACATTTTGGTACGTAATGGTGTTAGCCCGATTGTCTTTGATCGTAACCCAGAGATTGGTGGCTTGCTGACCTTTGGTATTCCCGAATTTAAGCTGGAAAAAGACGTGGTAACACGTCGTCGCGACGTGCTCGAAGGCATGGGCGTAGAGTTTCGATTGAATGTTGAGATTGGCAAGCACGTATCCTTGGATGATTTGCTGGGTGAATATGATGCGGTGTTTATGGGAATGGGTACCTACAAATACATGCGCGGCGGTTTTCCAGGGGAAGATCTAGATGGTGTGTATGAAGCATTGCCTTATTTGATTGCCAACATTAACCGTCGTATGGGTTTTGAAAAAGACGCCGCTGACTTTATTGATATGCAAGGCAAAAAGGTGGTGGTGCTTGGTGGTGGTGACACTGCCATGGACTGTAACCGTACGGCTATCCGCCAAGCTGCGGCCAGCGTACAGTGTGCTTATCGCCGTGACGAAGCTAACATGCCCGGTTCTGTGAAAGAAGTGACCAACTCCAAAGAAGAAGGTGTTGAGTTCTTATTCAACCGTACGCCCGTGGAAGTGGTTGGCGAAAACGGCAAGGTAACGGGTATCAAACTGGTTTCCACCCAGTTGGGCGAAGCGGATGAAAATGGCCGCCGTCGTCCAGTGGTTATTGAAGGCAGCGAAGAAATTGTGCCCGCTGATGCCGTCATAGTTGCCTTTGGTTTTAGCCCAAGCCCACAGCCGTGGATGGCTGAGGCTGGCGTAGAACTGGATCAATGGGACCGTGTAAAGGTGAACGCTAGCTTCCAAACCAGCAATGCCAAGATTTTTGCTGGTGGAGACATGGTGCGTGGCTCTGACCTGGTGGTAACCGCCATTGCCGAAGGCCGCGACGCGGCTGAAGGTATCTTGGATTACTTGGAAGTCTAAGGTTGCTGGGGTCAGACCTCAGGTCTGACCCCTATCAAAGATTTATCTAGAATCTTTGAAATTTCCCTTCCAGAGCTATATTATAGCTTGCTGAAATAACCTCTCTTATTGCCAATTATTGGATCACATTCCCAGCTTATTATGACTGCACTCAAAAATGACCGTTTTCTGCGCGCCCTGATGCGCGAACCTGTTGATGTTACCCCTGTATGGATGATGCGCCAAGCCGGCCGTTATCTGCCAGAGTATCGCGCTACTCGTGCTGATGCTGGTGATTTTCTGAGCCTTTGCAAAAATGCTGATTTTGCTTGTGAAGTGACACTGCAGCCGCTGCGCCGTTATGAACTGGATGCAGCTATCCTGTTTTCTGATATTCTTACCGTGCCTGATGCCATGGGTTTGGGCTTGTACTTTGAGACAGGTGAAGGGCCTAAATTTGAGCGGCCAGTGCGTACCGAGGCCGATGTTGCGGCCTTGCAAGTACCCGATATGAACGATGATTTGGGTTATGTGATGAATGCCGTAAGCACCATTCGCAATGCCCTCAATGGCGATGTGCCCTTAATCGGCTTCTCCGGCAGTCCGTGGACCCTGGCCACCTACATGATTGAAGGTGGTTCTTCGAAAGATTTTCGTCACATCAAAGCCATGATGTACAAGACACCTGAGTTGTTACATCAGGTGCTGACTGTACTCGCTGATGCCGTTACCGCTTATCTTAATGCGCAGATTGCAGCTGGTGCGCAAGCTGTGCAGATCTTCGATACCTGGGGTGGTGTATTAAGTGGCCCATGCTATGAGGCCTTCTCTTTGCAATACATGCAGCGCATCGTTGCGGGTCTTACCAAAGAGGCTGAAGGGCGCCGTGTGCCAGCCATCATGTTCACCAAAAATGGCGGTCAGTGGTTAGAAAAGATGGCGGATGCTGGTGCTGATGCTCTAGGTCTTGATTGGACCACTGAAATTGGCAACGCCCGTGACCGCGTAGGTAGCCAGGTTGCTCTACAAGGTAACATGGATCCATGTGTACTGTATGGCAACCCTAGTGACATTGAAAACGAAGTAGGCCGCATTTTGGCAGACTTTGGTGCCCATGATGGCCATGTGTTTAACCTTGGCCATGGTATCCATCAGTTTGTCGACCCCGAAGCAGCTAAAGTATTTGTTGACGCTGTGCACGAACAAAGCGCCAAGTATCACGCTAACCATTAAGCATGGCGTAAGTAACTGCCTATGCCTCATTGTGTGCTTGAATACAACGCTGCCCTGGTTGAGCAAGTCAGCGTTGATGACCTGCTGGAAAATGTCTTTGAAGGCATGGTGGCGGCTGAGTTGTTTGCCAGTAAAGATATTAAAGTGCGCGCCCACGCTTTTGCCAATCATTTATCGGGCGCAAGTTATCAGAATTTCATTAATGTGAATGTCTTTTTGCTACCTGGTCGTACTGTGGCGCAAAAACAGGCATTGACTGAGCTGGTGCTAGCCGGTCTGGAAAGCTTGCAAATTCCGTCCATGGAGATGAGCGTGCAGGCCATCGAATTGGAAGCTAGCTACGTCAAAGCCTTCACCTAGTTAGCCCGGCGCCACCTTCGGGGTTGGGTGGAACCACTAGCTACATCGAGCCTGAATGAGGCTAACTGATTGCTTCTCTTTCCTTGGTCGGCTGCGCCGACTGCCCGAGCTGGTGCGTTTCCAACGGGAATCAAGCGAGGACTGTTTGAGGGAGCTTGCGACCGAGTTCCGCAGCGCCCGTTGGGGGCGTGCCGGCGAAGGGAAGCTGGCGTAGCCAGCCAAGGAAAGAGCAGCTAGGGCTTTCTACCACCACAGCGACCGTGTTAACTAGTGGTTCCACTGACCTTGGAAGTGGCACAAGGTCAAAGAGTGGAACCACCGATCAAGATTAGGCGATGGTTTTGTACATTAGGTCCCACACACCGTGGCCTTTGCCTTCGCCGCGTTTTTGGAACTTGGTGACCGGGCGGAAGTCAGGTTGTGGGGAAAATTGGCCTGGGCCGGCTAGGTTCTCGTAGCCTGGGGCTACTTCCATGACTTCGAGCATGTGCTCGGCATAGGGTTGCCAGTCCGTAGCCATGTGAAAGACCCCGCCAGGGCAGAGTTTTTGGCGAATATCCTGGGCAAATTTAGGCTGCACAATGCGACGCTTGTTGTGCTTCTTTTTGTGCCATGGATCGGGGAAGAACAATTGCACGCCGGCTAAACTCTGGTCAGCAATACACTGGGCCATGACCTCAATGGCATCATCGCAGAACACCCTGAGGTTGCTCAAGCCTGCTGCTTGGGCGTTATTGAGCAGGCGACCCACGCCTGGCTTGTGCACTTCAATGCCTAGGTAATTGTTTTCTGGCATGGACTTGGCCATGGTGATGAGGGAGTCACCCATGCCAAAGCCAATTTCCATGATGACCGGATGATCATTGCCAAATAACTCAGTAAAATTCAGCTGGCCATCTGCCAACGCTAAGCCGTATTTAGGCCATTGCTGTTGTAGGGCATTTTCCTGCCCAGGTGTCATACGCCCCGAGCGCTGGACGAAGCTGCGGATACGGCGCATGTGTTCTGGAATTGTGGGCTTATCTTGTGAATCTTGCATAACTGTTTACTTATTAAATTGAGAGAAGGCCAGAGCTAGGCTCAGCCAAGCCAAGAGCAGGCTAACACCGCCAAAAGGCGTGATAATGCCCAGCTGAGTAATACCTGATAAGGCCATAGCATAAAGACTGCCACTAAATAACAGGGTGCCTATTAAAAAGCCTAAGCAGGCCCGACGAAACCACCTATTGTGTGGCTGTTCATGTCCTATCCAGGCAGCCACTAGTAAACCTAGGGCATGGGTCATCTGATAATCACTGGCGGTGATAAATGCAGATAACATGCGCGGGCTTAACTGACCCTTTAGACCGTGGGCGGCAAAGGCGCCTAAGGCCACGGCTAAGGCAGCCAATAAGGCAGCGCTAATTAGGTTGCGCCGATAAAATGAAGACATTGCGAATTCCTGTTTTTTACAGGCCGCTATTTTACCTTACATTAAGATCAAGAAAATAGTCGCAAACAGGGGTCATTAGGTGGTGAATTTGCTAAACTAGCGCGCAAATCATGCTTTTAGAACAGGAATCATATGACCACCTTGCGTATTGCCACCCGTGAAAGCCAGTTAGCACTTTGGCAAGCTGAATTCATCAAGGCTGAATTGGAAGCTCATCATCCGGGGTTGCAGGTGGAACTGCTGGGGATGAAGACCAAGGGCGACATTATTTTGGATGTGCCGCTGGCCAAAGTAGGTGGTAAGGGGCTGTTTGTAAAAGAGCTTGAGCAAGCCATGTTGGAAGACCGCGCCGATATCGCGGTGCATTCCATGAAAGATGTGCCTATGGAATTTCCCCCAGGGCTTGGTCTGGCTATCATCTGCGAGCGTGAAGACCCCACGGATGCCTTTGTGTCGAATCAGTATGAGGGTTTAGATGACCTGCCGCAGGGCGCCAAAGTGGGCACCTCTAGCTTGCGTCGTCAGGTACAAATTCAGGCCGCTCGTCCTGATCTAGAGATTATCAGTTTACGGGGTAACGTGAATACCCGCTTGGCGAAACTTGATCGGGGTGACTATGACGCTATTATCCTTGCTAGTGCCGGTTTAATGCGTTTGCAGATGCACGATCGTATTCGCAGTCGCCTGTCTATTGATATGAGCCTGCCGGCCGGTGGTCAGGGTGCTGTTGGCGTTGAGTGTCGTACAGATGATGCTCGTACCCGTGCCCTATTGGCCCCCTTGCACCATACTGACACGGCTGATCGAGTGATTGCCGAGCGCGCGCTTAATCGTCGCTTAGAGGGTGGTTGTCAGGTGCCTATTGCCTGTTTTGCTACCTTGCATGGTGATAACTTGTATCTGCGCGGGCTGGTGGGCAATCTGACTGGCGAAAAGGTGTTGCGAGCGGAAATTACTGGCCCGCGTAGGGATGCGGAAAAGCTGGGCATCCAGGTCGCTGAGATGCTACTGGATCAAGGTGCTGGTGACATCTTGGCAGAAGTGTACGGGCAGCACTAACGGCTTCATCATGAGTCTACGGGTACTGGTTACCAGGCCAGCTGCACAAGCCTCCTCAACCCTACAAGCCATCGCCGATCTGGGGCACCAGGTGATGGCCTTACCCTGTTTAGCCATTACTCCCATTGTTGCTGACTCAGCTCAGGGGCAGTTAAATAAACAACAAGCCATAGAACTCGATAGCTTTGCCCATGTCATTGTTGTCAGCACCAATGCCGCCCAGCACTTTTTGCCAGTGGCAGAAGACTATTGGCCCCAATGGCCGGTTGGGCAAACCTGGTGGGCAATGGGTAAAACCACCAAAGCGGCTTTGCAAGCTGCCCATATACCTGCCGTGCGTCAGCCGCAAAGTGGGGACACCAGTGAGCACCTGTTGGCCGAATTATTGCCGCATTTGAGCGCCCATGACAAGGTATTGATTGTGCGCGGTTTGGGTGGTCGAGAAACCCTTGCCGAGGCAGTGCGTGCCCACGGTTGCACGGTGCAATATGCCCAATGTTATGAGCGTCAGGCGCCGCAGTTCACAGACCAAGATATTCACCAGTTGGTGAACTTTGCACCCCAGGTGGTGGTGTTGCAAAGTGGTGAAACCTTGCAGCACTTTGACGCCCTATTAAACGCTCACTTGTCTGCCCAAATTCCACCAATAAAGCTATTATTACCCAGCCCTAGAGTGGCACAACTGGCTGCCAGTATGGGATATAAAGATTGTTTACAAAGTAATGGTGCCAGTGACCAAGCAATATGCCATACTTTGACTGAATGTGGGTTAAGCCAAACTACAGGATAGAGTTACCATGAGCCAACAACAGGACCCAAGTACTAGCCAGCAAACTGTGGCCACTAGTGCTGACAAAGGGGCAGCAAAATCGGCAGCTAAGCAAGCTAAGGTTGCAACAAAAAGTAAGCCTGACACTGCGCAAAAAACCAAGGCGGCCAAGCCCAAAACCACTCCGTCCGCGGCTAACTCAATGGCCGTTAAGCCTGCAGGAGGTAGCAAATTAGCCCTATTATTGGCGCTGTTGGCCTTGGCAGCGGCGGCCTATGTGGTGTATCAGAACACGTTATTGAGCCAACAACTTAATAACAATGATCAGCAGGCCAATAGCAGTGCTAAGGCTCAGCAACAGCAGGCAAGTGCCATAGCTAGTCTTGATAAGCAAATGCTAATCTTGCAACAACAAGGCCAACAACAGGCACAAGAGTCTAAGCAGCAACAGGCGCAAATGGATGCGGCCTTACAACAAGCGTTAGAACAGATTGCCCAGCAACAAAACCAAACCCAGCAACAGTTACCCAAGTGGGAACTGGCAGAAGCAGAATATTTGCTGCGCTTGGCAAATCAACGCCTGGCTATGGAACAAAATCCAGCCGTCGCCATCCCCTTGTTGCAATCGGCTGATGAAATTATGCGAGTTAGCGAACAGCTGGGTAGCTACGGAGTGCGCAAAGCCATTGCTGCCGATGTGGCGGCCTTGCATGGTGTTGCCGTGGCTGATGTAGAGGGTGTGTATGCCCGCTTAGCAGCCCTGGCTCTGCAGACGGCTAAGTTGACCTATATAGCACCAACGGCTGTTGAGGTCACTCCGCAGGCAGTGGTTGAGCCCGCTGCAGCAGTCCCTCTTAATGTGCAGCAGCCGCAGACGATTACCCAGCAAGTGTGGGCTGTTACTGCGGATGTGGCGACTAACGTGTGGCAGGAACTAAGTGGTTTAGTGACTGTGCAACAAAGGGCAGGTGCCGATCAGCTACTGTTAACACCGGAAAAAGAAGCCTTGCAGCGTATGCGAATGGAGCTGGCGTTTGCTCAGGCGCAGGCCGCCTTGTTGCGTGGTCAGCAAAGTGTGTATAGCCAAGCTTTGGATTTGGCCGCCAGTATTTTACATGACTATTATCGTCCCGATGATGCTGTTGCTAAGGCGATGTTGGCTGACATAGTAAGTTTGCAAAGCGTGCAGGTGTTGGTTGCCATGCCAGATATAAGTGGTTCTCTTAAGGCGCTGCAACAGTTGCAGGCCGCCATTCATCAGCAAGGGGAATGAGTGTTATGCGTATACGTATGTTAATACTTGTTCTGCTGCTCATCGCCGTGGCAGGCGCTTGGTTGGGTGCCATGATGGACATGGATCCAGGCTATGTGTTGTTAGCGTGGCGTCAAACCACCGTGGAAATGAGCCTCTGGGTATGGCTGGTGCTCACCTTGGTACTCTATATTGGCGTTTATTTCTCCGTTAAGGTGTTGTTTTCTTTGAAGGCGCCTTGGCAGTGGCTTGGCCGCTGGTCAGAAGATGGTCGTTTGCGCCGCCTACAATTACAGACCCGACAGGGGTTGCTAGCTCTGGCCAATGGTCAATATAAACGCGCCGTAGAAAAACTAACGCCTTTGGCCGATATGGACACTCAGCCGTTGGTGGTAATCCCGGCCTTGGCCCATGCTTTAGGACGACTGGGTCGGGGTGAGCAGGCGCAAAAACGTCTGCAGACGTTAACCAAGTTGGTGCCTGAAGCTCAGCAATTGGTGCTTATGGAAAGCGCTAGAATCTATCAGCAGTGTGGTGATGCGGAGGCAGCATTGCAGCAATTGCAGGCCCTGACTGAACTAGATAAACAGCATAGCCAAGCCAATGAGTTGCAGTTGGAAATTTTGCAGGGCTTGCAGCGTTGGGCGGCTGTTATTGAGCTATTGCAGGTCATTGCCAATGCCAAACAGATGGCACCAGAGGTGTTGGCTGAGCAGCAGCGTAAAGCTTACATCAATGCCTTTGGCCAGCTTGGGGTGAGTGCACAGGCTGTGGATAAATTGCTGCAGCTGTGGCGTAAAGCCCCTGAAGCGGTTAAGCATGCCAGCGAATGTCGTATGGCCATGGTGCAAGCCCTGCATGCTAGCGAAGGCGAGCCGGCCAAACGTAGCGCCGAATTTATCGAGCAGAGTTTGCAGCAGCAATGGCACGATGGCTTGGTGCTAGAGTATGCCCATCTGCCAATGGCCGATCTTGAACGAGCGCTAAGCAAAGCTGAAAACTGGCAACAACAAGCCCCTGATAATGGCGCTTTGCAGCTAACCTTGGGACGCCTGTGTCGGCGTTTGGAGTTGTGGGGCAAGTCGCGTGATTACTTGCATGCCAGTATCCGATTGCAGCCTAGTAAAGAAGCGCATGCTGAGTTGGCGCGCTTGGAACAGCAGTTGGGGGAAGTTGATAAAGCCCTGGAGCACTATCGTTTGGCCAGTGTTTTTTGAGTATTTTAGGCTCCTGATTTAAGAAAATTGGAAAAAATTGACTTCAGTCCTTGGCAGTCGTTGACATCAAGGGCTGATTGCTACAAACTGCACCTATCGGAGCCACAGCTCCATTGATACTTCTTGTAAGTTTCCTCTAATGACACCCGTCATCGCGAAAGCACTATTTAAAACAATATCGAATACTAATCACTAATATTCTCTGCCTATCTGGCGCACAAAATTATTATGAATCTGACTGAACTGAAAAAGAAATCCATGCCCGAATTGCTGGACATAGCAAAAGAAATGGGCCTTGATAACCTAGCACGCTCCCGTAAGCAGGACGTAATTTTTAGCATCCTTAAACGCCACGCCAAGAGCGGTGAAGATATTTACGGCGATGGGGTGTTGGAAATTTTACAAGATGGCTTCGGTTTCCTGCGTTCTGCCGATTCTTCCTACTTAGCTGGCCCAGATGATATTTACGTATCACCTAGCCAGATTCGACGTTTTAATCTGCGCACCGGTGATTCCATCGATGGCAAGATTCGCCCACCTAAAGATGGCGAACGCTATTTTGCCTTGCTCAAGGTAGCCAACATCAACTTTGGCCCGCCAGAGCAGGCTAAAAACAAGATTTTGTTTGAAAACCTGACACCCCTGTTTGCCCAAGATCGTTTGCATATGCAGCTCGGTAACGGTTCGAGTGAAGACTTAACCGCGCGAGTCATTGATCTTACCTCGCCCATGGGTAAAGGTCAGCGTGCTTTGGTAGTGTCCCCGCCGAAGGCTGGTAAGACCTTGATGCTGCAAAACATTGCCCATTCGATTACGCGCAATAACCCGGAGTGTTACCTGATTGTATTGTTGATCGATGAGCGCCCGGAAGAAGTAACGGATATGCGTCGTTCCGTACGTGGCGAAGTGGTTGCTAGTACCTTTGATGAACCGCCAGCACGCCACGTGCAGGTTGCTGAAATGGTGGTTGAAAAGGCCAAGCGTTTGGTAGAACACAAAAAAGACGTGGTGATTCTCTTGGATTCCATCACCCGATTAGCCCGTGCTTACAACACCGTTGTGCCTTCTTCGGGTAAAGTGCTTACTGGTGGTGTGGATGCCCATGCTTTGGAGCGCCCCAAGCGTTTCTTCGGTGCTGCGCGTAACATCGAAGAGGGTGGTAGCCTAACCATTATTGCTACGGCGCTTACCGAAACCGGTTCCAAGATGGATGAGGTTATCTTCGAAGAATTTAAGGGTACAGGTAACTCTGAAGTCCATCTGGATCGCCGCATTGCTGAGAAGCGTGTATTCCCAGCCATTAATATTCGCAAGTCCTCTACCCGTCGTGAAGAACTGCTTACCCGCGAAGACGAGCTGCAACGCATGTGGATTTTGCGTAAGTTGTTGGATCCCATGGAAGATGTGGCTGCCACTGAATTCTTGGTTGATAAGTTAAAAGACTTCAAAACCAACGACGAATTCTTTATGTCTATGAAACGCAAGTAATAGTCTTAGCTTGTTGCCTTTATGACTTTGAAGTACAAGGATCTACGGGATTTTATTAACACCCTAGAACATCAGGGTGAATTAAAGCGTATTACAACGCCGGTGGATCCTAACTTGGAAATGACAGAAATCTGTGACCGTACTTTGCGTGCAGGCGGTCCGGCACTGTTATTTGAAAATCCCATCGGTCACGATGTGCCTGTGTTGGCCAACTTGTTTGGCACACCTAAGCGTGTGGCCATGGGCATGGGCGCAGCTGACGTTAGTAGTTTGCGTGAAATCGGTACCCTGCTGGCTACCTTAAAAGAGCCAGAACCCCCCAAAGGTTTTAAAGACGCCCTAGATAAATTGCCTCTGTATAAGCAGGTGCTTAATATGGGGCCGAAAAAGGTGTCGCGCCCGGCCTGCCAAGAGGTGATACTCGAAGGTGATGATATCGATCTTGGCAAGTTGCCGGTGCAAACCTGTTGGCCGGGTGATGCTGCTCCGCTGATAACCTGGCCGTTGGTGATTACCAAGGGGCCGAATAAACAGCGCCAAAACCTAGGTATCTATCGTCAGCAGGTGATTGGTAAAAACCGCCTTATTATGCGCTGGTTATCACACCGTGGTGGTGCCCTTGATTTCCGTGATTGGCAGATACAGCATCCGGGTGAAAACTTCCCCATTGCTGTGGCCCTAGGGGCAGATCCTGCCACCATTTTGGGTGCCGTAACCCCCGTCCCCGATAGTTTAAGTGAGTATGCCTTTGCTGGCCTACTGCGCGGTGGCAAAACCGAAGTGGCTAAGTGCCTAACTTCGGATTTACAGGTACCTGCCAGTGCAGAGTATATATTAGAAGGTTATATTGCCCCTGGCGACATGGCTGATGAAGGCCCATTTGGTGATCACACAGGTTACTATAATGAGGTTGATCAGTTCCCGGTATTTACCGTTACTCGTATTACCCACCGTCAGGACCCAATCTATCACAGCACCTATACCGGTCGACCACCGGATGAACCGGCTGTGTTGGGAGTGGCACTTAATGAAGTGTTTGTGCCTATTTTACAAAAGCAGTTCCCGGAAATTGTGGATTTTTATCTGCCCCCGGAAGGCTGTTCCTACCGCATGGCGGTGGTGACCATGAAGAAACAATACCCAGGCCATGCTAAGCGAGTGATGATGGGTGTATGGTCTTTCCTACGTCAGTTTATGTACACCAAGTTTGTTATCGTCACCGATGATGATGTTAATGCTCGTGACTGGAACGATGTCATTTGGGCCATGACAACGCGCATGGACCCGGCAAGAGATACCACCCTGATCACCAATACGCCTATTGATTATTTAGACTTTGCCTCACCCGTGTCTGGTCTGGGTTCCAAGATGGGCATGGATGCGACCAATAAATGGCCGGGAGAAACCGATCGAGAATGGGGTGAACCCATTGTTATGGATGCTGCTGTGAAAGAGCGTGTTGATGCGATCTGGCAAGAGTTAGGCATCTAAACGTAAAAGGGGACGCATGAGTGTCCCCTTTTTAATTGAGTGGTATTTACTTGCTGCTGGCTTCTCGGGGGGCAACTGTCACCTTCACTTCCGAGCCTGATACCGTGCGCTTAGAGATTTGTACGGTGGCTACGCGGTTGCCTTTTTCAAAGGTTAACACCGATACTTCTGATTGCACCGACGTAATGCCGATCCAGCCGTAGGTTGACATGTGCTGGTGGAAATATTTGAAGGCTTCGCTAGTGTTGAGCTTGGAGCGGAATACAGCGCGCCCGGTCCACTGTTCACCGGTATTAAGCAACAAAGATTCGCTCACTACCAAGACATCTTCATGAGCGATAGGAATGTCGGCGTAGGAATTGGTAACCTGCGGATCATTGCCAGCTAGGGTTTGGTCGTTTTCGGCACCTGGGATCTGAGTTATTGGCGCAGCACAAGCCATTAATAGGCTGCAACCAAGGCCGATACTGATAATTGCCTTAAGAGTTTGCTTCATGAGTTGTTTCCACTCGATTAGATCTTTGTTGGATTATAACCAAGCTACAATGGATTTGCAGTGCTTAATTAGCTTAATTGCCATCACATTAGTCTATATCAGTTTGTATTTGCTGTAATAATTGTTGTGCCGGGGCAAAGTCCGGGGTGTGCAACAAGGCCAGGTGTGCGCGGTCAGTGGCTAGGTCGATATAGCCATGTTGCCAATAGTAGCGCGCTAAATCCGTATAGATGCGAGCCGCTATGTCATTCTGGGGAGGCAGTTGCGCAGGTATGGCGCAAGCTTGTAGGGCCATGGCTAGACCCAACACAGCGCTTATCCTTAAGCTCATCATGATGTTCCATCTCCAAGTCGATCTATGGGATAAGTGTAGCAGGGAATGGCTGGTTTTTATTCATCCAGCAGGTTAGCTAGCTCATAGACAACATCGAAATGGTTGCGCTTGGCTATTTCTTTAGTTTGGCAAAACACACCATCAGCTTGCAAAAATGCCGCGTATTGTTGGCTTTGGCGTTTGAATTCCTGGGTTTCATTGGCGCCCCAAACCAGTGTGCAGGGTGGCAGGTGGTGGTTGTTATGTAAACCAGGGCTGAGGGATTGAGCCCTAGCAAGATCTAACTTTAACGGCTCGTTAATGTAGGTGTCGAGCAATGGTCGCAGGTCATAGATGCCACTAAACAGCACTGCCCTGCTAAAGGTTTCCGGTGTTAGTTGGTGTTTTGACTGGGACGCTTGTTGCAGTACACAGGCAGCAAGGTGGGCACCGGCAGAACTGCCTGCCAAGATAATATTCTCATGGTCAAACGACCAGTCCCTGTGCTGGCACCAGGCAACCGCTTGGCAACATTGTTCAAGCATGGTTTCCATGTTAGCTTGCGGAGCCAGGGTATAGTCGATAACCATTAGGTGGTAACCCTTGGCAACCAGCTCAGCGGCCATAAAACAAGATTCGTTTTTACTCAACTCTTGCCAGTAGCCGCCATGGATGTAAACCACTAGGGGCGCCTTGTCCTGACCTGGGAAATAATCCACACCGAGGGTGTGTTTGGCGCCGTAATCCAAATCCTGCAGGACGCGCAGTTGCTGTTTGTTGCGGGCTGAGTCATTAACGTATTGGTTAATGTACAGCATGATGTCATCGACACAGGAGCTGGGTGAGTATTCCTGTGCTAGCTTGGCCTGACTAAAGTGTTTCCAGGGCATAGGAAAATGGCGTGCTGGGGATGGCTTAGGCATGCTTTTAGGGCGTGGATGATGTTGGCGTAATAGTTTCAGTATAGGGCGGTGACAATGGCCGCATTGGGCAGCGATGTTTAACGCTTGTCGTAGGCTGCGGAAGTCGGTATTGCCGGCTTCAATGGCTATATTTACCTGACATTGCCGAATGTTTTCACAGGTGCACAAAATCGGGTCGTGGGTCACAAATCACCTTGCCAGCGCAGCATTACGCTGGGTTGTTGTTTGTTTATATCATAACCTAAAGCGGCGGCAAATACGTCACTTTGTAAGCTGACAGTCTGTTGATGGTGGGTAGCGGCGTCAGCCACGTGATTGGGTTGTATGCTGGTTTGATGCTGCCAACCAAGGTGTAAATTTTGGCCTAGCCAGAGTTGATATCGCAACTGCAGATCGAGTTGGCGGCCACTGCTCCCTATGGCCAAGGTTTGCCTGTGTTGGGTGAGGTTACCATGGGCGTCGGCTAGGTCAGCAACATTGATCAAAAGCGAACCAGAGTTGACTCGGTGCGGCTGGTTTATTTGCACACTTAGTTGGTCTTGAGTAAATAGTTTTTGCCCCGTGACGGCCAACCTAAAAGCATTGCTGGTGACGTTTTGGAAGCCTTGAATGAGGCTATCTTGCGGTGTGTTTAGTTGACTTGTAGCGAGACTGGCCTGAGCATCAACTTGCCAGTTTGGGCTAAGTTTGTGGCGCAGGTAAAGGTTGCTAAAACTGCTGACACCGCTGGCACCGCGTAGATTTAGGGCGCCCTTGCCTTGTAGCCCAAGTAAGCTTTCGGGGGCGCGGTGAATGCCCGCTTCTACAAGGGTCTGTGTGCGCTTATAAGGCGCTGACTGCCACACTAGGCTCAGGCGGGGTGGTAATTGACTGGCACCATGGGCGTGAAAACTAGCATGCAATGTGGCAGAGCCAAAGGTGTGTTCTAGGTGGCGGCTACCTCGGTCATTGTAGGGTGTCGCTATGGCCTTGATAGCCTTGCTGTTAGTTGGCTTTCGAGCCTTATCCAAGTGCAGTGCAAGCTGTTGTTTTGTTGACTTGAGGCTAGGGCCGATAGCCTTGTCTAGCGAGTAACTAAAGCCGCCATTTAAGGCATCATAAACGTATACCTGATGATTGGACAGGGCCCTGGCGATGCTGTCACCAAAGCTTGCGCTAATTTGTAGGCGACTATTGTTGAGAGCATATTGGCCAGGGCTTTGCAAACTAGCACCGGTTACCAGCCGTGGCGAGCCGCTATTTAAAATGGGCTTCATGGCCGCCTCCAGGTCGGCTATACCGTGGCCAAATTCACTGTTATAACCATGCTGTAATCCATTCTCAAAGGTGGTGTAGGC
>JAERSU010000049.1 GCA_016845445.1 Oceanospirillaceae bacterium | reverse complement strand
CTCCTGCCTAGCATTATCAGTGGGTATGATTGTTAGCGATATTGTTTATCTCATAGCTGCCTGTTTTGGTTTAGCCGCTATTGCCACCCACTGGGGTGAGGTGTTTACCGCAATTCGTATTATCGGTGCCCTCTATCTGTTGTATTTAGGCTATAAAATGTGGACCGCACCAATTAACTTTGATCTAGACAACCCAGAGCAAAAGCGCCTTAGCAAACGCATGGGCTTCTTACAGGGGTTCTTAATCTCCGCCTCCAACCCCAAGGTGATTTTATTCTATATTGCCTTCTTGCCAACCTTCATGGACGTTACGGTATTAAGGGGCATGGACATCGTTATCGCCTCAGGCCTTACCTTCATTGGTCTGTTAGCTGGCTTGATGATGATCGCCGTATTTGCTTCCAAGGCACGAGTTTGGTTTCAATCTGAACGCGCTATGAAGGGATTAAATCGCTCTGCTGGCAGCCTCATGATTGGTGCAGCAGGCTATCTGGCTAGCCGCAGCTAACAGGAGATACACCGTCCATGAGAAAAGCCTTAGCATTTAGCAAGTCCCAAAAAATGAGCATGATTGTGCTAATTATAATGACCTGTGCCGTGCTGTTTTTAAGTCAAGGACAGGTCAGCAATAATACCTATTGGCTGGCTATCTTTGGCTGGCCGCTAGTCATTTTTTGCCTCAATTTGGTTAGGCCTAATCAGGTTGAGATTGTCAGCGAAGAGGGCGCAGCAGACGAAGCTAAGGACAACGATAAAAAAGGCAAAAAGAAGAAAAACAAGTAACCCATCAGATAACAGCGCCAAAAACCAATCCCAAACTTACGGCACCCACTAGGCCAAAACCCAAATAGGCGGCAAACACCTGGGGACGAACCAGACTCCAAACGGCGGTCATGGCAGGAATGGAACTAATTGCACCAGCCAGCATAAAGGCCATGCCCGAGGCATTGCTCATACCTTGAGCAACAAGACCCGCCACCAATGGCGGTGCCACGTAACTATTCAAATAGGCAGGCATACCAACCAGGGCGCTAACAATGACCGGAGTAACACCTTCACCACCCACCACCTGCGCAATCAATTGGGCAGGCACATAGGTGATTAACAAGGCTTCCAGCAGGTAGGCAACAGCTAACCATTTCAGCAGGAACAGACCGTTTTCCACCAGCTGTAGTCTAAATACCTCATTGCGCGCAGACTCCTGCCAAAACTGCCAGTGGGGCTTGCCGCCCTGGCCTAGACCTACACCACAGCAGCTAGCAATAGGGGTGTCCTTTAAGGGATTCTGAAAGGCATGCATGCTAGTTAGTAGCTTGATACCAAAGCCACCAACTAAACCCATGGCCACCGCTGCCATGGCCTTACCCACAGCAAACTCCCACCCCAAAGCACCGGCGGTGATAAGTAGAGTTGGCGGATCGATCAGGGGCGAGGATAACCAGAAGGCCATAACAGCGGACAAGGGCGCGCCCAGAGCTAGCAGACCAGCAATAAAGGGGATCACCTCACAGGAACAAAACGGCGCCAAGCCGCCCATTAGGGCCGCCATAAAGATCATGCGTACTTCACGCCCCTCAAAGGCCTTGGCCACCATGTGCTCGGCACCGGTGGCCTTTAGATAAGCAATCATGAGTACGGCAAAGACAATGTATGGCAAGGTGCCCATGAGTGCACCCGTTGCTATGCCCATGACACCCAGCCATTGCTGGCTATCCAATAGCCACACCAGCACAGGGATTAACACAATCAGACTCCAGGCTGTTAACAAGCGATCTTTCCAGATCTGTAACTGACTTGGCTTGGCCTTGGTATCGCAACAGGCAGACGCAGGCCCTTCTTCTTGCCGGTCGCCGCAGGATGTGTTATTTACCTCTGCTGTGTCACAACAGGAGGTTGGTTGTTCTTCCACTGAACTATCGCAGCAGTTGCTATTGGTCATGTCATGCACTCCTATTACTCTTGCAACTCTCTATACAGCATTCATGTAAGAGGAAATCGGCCAGCAAGCGGATATGATCAAAGTTGGCGCGGCTAATAAGCTCTCTACCCTCTTTGGTTTGGCTCACTAGGTTACCTGTTACCAGGTGCTTTAAATGATGCACAAGGGTTGAGGTAGGAATATCCAAACGTTGTTGAATGGCTTGGGTGCTTAGGCCAGCATCGCCCACACGCACTAGCAAACGCAGTACTTCAAGACGGGCTGATGCCCCTGCAGCAGCAAAGCCGGCAGCGGCATGGTCGATATTTATAGTTTCTGTATTCATAAGATAACTATAAAACTAGTTTTATAGTTTTTCAAGTTATTTTTTAATCTTTGGAAGTTAAACCACAGCTGTGTAGGCTACAATCGAGTTAACCACCAGCGTAGATGCTGCAGCATGACTTGCGGGGCACCCAACAAACGGCGACCTTGACGAGTAATGAGATGGATTTCACCGTTTTGCAGCAGACTGTGCTGCAAGGGCACACAGGTTAACAGCCCCTGCTGCACTTCCTGGCGCACAACAAACTCAGGCAACACGGTAACACCCTGCTGGTGACGGGCAAACTGTTTCAGTGCGGCGATAGAATTGGTCACCAGCTGAGGTTGCAAATTAATACGTTGTTCAAATTCCACCAGTGCCAGTAGCTGTCGAATACCAAAGGCATCAGTCTGCAAGGCTAAAGGGTATGCCTGTACCTCACCAATGGCCAATGTGGCTGCTCCAGACAAAGGGTGATCCGGCGTCATCACCGCCATCAAAGGTTGTTTTGCTACCGCGTGTGAGCTAATACGTGGGTGCTGTGGCGGATGAAATACTAACCCCATATGCACCTCGTCCAACTCAACCTGACGGATGACTTCATTGGTGCCAGCAAAATGTAATTGATAGTGTAACTGTGGGTATTCCTGTTGCAAAGGTGGCAGAGCTTCCCCTACTAAACCATTCACAAAGCCTTCGCCAACAGCAAGATCTACCTGACCTGTTTCTAGACCGTGCAAGTCTTCTAAAGCCGATACACAGGTTTGCTGCAAGGCTTGGTTTTGCTGCACATAGTCCATCAGTAGCTGACCTGCTTCGGTGAGTTTGACACCCCGGCGGCCTCGTTCTACTAGTTGACTGCCGAGCTGTTGTTCAAGCTGAGTGATCTTTCGACTGACTGCCGATGGGGCAATATTAAGCTGATCGGCTGCGGCACGTACGGTCCCTTCTTGCACCGCCACACTAAAATAGTTAAGCCCTTTGTGACTAAGTTTAAGCATGGGGGTAAATTTCTATCACCGTATTGCCAGCGTATTCAGGGCCCACTCGAAGGCCGCCATCTCGGGTAATGACATGCTCGATTGCATTGTTTTCCAGAATATGTCGGGCAGCTGCAATATCTTTGGTAGAGACACGAATAGCCACACCAGTGGGTAGATCACCGCTTGCCAGATCCAGTTGCACACCATGAAAACGCTTATGTACATACACTGGGGAAAGCACTTCAAAACAGCCCCTATCCGTTTGAATTTCCAAACCCCATTCATGCTCACTAATGGCCCGTTCGCCATAAATGCCGGCAAAGCGCATATACAAATCAAATGGATTATTAGCCACATAACTAACGCGAGTAATGCCATTTGCTCCATTTGGATGCTGCATCCACTCATCCACCCACACTAGGTGAGGTTTGTGCTGGTGACAGAAAAAATGTGATACGGCAGGCGTTTGCTCATTAATCAACATCACCAAGGACACCACCGCTTCTTCTTCACTACCATCAGGTCGATGGGCCACACGCCGAAAATCCACTATGCCATCGTTAGCCACTCCACGCTCTTCCATCAAGGCATGATCAGCACGGGCATCCTCACTATGCAAGGCAACCATAGCAATGCCTTCTCGACGACGAATGCTGTTATCGATAAAACGACCAAAAGCAAAGCCTCGATCATTCTGCATATCCAGCAAACTAGCGTCATAAACACTAATTAACTCAATAAAATTGTCGGGGAACATCAACAAATGATTATCAGTACCCCAAGGATGATGATGGCGTGGATTGATATAAAATCCCAAACGCTCATAATCTGCCGCCACCTTATCCATGTCTCGTACGGCAACCAGCGGATGATCAATACCTAGATGATTCTGCATAATTAGGGCTCCTGTTGTTAGTTTTTATAAGGTTTAGCCACCGGCCCTAGCACGGTATCACCAGCTGCAACGGATTTTACTACCACCGCACCAGCTCCTACTTTTGCTCTAGGGCCTACCTCTATATTACCCAAAATTTGTGCTCCACAGCCAATAAAAGCGCCTTGTCGAATTTTTGGGTGTCGATCGCCACTGGCCTTGCCGGTACCGCCAAGTGTCACCCCTTGAAACAAGGTGACATCGTCTTCAATCACCGCCGTTTCACCAATCACAATGCCCACCGCATGATCCATAAAAATACGCACACCTATCTGTGCTGCGGGATGCACATCCACACTAAACTTCTGCAAAATGCGTGACTGAATATACAGGGCCATTGGCTGGCCATGGTGATGCCAAAAGTGATGCGCCAAACGATGACACTGGAGCGCATGAAAACCGGCAAAATACAGCAAGGGGGTATAGTGGTTTTTAATGGCCGCGTTAGCCTGCAACTGACACAGTAGATCCTGTTCAGCGGCTTTAACCAGCGCTGGGTAACGCCTATAAAGCCTACTGATTTGCTCATACCAAGTGTCAACTTCAACACTTTCAAGGGCTAGGTGGCGGGCCAATAGCAAACCTAGGGCGCTGGCTAAATCATCAGCTTGCAACAAGGTCGATGTTAGCAAAGAGCTCAGCAAAGGAAACTCTTGTACATCCTCTGCTGCTTCGGCCTGCATGGTTTGGAACAGTGTTGATAAATCAACATGACGTTGATAATCAGCCATATATTTCTCCTAGCTAATAGAATAGCCAAACTGGGCAGCAGGCTGTGCCGCTGTTTCAACCCATACACTCTTGGTTTGGGTGTATTCCATTAGTCCTTCATAGCCACTAGAACGACCATAGCCACTCTCAGCAAAACCGCCAAAGGGTGCCATGACATTAATGGCCTTGTAGCTATTCACCCAGAAGGTGCCCGCCCGCACTTGTGCCGCCAGGCGATGGGCACGGCCTACATCAGCCGTCCACACAGCTCCAGCCAGGCCAAAACGAGTATCATTGGCCAAGGTAATGGCCTCTTCTTCATCAGTAAATGGCATCACCGATAACACCGGCCCAAAAATCTCCTCTTGCGCCACCTGCATGGCATTATCAACCCCAGCTAATACCGTCGGTGCCTGGAAATAGCCAAGTTCACCACCAACTACTGCTCCCCGACCTCCAGTCACTAGTTTGGCACCAGCCGCCACGCCAGCCGCTACCAAATTTTGCACATGGGCAAATTGCTTAGCATTTTGAATCGGTCCCACAGTGGTGTCTTCCAACCAAGGCAAGCCAAGTTGTAACCTGCTAGCCGCAGAAGCCACCCGCTCAACCATCTGCTCATACAGACTGCTATGCACTAGCAAGCGAGAACCCGATACGCAGCTTTGGCCAGCGGCAGAAAAGACCGCCGCCTGAGCGCCGATAACAGCCCGATCGACATCGGCATCAGCAAACACAATATTGGCAGACTTGCCGCCTAATTCCAGCACGCTAGGAATGGTTCGCAGGGCTGCAGCCTGGGCAATTTTGCTGCCCGTTGCCGGAGAACCCACAAAGATTACCTTGCCCGTTTGCGGTTGTGCAATGGCAGTGGCACCTGCGGTGTGGCCATAGCCATTAATAATATTAACCAAACCTTCTGGCAAGCCTGCTTGCTGAATAACATGAGCAATAACCGTGGAACTTAATGGCGTTAATTCAGACGGCTTTAGTAATACCCCATTGCCAGCACAGATAGCCGGCGCTATCTGCCAACCACAGGTAAACACCGGCGCATTCCAAGGTGTTATCTGGGCTACCACACCAATAGGTTCATGGCGAGTATAGGTCATGTGGCTAGTGGGCACCGGCAATACCTGGCCGGTAAGCTTGTCGCACCAACCAGCGTAGTATTCAAACATTTCCGCTACCTTAGCCACCTCAACGCGACAATCACGAATCGGCTTGCCGGCACTAATGGATTCTAGCCAAGCAAGATCTTCATCTATCTGCCTAATGGCCTGCCCACAGGCGTACATAATTCGACCTCTCTCAGAGGCAGCCTTAGCCCACCAAAGCTTTTGTGCTTTTTCTGCAGCCTCTGCTGCCGCCACAATGACGCCCTCATGGGCATCCTGATAAGCCATAAATTCACCAGCTGTGGCAGGATTAATCAAGCTTATAGTTTCGCCTTCACCGGCCATCAGCTGGCCAGCCACATAACTACCAAAAACACCGCCTGGTAGTAGCCTGTTAAGTAACTCAGTAACCTGCTCGGCACCATGATTAGTCATATCCATCTGTTTTACCCCACCAGTTCAACGATACGATTAAAATCTTCCCCATCGGCCAACTGCTCGGCACTGGCCTGCCACCTTTGCAACACCTGCTGGGCCAAATCTAGCTGCATGCCGTTAGCCTCAATGTACTCAGTGGCAAGACCCAAGTCTTTGCGCATTAAGCCCATAGTAAAACCTGAATCAAAGCTGTCGCTAAGTACCCATTTAGGGAAATTTACTTCACTAACCCCACTGCGACCTGAGCCGGCATTAATGCCAGCTAGCAATTTAGCAGCATCTAAACCGGCTTTTTGACCTAAAGCCACAGCTTCAGCGGTGGTAATTAGATGGGCAGCGCACAATAAATTGTTGATTAGCTTTGCCCCATGGCCACTGCCACTAGCACCTAAATGCACCCATTGGCTACTTAACGCTTGCAGTATAGGATTGGCCCTTGGCAAGGCCCCCTCATCGCCACCCACCAACATTACCATGGTGCCTGCATGGGCACCTGCTGGGC
>JAERSU010000048.1 GCA_016845445.1 Oceanospirillaceae bacterium | reverse complement strand
CCGACCGGATTGCTGAACTGATAAAAGAAAATACCGCGTTAAAGGCCAGCCAGTCGACAGAGACTACCGAAACAACCAAAGACAGCGAGGCTGAAAAATCATGAGCAAGGTAAAAATTGAATTAACGCACTCGATAGAAATTGATGGTGCGAAGGTCGGAGTTATTCAACTGCGCAGACCCAAGGTTCGCGACATGCTCAGTGTCGAAAAAAGCGTGGATAACGACGCTGAAAAAGAAATCCAGCTCTTTGCTAATTTGAGTGAGTTATCGCCCGATAATTTGTTGGAGTTAGACATGGCCGATTACGCAAAATTGCAAAAGGCCTATCAGGATTTTTTGTCTTAAACCCTCGTGATGCTCGCAGATCTTTGATCGCCTTGGCTAGCCATACCGGCTGGCAATTATCTGAACTGTTGGAGCTTGATGGCCATGAATTAATGGCTTGGCTCGACGTATTGCCAAAACGGCATTAGTCCCAATGTCTTTTTAAGGAGTGTCTCAATGGCTAACTCGTCATTTAAGTTGGCACTTCAAATTGGTGCCTCTATAGGCCAGAGCTTTCGGACATCTGTTCGTGGTTCTCAAGCGCAGTTAAACCAGTTAGGTACATCCATTAATCGTCTGAAGAATCAGCAGAGTGCGATTCGTAAAGTTGAGTTGGGTGAGGCCAATGTGGGCAAAGCGCGAGTTGCTTACGAAGCGGCAAGTCGAGAGCTTTCTCGTTTGCGGCGCGAGGTGGCCTCAACAGAGCAACCGTCAAAACAACTGACGCAATCTTTTGAAGCAGCAAAGCAAAAAACACAGCGCTTATCTGCAGAACTGGCCAAGCAGCGTGACCGACTTCAGCGCAGTCGACGAGAGCTTCAACAGGCTGGTGTGTCTACGCGAGAACTATCGTGTGAAAATTCCCGTCTTGGTGCATCACTCGATCGCTTAAGTCAGAAGTATCGCAGGCTGAATCAAGCCATGCAGGCTCAAGAAGCCAACAAGTCGCGTCGAGCGGATTTGCGTGGACAGCTATTCGATGTGGTTGCCTTAGGTGCCAGTGTTGCAGCACCGGTGAGTATTGCAGTGAACTTTGAGCAATCCATCGCAAGATTGGGAGCTATTACACGATCTAGCGATGAGTCTCTAAAAAGCCTTGAGCAGACTGCACGAAGCTTGGGCGAGACAACTCAGTTTTCAGCTTCTGAGGCAGCGTCGGCCATGACCTTCTTGGGGATGGCGGGCTTCAACACCAATCAGATTGTTGCAGCAACACCCGGCATGTTGAATCTGGCTCAAGCCGCAGGCAGCGAATTGGCTGATACAGCCGATATCGCTTCCAATATTTTGAGTGGTTTTTCGCTACAAGCCCAAGATATGAATCGTGTTGGTGATGTGCTGGCGGCGACTTTTACTACGTCGAACACTACCTTGCAGATGTTGGGTGACACGCTGAAGTACGCAGCACCGGTTGCCAGTAGCGCAGGTGCCAGCATCGAAGAAGTTGCCGCGATGGCAGGTTTGCTTGGCAATGTGGGCATCCAAGGCAGTATGGCGGGTACCGCATTAAGGGCTGCGTTCCTCAGGTTATCGGCACCACCTAAAAAGGCGGCTGATGCTTTGGCGAATCTGGGTGTTGAGGTCAAAGACCTTGATGGCAATTTACGCTCGGTTCCAGAGTTATTGCAGGAACTAGCACAAGCGACTGAGGGGTTGGGATCGGCAGAGCGAGCCGAAGCAATCAAACAAATATTCGGTGAAGAAGCTTCGGCCGGTATGACCGAGCTACTGAAGCAAGCCGGAACCGGCGCGCTGGATAGCTATATTCAACAACTGCAAAAAGCGCAGGGTACGGCTGATGCCATGGCTCAGAAAATGAGTGCGACTACCTCTGGTAGCCTCAAACGACTGGGCAGTGCGCTAGAGAGTGTGGCCATTAGTGTCGGTAGTTTATTGCTGCCAACCATTGCTGCAGGCGCCGAACTCTTCGCGGGCATGGCCAGTTGGGTGTCGGGTGCCGCACAAGAATACCCCATGCTCACGAAAGTGATTGTGGGTGCAACCGTGGGCTTGGTCGCCATAAAAGTTACAGCCGTTGCAGGTGCCTATGCCTTTACCTTTCTCAAAGGCGGTGTGCTTTCGTTGATGACAGCCTACCGAACCTTAAGTGCTGGTTTAGCGCTGGCGCAGTTGGGTATGGCTCGAATGAATGTGTTGTCAGCATTAAGTGCAGTGCGCATGGGTGTCGTCACGGCGGCTCAGTGGGCGCTCAATATTGCCATGACCGCCAATCCCATTGGTTTAATTGTCGCGGGTATTGCTGCACTTGCCGGTGCCGCTTATCTGTTGTTTCAGCATTGGGAACCTATTGGCGAGTTTTTCTCTGGCCTTTGGGATGGCGTAAAAGAAATCACGAGCGGCGCTGTGGGTTGGCTTCTTGGTAAGTTGGACTTGCTCGCTAAACCCTTTCAGTTGCTCGGTACTGCTTGGGATGCAGTGGCTGGCTGGTTTGATGATGACGAGTCCCAGTCTCCAAGTTCTGGCAGTGGTCAACGAAAACGTAATGTCGCGACTGCAGCGGTTGGTAGTGTTTTGGCCGCTCAGCCAGTGATGGCATTACCTGATGGCAGCAATGAAGTCACTCCCAGAATCGAAGCGGTATCCCCTGCAAATTATCAGCAAAACAGTGTCGCTATTGATGCGCCCATCACAATTCATGCCGCACCTGGCATGGATGAACGGGCGATTGCCGGAGAAGTACAACGTGCCTTAGAACAACGTGAAGCAAGAGCTGCTAGTGAACGTAGAGGTGCGCTTTTTGACGGAGGGTGAATGATGAGTGAGACCATGATGGCGTTGGGGGCTTTTCGTTTTTCTTTAGATACCGCCGCCTACCAAGACTTTAAGCGAAGCCAAACGTATCGCTGGCAGTCTCAAGAGCGATTACTACGCAGACCTGCTTTGCAATTTATTGGACTAGGGGAAGAAACCATCGAATTGAATGGGCTCATTTACCCGCATTTTCGCGGCGGCTTAACTCAAGTGGAAACCATGCGTCTTGAAGCCAACAAAGGCTCGCCACTTGTGTTGGTTGATGGGCTTGGTTTTGTATGGGGGCAATGGGTCATCAAACAGATCAGCGAAGGCCAAACGGTTTTCCAGCCAAACGGGCAACCACTCAAGCAGACGTTTCAATTAAGTCTTTCTCGCTATGGGGATGATATCCGATGAATACGGCTGCGAAGTATCGGACTCGACAAGGCGACATGCTTGATCGCATTTGCCTTGAATACTACGGGTATTCGAGCGAGGCCGTTGAGGCAGTGTTGAAGCACAACCCCGGCTTAGCTGCGCTTGGCTCAGTGTATGAGTC
>JAERSU010000047.1 GCA_016845445.1 Oceanospirillaceae bacterium | reverse complement strand
CTTTGATACCGCTAACTTTGGCACCCGATTTTCTGCCAGCGTGAAAGACTTTGATTTATCTCCTTACATGTCGCCCAAAGAAGGGCGCAAGATGGATTTATTTATCCAATATGGTATGGCAGCCGCCATTCAGGCCATCCAAGACGCTGAATTGCAGGTGACAGACGCTAATGCCGAACGCATTGGTGTAGCCATTGGTTCAGGTATTGGTGGTTTGCCATTGATTGAAAAGACTCACGAAGCCTTAGTCAACAGTGGTCCGCGCCGTATCTCGCCTTTCTTTGTGCCTGGTAGCATCATCAATATGATTTCTGGCAACCTGTCTATTATGTATGGTATGCAGGGGCCAAATATTGCCATCACGACGGCTTGTACCACCGGTACTCACAATATTGGTGCCTCTGCCCGCATGATTGCCTACGGTGATGCCGATGTCATGATTTGCGGTGGTGCTGAAATGGCTACCACACCACTTGGTTTAGGTGGTTTTGGTGCCGCTCGCGCGCTATCTACTCGTAATGATGATCCGCAAGCCGCAAGTCGACCCTGGGATCAGGATCGTGATGGTTTTGTACTTGGTGATGGTGCAGGTGTGATGGTATTGGAAGAATACCAGCAGGCAAAAGCCCGTGGAGCCCGTATCTACGCCGAACTATCAGGCTTTGGCATGAGTGGTGATGCCCACCATATGACATCACCACCAGAAGACGGTAGAGGAGCAGCGGCATCCATGCGCAATGCCATGCGTGATGCCGGCCTAAACGGTGACCAGGTTCATTATATTAACGCCCATGGAACCTCTACGCCGGCTGGTGACGTTGCCGAGTCTAATGCCGCTAAGACTGTCTTAGGAGTGGGCGCAGAGCAGGTGCGCATGAGCTCAACTAAATCCATGATTGGTCACTTATTAGGTGCCGCCGGAGCCGTGGAAGCGGTATTTAGCGTGCTCGCCATTCGTGATCAGGTGGCCCCACCAACCATTAATTTGGACAACCCTTCTGCAGGTTGTGACCTTAACTATGTTCCCCATCAGGCTCAAGAAGCCCGTATAGATGCCGCCATGAGCAATTCGTTTGGTTTTGGTGGTACCAACGGCACCTTGATCTTTAGTCGCCTGTAGAGGCAATCTGAGCGCTTATGCAAGTACTAGTTAACGGTCAGGCGCAAACACAGATAGCGGTACACGACCGTGGCCTAGCCTACGGCGACGGTGTGTTTGAAACCATTGCCGTAATCGGCACGCATGTGCAATTCTGGGCGCCACACTGGCAACGCCTAGAATCAGGCCTCAAGCGCCTAGGGTTTCACTGTGACACACAGCAATTAAAACAACTCATTGAGTCTGACATGCGCACCTTGTTAGCGCCATCCAATGGCCCCGGTGTGCTAAAAATAACGGTCACCCGTGGTCAAGGTGGCCGTGGTTATCTGCCACCTGAGGATGTCCTACCCAATCGCATAGTGCAGTTGACGAGTTGGCCTGAGGGTAGAGAGCATTTATCTGGCACTGGGGTTAGCTTGTGCCTCTGTAAGCAGCGCTGGAGTGCCAATCAATCCTTGGCAGGATTAAAACATTTAAATCGTTTAGATCAGGTGCTGGCACGCCAAGAATGGCATTCAGAGGCCTATCATGAAGGCATCATGCTCAATCAACAGGGCAATGTGCAATCCGCTGTCATGAGCAATGTCTTTATCGAAGTGCATGGGCAATTGCTAACCCCCATTAATGATACCGCAGGTATTAATGGCATTATGGCTGCCCAGGTGATGCAGCTAGCCAGTCATCTAGGTATTTCGCTACAGCAGCAAAAAATTAAGCTGTCACAGTTAGAGTCGGCTGATGGCGTATTCCTTACCAATAGTTTAAATGGTATCTGGCCAGTGGTTAAATTTGCCCAGCTAGATTATGCTATTGGTCCAATAACTCAGCGCTTACTAGCAGCCTTGCCTGCTCATATAGACGCCCACAGCCAACCAATTAGCTAACTAATAGTGATAAAAAAAACCTTCATTTGGGGCCTGATACTGATGCTACTCATAGTCATCAGTCTCGGCTATGGTGCCATACGCCAGCTACAGGCCTGGTTATTTGCGCCTATAGAGGTGGAACAAGCCACCTTCATCACCATTGCACCTGGCAGTTCAATGCCAGCCATTGCCCGACAACTTGAAGCAGCCGGTTTAATCGCTAATGCCACAGTATTGCAGTACTACGCCCGCTATAAAGGTGCTGATGAAAAGCTGCAAGCAGGTGAATACCAGTTTGTGGGAGAGTTGCATGCAGATGAGATTTTAAACAAACTCGTTGCCGGCAACGTTGTCACCTATAGCGTTACGGTACCGGAAGGGTTTACCTACCAGGCATTTATAGATCGCCTCATGGCCCATCCTATGATGCAAGGTAAACCAGAACCAGAGTTTGCCAGCTGGGGCAAAGGCTCAGGTTACCAACATCCTGAGGGCTTGTTAATGCCTTCTACCTATCTATTTAGTCGCCAGCAGTCGCCTAGTGAAGTGGTAGAGCAGGCTTGGCAACGGCAACAACGGGTATTGGCTAAACTATGGCCTAACAGGGACACCAGTGTGCCCTACAAGACGCCCTATGAGGCTCTGATTATGGCCTCTATTATTGAGAAGGAAACGGGTCTGGCTAGTGAAAGGCAAGCCATAGCTGGGGTGTTTGTGCGGCGCCTGCACAAAGGCATGCGCTTGCAAACTGACCCAACGGTTATTTATGGCATTGGCGCCGACTTTGATGGCAACATAACCCGCAAACATCTGCGCCAAAAAACACCCTACAACACCTATGTCATTCATGGTTTGCCGCCCACGCCTATTGCCTTGCCGGGTGAAGACGCCATTTATGCGGCATTGCATCCTGCCGCAGGCGATGCCCTGTATTTTGTCGCCAAGGGCGACGGCAGTCATGCGTTTTCAGCAAGCTTAAGTCAACATCAGGCGTACGTGCGCCAATATCAACTGAAAAAATAGCGTATAATGCGCCCCTTGGTGAAACAGCCATTGTGTTAGTAAAGTGAGTCAAAAGAGAATTAGTGTGAATAGAGGTCGGTTTATATCCATTGAAGGCGGCGAAGGCGCAGGCAAGTCCACCAGCATTGCCTTTATTCAGACTTTTCTCCTGCAGCAGGGGATTGAACTGCTTTCCACTCGCGAACCAGGTGGCACCGAAATAGCCGAAAAAATTCGTGCTTTGCTGCTAGAACATCACCAGGAAAAGGTTGATCCCTATGCCGAGTTATTGCTGATGTTCGCCGCCCGCCGTCAGCATGTGAGCCAAGTGATCGAGCCTGCTCTGGCACAGGGTAAGTGGGTATTGTGTGATCGCTTCACCGATGCAAGTTACGCTTATCAAGGTTATGGTAGGCAGTTACCCATGGCCTTTATCGATGAGCTAGCACGCTGGGTGCATGGTGATACCAACCCTGATTGCACCTTTTTGCTTGATCTGGACATTGAAGTCGGTATGGGTCGGGCGCGGCAGCGCAATGCCCTTGATCGCATTGAATCTGAGCAGATGAGTTTCTTTGCCGCAGTCCGCCAGGGTTACTTAAGCCGGGCAGCAGCGGAGCCTGGGCGTTTCCGGGTTATTGACGCTAGCCAAGACATTGCCGGTGTTGAAGCACAGCTACAAGGCGTGCTGGAGGCGATGATTTAGTATGCAACACCTGGCTTCATTACCAGATTGGCTGGGCGCTGTTTGGCAGCGCTTACAAAGCATGCATGACCAGGGCCGTTTGCCCCATGCCATTGTACTAGGTGGTAGCAAGGGCCTTGGTAAACGTCAGTTAGCTGAACAGCTCATGGCTGGGCTAGTGTGTACCCAAGCCCAGCAAGGTCATGCTTGCGAGCAGTGTAAAAGCTGCCTGCTACGCCATGCTAATAGCCACCCAGACATCCAACGTCTAGCTCCAGAAGAAGAGGGCAAAGCGATACTGGTTGACCCTGTGCGCAAGTTACAGCCCTGGTTGTCAGCCACCGCTCAGCAGGGTGGCGCCAAGGTAGTGATCATTGAACCAGCCAATGAGCTCAATGTAAACGCCGCTAACGCCTTGTTAAAAAACCTCGAAGAACCCGGCAATAATACCTTTTTTATCTTACTTCATGACTGGCCTAAACCACTATTGGCCACCATTAAGAGCCGTTGTCAAAGCCAGGAGATTGGTATTCCAGACCAGCAATTGGCGCAGCAATGGCTAGCTCAACAACACCCTGATGCGAATGTTGATGAACTGCAACAGGTGCTGCACATGGCACATGGCGCGCCCTTGTTAGCCTTACAGTATTTACAGCAACAGGCACCTGCCTTAAGGCATCAAAGTTTGGTGGATCTGACCGCTATTCTGCGCAATCAAACTAGCGTCTCAGGGGTGGCTGAGAGCTGGGTGAAAGCCGATGTCAAACAACGACTTGATTGGTGGCTGCAGTGGTTACAAGATCTGATTAAATTACAACAAACAAAGCAAGCACATCTGGTGGGCAACCAAGATGTACTAAAACTCTTGCAAGCCATCGCTAAGAAAGCGGATATTAAGCAGGTGTTTGCCTTACATGATGATCTACTTGCTAGTCTTGATAGCCTTGTACAACGGCGTAATATTAATCAACAACTGATGCTGGAAAAACTGCTTTATCAGTGGTACCAGTTGGTTTGAATAGACCTATGTTAATCGATTCCCATTGTCATCTTGATAAACTAGATACCAGCCACTATGCCGGTGGTTTAACCGAGCTAATTAGCAGCACACAGGCCGCTGGTGTGGCGGAAATGTTGTGCATTGGCGTTAATACCCAGCAGTTCCCTAACATGCTAACCTTAATTCAGGATTATGATTTTATTCATGCTTCTGCTGGGGTGCACCCATTAGGTATTAAAGGTGAGGTAGACTATTCATTATTGGCACAACAGGCTGCCCATGACAAGGTCATCGCCGTGGGTGAAACTGGTTTAGACTATCACTATGCGGCTGATACCAAAGAGCAGCAACTAGAAGGCTTTCTGCAGCATATGGCCATTGCCGCACAGGTAGGTAAGCCACTCATTGTACACAGTCGCGATGCCAGAGAAGACACGGTAAGTTTGCTAAAACGACATGCTGATCTAGAGCTCGGTGGTGTTATTCATTGCTTTACCGAAGATCAAGCCATGGCGGACGCCTGCTTGGAGCTAGGCTTTTATATTTCCATATCCGGTATTGCCACCTTCCGCAATGCCGAGTCATTGCGAGAGGTAGTACGCCAGTTACCACTGGAACGTATTTTGGTGGAAACCGATGCCCCTTATCTGGCACCGGTGCCTTATCGTGGCAAACAAAATGAACCCAAGTACGTCGCCGAAGTCGCGCAACTAGTGGCCGATATCAAAGGAGTGCCACTGGCGCAGTTGGCTGAACAAACCAGTGCCAACTTCTATAAACTGTTTAATCTATCTCGGTCATAAAAATTATTTACTTGTGAAATAGTTTGTTTTGTGAATAATTGCAACACTATAGTCACAAAATGAATGGTTTCAGTTATGAACTGGGGTATTGCCGCCAAACCTAAGATTCCCGATTATTTTCCCCGCGAAAAAGAAAGCCGAAAGGTAAGGGAATTCAAACGTCGAGAAGAGGAAATTTTAGAATCCTCTTTAATGTTGTTTAAAACCCATGGTG
>JAERSU010000046.1 GCA_016845445.1 Oceanospirillaceae bacterium | reverse complement strand
ACCCTGTACCGGTACCGGGATTAGCAACAACTCTACACCTTTGTAGCGACGCGCAAAGGTGCTTTGCATATCTTTTATCGCAGCACCCTGTGGCGAGGTAATTAAGGCTACCCGCTGCGGGAAGGCAGGCAATTCAAGCTTGTTTTCGACATCGAACAGGCCCTCCTGTTGCAGGCGCGCTTTGAGCTGCTCGAATTGCTGTTGCAGTTTTCCCAGCCCGGCGGGTTCCATGGTCTCGGTTATGAACTGGTAGCTGCCGCGGGCTTCGTACAGGCTGAGCTTGCCACGCAACAGCACTTGCTGGCCGTTTTCCGGCTGGAAGCGTACATTGCGGTTCTGGAAGCGGAACATGGCGGCGCGCAGCTGGGAATCTTCGTCTTTTAGCGTAAAGTACCAGTGACCGGAGCGGTGTTGCAGCAAGTCGCTGATCTCTCCTTCTACCCGTATGCCACTAAATTCGTGTTCCAGCGTATTCCTGGCCATGCGGTTCAGGGTTGATACCGAAACAATCTCCCCTGTGTCGCGGTTATCCGGTTCGTTGTGGCGTTTGTATTCTGGCATTCGACAGCTTCCATAAAACATATAACCGGCGTTGTCAGTACGCATTTGCCGGTTTTGCCGATTATACGATGTTTAGTCGCGGGCAATTGGCCCGGAATCCGACAAAAATAATATCCGTTGTCCTGGTTTGTTTAGCCATAACCCGGTTTACCCGTAACCTTTGGGCACATATAATGGCGGGTTTAGCGCGGCGAGCAAATGTTGGCCGTTTGTCTATTGGTTACTTGTATTTGCACATTTTTCGCGTACTGGCATTTTTGTTTATGCCGTTCCCCGGTACGCAGATGATGCAAGAGGACGTTCGTATATGCCACGAATTGCTCACGAAGCTCTCACCTTTGATGACGTATTACTGCTGCCTGACTATTCGGAATTTATTGCCCGCGATGTCAGTCTGCAGACGAGTTTGACGACTAACATCCACCTGAATATTCCGCTGGTGTCATCGGCCATGGATACCGTAACCGAGTCACGGCTGGCCATTGCGCTGGCGCAGGCTGGCGGTATCGGCATCATCCACAAGAATATGTCGGCTGCCGAGCAGGCCCGTGAGGTCCGTGCAGTCAAGAAATTCGAGAGCGGAGTGGTGCGTGATCCGATAACTATAGAGTCCTCTGCCACGGTGAAGGAGTTGCTCGATATCAAGCGACAGTACAACATTTCGGGCGTACCGGTAATGGACCAGGGCAACCTGGTGGGCATTGTTACCAGCCGGGATGTACGCTACGAAACCAACGAGGATGCGGTAATTTCCTCGATTATGACGCCAAAGGAAAAACTGGTTACGGTAAAGGAGAGCAGCGAGCCGGAAGCGGTTAAACAGGTTCTGCATGAGAATCGCATAGAAAAGGTGCTAGTGGTCAACGACCAGTTCGACCTTTGCGGGATGATCACAGTAAAAGACCTGGAGTTGTCGCAACGGTTTCCCAATGCCTGTAAAGATGGTTCAGGCCAGTTGCGCGTAGGAGCGGCGGTTGGTGTTAGTGCCGATACCGATGAGCGAGTGGCTGCCCTGGTCGACGCCGGGGTCGATGTGTTGGTAGTCGACACTGCCCATGGCCATTCCAGGAATGTGCTGGATCGCGTGAGCTGGGTGAAAAAGAATTATCCCGATATCGATGTCATCGGCGGCAACATTGCCACAGGCGAGGCCGCTTTGGCGTTACTTGAAGCCGGTGCCGACGGTGTCAAGGTTGGTATTGGCCCGGGCTCGATTTGTACGACACGAATTGTTACCGGTGTTGGTGTGCCACAGGTGACGGCAATTGACGAAGTGGTCAAGGCATTGGATGGCAAGGTGCCGGTCATTGCCGACGGTGGAATCCGGTTTAGTGGTGATATCGCCAAGGCCATTGTTGCCGGTGCAAACTGTGTGATGGTGGGTAGCCTGCTGGCCGGAACCGAAGAGGCACCCGGTGAAGTTGAACTGTACCAGGGGCGTACTTACAAAGCCTATCGCGGTATGGGTTCTATTGCTGCCATGTCACAGTCACAGGGTTCCAGTGACCGCTATTTCCAGGACGCCAGTGCAGGCGCAGAAAAGCTGGTGCCCGAAGGCATAGAGGGGCGTGTTCCCTACAAGGGGCCGGTTAATCGCATTGTCAGCCAATTGGTTGGTGGGGTGCGCTCTTCAATGGGCTATACCGGCTGCGCCGATATCCAGACGATGCGAACCAAACCGCGTTTTGTCAGGGTTACCTCGGCAGGCATGAGCGAAAGCCACGTGCACGACGTAAGCATTACCAAGGAAGCACCTAACTATCCTGTACAGTGAGCATTCCGTACAGTGAAGTAAGCATTTTGTTTGCGCGGGCAATGGGTAGAGGCCGGTTGCCATGCGCTGCTATTTCAAATTTTCATCAATACCTGACCCTATAAAAAGTAAACCCTATGACCGAAAATCTTCACGATCAACGAATTCTTATTCTTGATTTTGGTTCCCAATACACCCAATTGATCGCACGACGGGTCAGGGAAGTCGGGGTTTATTCCGAAATTATGGCCTGGGACGCAGACCCCGATGCTATTGCAGCTTTCGCGCCTATGGGAGTTATTCTTTCCGGTGGGCCTGAGACAACTATTGGTGATGACGCGCCGGTAGCGCCATCTTGTGTGTTTGAGCTCGGGGTGCCAGTACTGGGCATTTGCTACGGTATGCAAACCATGGCCGCCCAGTTTGGTGGTGAGGTGCAGTCCTCCGATCATCGTGAGTTTGGTTACGCCAGGGTAAAAGTAGAGCCCGGTTGCGAGCTGCTGGAAGGTTTGCACGACCTGGTTGAGGATGGTGACGCATTCCTCGACGTATGGATGAGCCACGGTGACAAGGTCAGCCGTATTCCTGACGGTTTTTCGTTAATGGCGTCAACTGACAGTGCGCCGGTTGCGGCAATGTACAGCGCGGATAAGCATTTTTATGCCGTCCAATTCCACCCCGAGGTTACCCATACAAAACAGGGCGTGGCAATTGTGCACCGCTTTGTACGTGATATTTGTGCCTGTGAAGGGCTGTGGACGATTTCCAATATTGTTGACGATGCCATTGCTACCGTGCGAGAAACCGTGGGCAGTGAGCAGGTAATTTTGGGGTTATCTGGCGGTGTAGACTCTTCAGTAGTGGCGGCTTTGCTGCATCGCGCTATTGGCGACCAGTTAACCTGCGTCTTCGTCGACAATGGCTTGCTGCGTTTGCACGAAGGCGACCAGGTCATGGATATGTTCGCCGACCATATGGGGGTGAAGGTTATCAGGGTAGACGCCGAAGCACGTTTCCTTGAAAAATTGGCTGGCGTTAGCGATCCAGAGCAAAAGCGAAAGATTATTGGTAATACCTTTATACATATTTTTGATGAAGAGGCGGCAAAAATAGAAGATGCCAATTGGCTGGCCCAGGGTACGAT
>JAERSU010000045.1 GCA_016845445.1 Oceanospirillaceae bacterium | reverse complement strand
CTATGATTCCAATGAAGGTTATCTAGACCCTAATGGCACTACCTATGCCTATGCGGGTGCCGCTAAAAAAAGAGGTGCCGATGTTATTGTGCGCAACCGAGTGATTGAATTGAATCAGCGCCCGGATGGCAGTTGGGATGTGGTGACCGAGAAGGGCACCATACACACAGAGCATGTCGTCAATGCGGCAGGTTTATGGGCCAAGCAAGTTGGCTTGATGGCCGGAGTTGATTTGCCCGTCACGCCTATGGAACATCACTATTTGATTACCGATACCGTAGAGGGACTGAAAAACCTACCGGGTGAATTACCTGTGGTCGCTGATTTGGATGGCTTTACCTATACTCGGCAAGAACACGATGGTCTATTGCTGGGTGTTTACGAACGTAATCCTAAACACTGGCAGATGGATGGTGCCCCGTGGGACTACGGCATGGAATTAATTCCAGAAGATGTCGATAGAATTGGTGATGAGTTAGCCATAGGTTTTGAACGCTTCCCAGAATTGGCTAATGTGGGTATCCGTCGCTGGGTCAATGGTGCCTTTACCTTTGCCCCTGATGGCAATCCCCTGGTTGGGCCGGTAGGTCCCAAAGGCTATTGGGTTGCCTGTGGTGTTATGGCGGGCTTTAGTCAAGGTGGCGGCGTAGGTAAATCCCTTGCCGAATGGATGATTTACGGTGCCCCAGAAGCGGATATTTTTGGCATGGATATCGCGCGTTTTGGGCCCCATCACAGTAATAAAGAATATATACGCCAAACCACAGCGCAATTCTACGCGCGCCGATTTGTGGTTACCTATCCCAATGAGCAATTACCTGCTGGGCGTAATTTAAAGACCCCTGGTGCCTACGCAGATATGGATGCTGCCAATGCCCGCTGGGGCAATGTTTGGGGTATGGAGGCGCCGCTTTATTTTGCCCCAGATAGCAAATTCTCAGAACCGGGTACTTTGCGCCGTACGGCTGCCTTCCCCATAGTGACGCAAGAGTGTCAAGCTGCCCAAAACGATGTGGCCTTGCTAGACATCTCCGCCTTCTCAAGATTTAAAATAACTGGCCCCAATGCCAAGCAATGGTTAGATAAACTATTGGCTTGTCAGCTGCCAACAACGGGCAAGGTGAAGCTAGCGCCTATGTTGGCCGAGGATGGCCGATTAAAAGGTGACCTGACTTGTTTTAACTGGGGCGGAGGCGAATATTGGTTGATGGGCAGCTATTACCTGCGTCAGTTCCATAGGCGTTGGTTTGAGCAGCATATGTCTGATGGGGTAACGGTAGAAGATATATCAGAAGCCATGCAAGGCTTTGCTATTCACGGTCCAAAGGCCAAGCAACTTCTGCAAGAGATCAGCGATACCGATATTAACTCGGTGACCATGATGTCCTGTATGCAAGCCGATATTGGCCTCCATCGGACACGCATAGCCCGTTTGTCCTTGTCTGGCGAGCTGGCCTATGAAATCAACTGCCCGGTCACTGAACATGCAAGCTTACGTAAGCTGTTACTCAATAAAGGTGCTAAATTGGGTATTAAAGAAATTGGTTTTAATGCCATGCTATCCATGCGCCTAGAGAAGAGCATTGGCATATGGAATGCAGAATTTACCCAAGGCTATACGCCAGCCATGACTGGCCTAGATCGATGGATTGCATGGGACAAAGGGGATTTTATTGGCCGCCAGGCGGCTTCTAGCGCACCTGCCCCAGAGCGTATTTTATGTATGTTGGAAGTTAATTGTGATTTGGCCGATCCGGTTGGTTTTGAACCTGTGTGGGATGCTGATAAGGTGGTAGGTATAACCACCTCTGGTGGCTATGGGCATCGCCTGCAAAAGAGCTTTGCCATGGCTTTAATTGATCGCGACCTAGCCAAAGACGGCACCCAGCTTTCTGTTCATGTCATGGGTGAGTTGCGTGCAGCGACTATAATTCCTATGTCACCTTATGACACCGATGGCAGCAAAATGAGGATGTAATGATGAGCACAGAAAACAAACGTAGAAGCCGTCGTCGTGGAGATCGCAAGGTGGCTCATGCTGCGCCTGCGAAAAACTATCGTCAGTTAAAGCATGCTTTTAAACCACAAGAAATTTTCACCGCAGATCGGGTAGCCGCTATTCATGAAATGGCCCTAAAAGTGCTGCAAGAGCTGGGCATGAAGGTGTTGTTGCCAGAGGCTCGCCGTTTATTTAGTGAGGCGGGTGCGAAGGTAGAAGACGACATGGTGTTTATTGGTCGTGAGATTGTTGAGGCTGCCCTGCAAACGGCACCCAATAAGATCAATATGCGCTCCATCAATCCCTTGCGTGAACAATTGTATGCCAACGGTAGCATGTTGTTTAAAGCCGGTGCGGGTTGCCCAAATGCCACGGACTTGGTGCGTGGTCGCAGGCCTGGTGACCTAGAGAGCTATGTCGAAACCATTAAACTAGTGCAGAGTTTTGATGTCTTGCATACCTTCGGGCCTGCCGTTGAACCACAGGATGTGCCTTTGCACGAGCGGCATTACGCCATGATGGACACGCAAATGAGATATGGTGATAAACCCTTGTTTGTGTATGCGCGCGGGCGCGCCCAAGTTGAGCAAAGCTTTGACATGATTCGTCAAGGCTGGAATATTGCCGATGACGAGTTTGCTAATGGTGTATGGGCATCCACGGTGATCAATACCAATTCACCGCGTACCCTTGATAACCCCATGGCACAGGGCATCATTGATTTTGCTCGTCACGGGCAAATGACCATCATTACGCCCTTCTGTTTAGCGGGTGCCATGGCACCAATTAGCGTGGCTGGTGCCCTAACACTACAGCACGCTGAGGCCTTGTGCGGCATTACCTTGGCCCAATTAGCCAAATCTGGCGCACCAGTGAGTTATGGTGGCTTTAGTTCCAATGTTGATATGAAATCGGGTTCCCCAGCATTCGGTACCCCAGCCCATGTGCAAATGCAAATTGGTGCCGGCCAGTTAGCCCGTTATATCGATTTGCCCTGGCGCTCGGCTACGGGTGCGGCAGCCAACTGCGCCGACATGCAAGCTGCCAACGAAACTAACATGGCCCTTTGGGGAGCAGCCATATCCAATGCCACTCTTACGGTACACGCCGCAGGCTGGCTTGAAGGTGGCTTGTCGTTTGGCTATGAAAAGTTTATTAACGACCTTGAAGCATTACAGACCATGGCGGAATTGACCTTGACTGTGAATGCTGATGATGCTGAGCTGGCATGGGATTCAATGTATGAAGTGGATCCAGGTGGGCATTTCTTTGCCACCCAGCATACCCTTGCTAGGTATGAAAATGCCTTTTATGAACCACTAGTGGCTGACCTACAGAACTACGGTTCTTGGGTTGAAGCGGGTAGTCAAAGTTCAGCCGAACGGGCGACGAAAATCTGGCAGGATACCCTTAGCAACTTTACCCCACCAAGCACGGGTGCCTATGCCCATGAAAGGCTGGCTGGCTTTATTGCTAAAGGTAAAGCTGCCGGTGGCGCCGACGTATTAAACTAACATCAGCTTTTAGTTGTTAGATACTGCCATAAGGCCTCTGCTTGGGGCCTTAACACATGGATGAGGAAGGTGTCCTCTTCTTGGTGGCGGTAGATAATAAGTTCATGTTGGCCAACCATGCGTACTAAAGACGCAGATGCTTGATCAATGTCTAAATTGATCAGTTGCTTAAGTTGCTGCAGGGCAGCGTCACCCGCTAGCTTAAAAACATGATAGGCATCAGATACATCGGATATGGCAATATGGTGATCATGTTGCCAGCCTTCAGGGAAGCTTTTCTCACCCACAAATAACACCCTATCGCGTCTTAAATTGAGCAAATAGTTCGACCCCATGGCTATATCTGGCCAGCTGATGGTCGGTAGATCGCCCATATAGCTGCTCATGTTTTTCTGCAGGCCGCTAACAATGTACTGCTTCCCTAGATGAATTTCACTTAGGCTAAAGCCATCGCCGTTATAGGTTGGCCAGCTTGATTCATAGGTATGCCAGCGTGGGCTATCGTTACGCATCAATGAAATTTCCTTCTAGGTCGACAAAAGTAGGCTGAGTAACCGTGGCGATTAGTTGGCTGCCCTGGTTAAAAACAGTGACCTTTTGGTTCATTCGTTGATGACCATTTTTTACTAATGCTAAGGCAATGGGGGCGTTAAGGGTTGGGCTAAAGTAACTGGAAGTCACATAGCCAATAGACTGTTTATTTTCCAGTTCGCCAGTAACGATATGGGCACCGGTCGCAAGAGGCTGCTGACCATTTACTGTTATTCCCACTAGTTGCTGGCGGTTCGTGCCTTGGGCTTTTTCTAAACGTAGGCTGCGATCGCCAATGTAGGCCTGGGTTTTATTGCGCAGTGGTCCCGCGAAGCCAAGATCTTGAGGCATGGTTTCACCATCGGTGTCTTTACCGATGATAATAAAGCCTTTTTCTGCCCGTAAAACGCTCAGCGCTTCTAAGCCAATGGGGGCTATATCAAAGGGCTTGCCCTGTTCAAGCAGGGTGTGCCACAGAGACTTTGCTTGACTGCTAGGAACAGAAATTTCATAGCTGGTGTGGCCAGTGAAACTGACGCGCGCAATGCGCACAGGGTGTTGCTTAAAGCTGCCCTGAGTAAATTGCATATGGGCCAAATTGTCTAGATCCACTCCCCAGTCCATGGACTGCATCAAGGATTTAGCTGCTGGGCCGGTAATGGTCAGTGTGGCCCATTGCGCAGTGGTATTGTGAATGAAAATGCGTTCGGGGTTATGCCCATCCTGGCGCCACGCTTCAAGCCACCCTTCCACGCCATCAGCATGTGAGGAAGAGCAGGAAACTAGATAATGGTGGTTGTTGATGCAGGTTAGTACGCCATCATCAAATACCACGCCCTTCTCCGTAAGCATAAAGCCATAGCGAATCTGCCCGGCTGTAAGGCTGGCCATGTTGTTGTAGTAGACGAAGTTTAAAAAGGCTTTGGCATCAGGCCCCATCACTTCAATTTTGCCAAGAGGGGTGGCATCCAATAGGGCAACCTTGGTTCTTGCGTGGAGCACTTCTTGATTGACAGCTTGGTCCCATGCTTGAGTGCCATACCAGGCAGGGCGTAACCAGCCGCCGTATTCCTTCAGTGCCGCTTGCATATGCCTATGTTCTTGCTCTAAAGGCAAGCGTTTAGGTGGGTTTAATAGCTTGCCGCTAGATTTACCCCGATACATGCTTAATGGTTGTGGGGTGAAAGGCGGGCGGAATTTTGTGGTACCTACTGCGGCAACGGGTTTGTTAGTGCATTCGGCCATTAGCATTAAGGCATTGATATTTGAACTTTTGCCTTGGTCAATGGCCATGCCTAGGGTGGTATAACGTTTTAAATGTTCCACTGAGGTGTAATTTTCTCTTGCCGCCAGGGCGATGTCCTTGCTGGTTACATCATTTTGAAAATCCACCCACTGTCTGCCTTGGTTATCATTTGGCTGTTGGTTAACAATGACAAAGGCAGTATCTTTATGTGGGATACGTTGGGCGTAGTGTCTGCTTGAATGCAGGCATTCAGCGTCGCCAAAGTGGCCAGCGGCCGAGCCCACCACATGACACCAAGCAGGGCCGTCTGCGGGTAGCATGGTTTGCCATTGCGCATGCCACTTTAACTGCCCACCTGCTTGGCTCCATAAACTAAGTACAGGCGTTAAGCTTGCTGATGTTAATAGACTATCTAATTGATGCTGTTGTCGCCCTTGTTTAACGGACTTAAGCTGGCGCCAGCCATGGGCGGAAATAGGCCCATTGTTCAAATTGATGTCAACAACTTCTGCCCCGGCTGCTGTGAACTGTTTGCTTAACTCAGCGTAGCCTCGGTGGTTGATGGCAAGGCCAATGCGCTGGCCCGCGACGATGCCATAGCTTTGTAGCCAGGTTCTGGCTGCATGGGCTGAGCAGATACCCGGTAAATCGTTGTTGGCAAACAACAGGGGGCGATCAATGCATCCCGTGGCAATGATTAAATGCTCAACACGCAATTTGATTAGCTTGCTGGTGCTGGTTAAATTGTCCTGTTGGGCGAGGGCGACCAGCTGATGATCGTAGATGCCAAATGCCGTTGTACTCAGCATGACTTCTGCTCCCATGGCTTGCAGGGCAGCTAGGCGCTGGGCAATCCAGTCTGCAGATGCTTGCTCCTCTATTAAGCCTTGGCCGCCATAATAACTACCCCCTGGGTTAGCTTTGTCATCAACCAATAGTACGCGCTGGCCTGCCTTGGCGGCTTGATAGGCTGCTTCTAGGCCCGCAATACCTGCCCCAACAACCAGGGTTTGTACATTGCGAAATTGTTTTTGGCTAAGGCTATCGGCGTGCAGGTTTTCTCCATTTAAGCGGCCCATACCCGCCATGTGGCGAATACTTGGTTCAAATAGGTGCCAATCTGGCGCCATAAATGTTTTGTAATAAAAACCAGCAGGCATAAAGCGCTGCAATAAATCCAAACCACCCTTGATGTCATAGCGCGCAGAGGGGAAGCCATTAATGGATTGGATGCTCATGCCTGCTAATAGTTGGGTGCTAGTGCCTTGGCAATTGGTAAAGTGCTGTTGACCCACTTGAATATCAAAAAAGCCATTTGGTTCTTCCCAGGAGGCACCCCAAAAGCCCCTAGGGCGATGGTATTTAAAACTGCGGCCAACGATGGTTTCGCCATTGGCCATCAATGCCGAAGCCACCGTGTCACCGGCATACCCAGACATGGCTTTGCCGTGGTAGGTGAATGGAATGGATTTTTGACGGTCTACCTGGCCCCATGAGGTGTGTCGAAAACTAGTCATGATGCTCTCCACGCAATGCCTGTACTTCAAGGACATCCATATTGACCGTGTCACGGGTCATTAAGAACACTTCTCGACAAGCCAGATGCATCCACACCTCTTTGCTTGTGCCCTTGGGATTATAGTTCTGATACAGATAATCAGACCAGTGTTTGTCATCAATGGGTGTGTTGGTATCTGGCCGAGTCTTACCAGACTCGGCTGCAAAGTGAAATTCAGTCTCGTTGCGTAGGCCGCAATATGGGCAAGGGAACTGTTGCATAATCGTTGTTCTTTAATCGGTTTTAATGGGCAATACCGGATGCGGCGCCTTCGTCTATCAATTCACCACGCTCAAAGCGAGACAAATCGAAGGGTTTGCTGATTTCGTGATGGCCACCTTTGGCTAGATAATGGGCGGTTAAAAATCCACCTGCCGGAATGGCTTTAAAGCCACCCGTGCCCCAGCCGCAGTTTAGCGCCAACCCTGGTAGGGGCGTGCCGCCAATTAGGGGTGAGCTATCCGGGGTTACATCCACTATGCCGGCCCAATGCCTCAGTAGTTTTGCCCTTTGAGCAATGGGCATCATTTCAATTAGACCGGTAATGACCTGTTCTTGCATGGGTAAATTACCCTTTTGACCATAGGAGGGTACCCGGTCCAAGGCCCCGCCAAATACCAAGCCGCCCTTATCAGACTGGCTGACATAGGTGCCATAAGAAGGGGAAAAAACCACCGTGTCCAAAACCGGTTTAATCGGCTCTGTGACAAAGGCCTGCAAAGCATAAGAATGCAAAGGCAAGGAGAAACCCGCTAGGCTAGCCAAGGGTGATGAGTGACCTGCAACCACCATGGCCGTTTGTTCGCCACGGATTTCACCAAGTTGCGTATTGACGCCTTGGCAACGTCCGCCTTCCACAATAAAGTCAGTAACTTCACAGTTCTGAATGATATCTACGCCAGCCTTGTCAGCCGCGCGGGCATAGCCCCAGGCCACAGCATCATGGCGCCCGGTGCCCGCTCTACTTTGCCAAACGCCACCATGAATAGGGTAGCGCGCAGTATCAGAATAATTTAATACCGGTATACGTTTGGCGGTTTTTTTACGGCCCCATAGTTCAGCGTCAGTGCCGTTAATTTGCATGGCATTGGTCATGCGACTGGCCATTTCCATTTCTGCTTCAGAGTGAGCCATGACTAGCATGCCGCGTTGTGAAAACATAACGTTGTAGTTAAGCTCAGCAGATAGATTCTCGTACAAGCGCACAGATAAATCATACAAGGCAACGCTTTCGGGATAAAAGTAATTGGATCGAATGGCTGTGGTATTACGGCCCGTATTGCCGCCACCAAGCCAGTTTTTTTCGAGCACGGCGACGTGTTTGATATTGTGCTGAGTGGCCAAATAATAGGCCGTGGCCAAGCCATGGCCACCGGCGCCTATAACGATAACATCATAGTGCTTTTTAGGCTGTTTGGTGCGCCATGCGGGTGTCCAATTCTTGTGATTGGTAAGGCTTTGTTTGGCTATTTGCCAAGCAGAATAGGGTAGCGTCATAGGGTCGGCTTCTTGTTTATTATGTACATAAGTGTACATAAATGAATGGGTATATGCAATATGCCTTTATAGTGCCTGCAAATTGTCGTTGTGAGCGCAGCGCGGCAAACTCCTCCAGCATAGCACTTCGCCTCACAGAGGTTGCCGCGGCCTACGGCCTCGCAATGACGGTTGGGGCCCGATTTGTCGTTGCGAGCGCAGCGCGGCAAACTCATGCAGTATTGCACTTTGCCTCAAAGAGGTTGCCACGGCCTACGGCCTCGCAATGACGGTTGGGGCCCGATTTGTCGTTGCGAGCGTAGCGCGGCAAACTCATCCAGTATTGCACTTCGCCTCAAAGAGGTTGCCACGGCCTGCGGCCTCGCAATGACGGTTCTAGCACGCCATTATTAGTCTTGGCTAACCACACCGTTATATTCAACATGTGCAAAGGCACCAGGGCCGAACCACCTAGGCAGCGATTCCTGCAGGCATTTTTGGCCCATTAATTGAATGTTGTTAGCCTGCACTTCTGCGTCAAGATTATTATAGCCAAGCCATACGGCGGTAAGGGTGCGCACGTCCGTTTTTAGGAATAGGTCGACCTCTTGAGGTGGCTCGATTGGGCCTACGTCTGGCTCCTCTTGGGCAGAAAATATCATCCACCAGTTACGGTGTTTTTCGGCCGCATCGGTAAACTGAACTTGCACAACGCCAGCATCTAATGGGAAATGTTCAGCATGTAGATTACGCCTGATGTCCCACATTAATAATGCCACATCCGTGTTGGCTAAATTCTTGTTAGCATCCGTGTGTTTTTTGCTCCAAACGCCTAAGTCTAGGATGATGGTTGAGAGATCTTCACCTGCAGGGGTGAGTTTATAGTCAAGAAATTCTGATGTCTCATTGATAGAGCTACGGACAATGAGGCCATTATCTTCCATTTCTTTCAGGCGTTTTGATAACAAGGTAGGCGACATGCGAGGTACGCCACGCCTAATTTGATTGAACCTAGAGGAGCCTAAACACAGCTCCCTTAGTATTAACATGGTCCAACGTGATTCTAACTGTTCGGCTGCCATGGCAATGGGGCAGAATTGAAAATAGCTATTGTTAGACATGGCAACTCCTTGCTACTACCACTTTTCTTTTAAGCTAATTGATTAGGGTAATTCAGTCTAGTACAGATGCTGTACTAGTCGCGCTTCTGTGGACGTATAACAATGATTGGGCAAGCTATTAACTATGAGTTGATATCAGTCTGATGTGAGTCAACCAAGGAGCGCATGATGAGTACTGAATTGTATTACCTAACCTTAGCTGTGTTGCTGCATGTTTTTATGTGGGTGCCCTATATCTTAGATCGCTTTATGACCCGAGGGATTATCGCGACCCTATCCTATCCATCGGACCCAGCCTCCCAGTCAGCCTGGGCGACGCGGCTGCAACTCGCCCATACTAATTCAACTGAGAACCTCATCCCTTTTGCCTCTGCCGTACTGGTGGCTGAGGTGGTAGGGGTAGAAAGTGCATTGTTGGCGACAGCGGCAATGAGCTACTTTTGGGCTCGGTTTGTTTATGCCATAGCCTACGCCATGGCCATTCCGGTGGTGCGCACGGTCGCCTTTATTGTTGGCTTTTTATCCACGCTGACGATTGCTTGGTTAAGTATCGGCACCGTGATGTGATTCTGAGAAAAAGCAATTTGATTTAGATAGCTCGCTTCTGCAGCTCAAAAAAATACAACGATCTGTAACATAAACCAATATATAGGAATAACAAAATGGCTAACGTACTGGTTCATATCCACAGTGATTTGGAATTCAAAAATAAAGTCACACTAGGTTTAATGGTGGCCCTTGCTGCAGATAAAAATGGCCATGATGTGACCCTCTTTTTAGCAGCAGATGGGGTGCACATACTAAATTGTAAAAGTGCTGGTGAAATAGTTGGCCAAGGTACCGGCGATTTGTATGAGCACCTCGAAAGCCTAAAAGAGACAAATGTCACTATCTTGGTGTCTGGCAAGTCGGCTAAGGCCAGAGGTTACGATGAAACGCTGCTCGATGGGTATAAAGCATCCTTTGCCATGCCTGATAGACTGGTTGAAACGTCATTAAAATCGGATAGTGTTCTATGTTATTGAGAATAGTCAACATATAGGCCGGTAAAGGCGATTATGTGTATCATGCTGTGCGCCGCACTCTTCTAGCAGCCACATTAGCTTCTCATCCATAACATATTGGGCAATGGCATCTTCAAAGCCCGTGTCGACGCGCCATTGAGCATAGGCCTCTTGGTGGCTGCAGCTGGCCCACTCTTCATACAAGAGGACCTTACTGTTGTCGTTCTTTACGGTCCAAAGTTTTACGCACAAGTTGCCTGCATAGGTCCGCGTCGCGGGCAAGGCATCTTTTAAAATGGTCAAAAACTCGGCCTGCTTGGCTGCCACTATATCCAGTTCCAAAATCATTCGTTCCATTATGGGGCTCCATATATTGCCAATGATTATCTGCATGTACAGCAATGGAGATTACCCCTTCTTTTAGAAAAATCCAGTACTAAAACTGTACTAGTTTTTAAAAAAAGGGGGGGGTAACCTTGGGTATGGCAAGTAGCCTGTCAGGTTACTTTACTGCCAAATAACTGGTTAAACGCAACCATGAAAAGGAGACCATCCGATGAAGGACTTTATAGCTATCCATCGCTTTCATAGCGATGCATCCCGCAAGGCCTATTGCTTACCACCGGAGCAAGCTGACCCGCCTGAAGAGCATATATCCAAACGCGCTTGGGTTGAATGGTGTGAGACGGCCACGGGCGACGTTATCTGTCGCCAGCACTGGCTTGGTGACGAGATTGGTTTTTGCCATTGGCAGGCCAATTCCGCACAAGAGATATTGGATGTCTTTGCCAGCACCAGTGCCAGTGAACATATGACCATTGAGCTACATGAGCAGTGGCGCTTTGTATCGGGCTATTGCCGCTCCGAGGAGCTACTCGAGTACAAAGCATTTTGATCAAAGTCGGCAACAGAGCGGTGTGCTATTGGGCTCGTGATTTTATGAAAAAGTACTGAAGCTGCCTGTCTAGCTTATTTGTTCAAGGGCATAGACGGTATCGACACAGTCGTTAGCCTGGTCCCATGCCAGCATTTCTGGGGTTGAAAGAAACGCTTCCAGCTTATCCATGTCAATGCAGTTGAGCATAAGCATCGACTTGTGCTCGTCGACCTTGGCCAGCTGATGGTCGGTGATAAATGAGCTTGCTTTTTCACGACAGACTTCAACCCACGCGTTAAAGTCTTCAAACGAGCAACTAAATGTTGAAACGATACAAATATTCATAGGAC
>JAERSU010000044.1 GCA_016845445.1 Oceanospirillaceae bacterium | reverse complement strand
CTTTGATACCTTGCATGGTGCCCGCGCTAATGAAACCAGTCAGCGTCGACGGGCCTTTTCTGTACGTCTGATGGGCGATGATGCCCGCTATGTGCAGCGGCCAGGCCCAACATCACCGCCGTTTCCTGGCCATGATATGGTCCCAGGTCAGGTGCTAAGAGAAGACTGGTTCCCTTTTCTTATTTAACAATTGTTGATAGTGCAATGTATGGGCTGTACATATTTGCCTAATAGTTGTGACAGGCCTTTGTTGATAAGGTGGCTATCAACCCCATTTGTGCTTGTAGGTTAAAGCGGTTTTTAAGTAGTGCCTTTAGTGCAGACAGACACTTACGTTGTTGTTGCACCCATTCATCTTGTGCCGCTTTCACATCCAGTACACTGTCTACGCCATGCTGATGGCGTTCTTCTACGTGTAAATAGGCTTGTTTTGCTAGGGCTTCACCCTGTTGGGTTAAGGCTAATTGTTCTTGTAATTGACGCTTACTTTCGGTTAATAAGTTGAGATCTTTTTGCATCTCTAAGCGCTTGGCTTCTAACGTATAACTGGCGTTGATCCATTCGCTTTTGGCCTGTTGTTGGTTAAGCTTACTGGCTGTATTGATGGGCTTATAAGAAGCCTCTATGCCCCAGCTTTGCTCACTGGTGTTTTGCGTGAGCAATTGGTCTTTGTCGGTGTTTTGATAGAACAGATTAATTTGTGGCCATAGATCAAAGCGGGTTTGTTGGTAGTCGTTGTGGGCGATCTCAACATTGAGTTTGCTTAGCAGATAATCGGGGTGGTTAGTTGTTTGTTGGGTTGCTATTGAAACAGACGTAAAAAGTGTGCATTGATCCAAGGATTGCATGGACAACTTGGGTGTTAATGCAATGGGCAAATGGCTATTAATGCGTGCACTGATCTTTTGCTGAATGAGTAATAGTTCATCCTGTGCTTTTTTAAGCTCCGTTAGCCGTTGATGTTCATCTAATTGGGCGTAAAGCAATTCAGCTTTCACTACTTGACCTTCGTCTAAACGGGCTTTGGTGGCTTGGGTTCTAAACTGGCTGTATTGATGGGATTCGGTTAACAGTTTGACTAAGTCCACTTGTTCCTGAAAATCCAAAAAGGCCGCTAGGGATTCTTGCTGGGTTTGAAGCTTTAGCAGCTTGCCTTGTAACTGGTAATACTGCCATTGAAATTTCGCTTTTTGTTGTGGAAGACGCTGTTGGTTTTGCCACAGGCCACCAATGATGGGCTGGTCGATTCTAAAAGTGGTGGTGATGTTGTGCTGTTTACTTTCCGGTATGCCTAAGTTGGTTAGTCCATGGGTTAGGCCATGCTGGTATTGGTAATCCAGTGACAGGTTTGCTCCCGTTGGTAATAACCAAGCCACACTTGCCGTACTATCAATGCCAGAAGTGTGGTTATCAGTGTAGGTGCTGCTGTATAAATCGTTCTGTTCTCTGCCTAGTTTAGAGGACAATTCAACAGTGGGCATAAAGCGTTGATCAGCAACGTCCAATTGCAGTTGTTGCGGCAAGCGGTTTTGCTGATATTGCATGGCTTCAAAGCTTTGTTGTTGGGACAGGGCAATGTATTCACTTAAGGATAAAGTGAGCGTTTGTGGTTGTTCTTCTGCCAGAATCGTTTGGCTAATCGTCAGGCCAATGATGACGAGGTTGGCTGCTTTAAATAAACGCATGGTAGACATTAGCCTGGTTCACTAAAGGCAGTTCTAAAATGCTTGGTAAAGGGATCAAAAATGTAATTGATCAAGCGGCGCTTCCCAGCTTTGATTTCCACGTTTAACTCCATGCCCGGTCTCAAAAAAGCAGGCTCCAAGCCTCTAACAGACAAGTCAAACTCAGTGATCTTGCCAATCATGCGATACACCCGTGCACCGCCTTGTTTGTCTTCGGAGGTGGATTCAGAAATAAAGTCCACGATTCCGTTGATATAACCATGATCATCGGGGTTATTGCCCTGTGCGCTTGCCCGAAAGGGCATACCGGCTTCTACCCACACAGCAAAGCTTGAGGGAATTTGGATCTCAATGAGCAGGTCTTCTTGGTTAAAGATTGGGCGCAGGTTTAACAAGGTGCTGTTTTGGCTTAATAGTTCTTTAGGGCCAGTAATGGCTACACCGTCGACGGTGCCATCGATGGGGGCTAAAATCACCATGTCTTGGCGGATGCGGGTTTGCTTGGCAAGTTCAATGTGAGTTTGTTGATATTCATCCAAGTTGTTATAGAAGCGCTCGATACGCTCTAACTCAAAGTCACTTAGCAGCTTGTTGCGGTCTGTTTGCAAACGATGATGTTGTAGCTTTAGCAGATCAATGTTGCCCTGTGTGGTATCGATACGATTTTGACTATCTAATACTTGGCGTTGCTGCTGTTCCACATTCACACGGCTTTCAATGTGCTTTTTATAGAGGTTCTCCATGCTGGTAAGCTGGCGCTCATCCATAGCAAGGGTGCGTGCTTGTACGTTAAGCTCTAATTGACGTTGTTGTAGTTGAGTGGTGACATCAAGCTGGGCTTGTTGGTTTTGGCGTAGGGCTTGTTCTATTGGGGCAACCAAAGCCTGTTGCCAGCCAACCTGAACAGTGGGTAAGGGTATGTCTGCCAGTTTTGCGGCTAGTGCGTCTTTTTTGTCATTAGTAATAACAGTAGCCAATTGATAATAATCGCCCCATAGCGCACGTGAGAGGCTCACAAGGCGCTGTTGTAGGGCATCAATGTCCAAGTCCAGTAGCCGTGTATCAAAGGTGACAAGTAGGTCGCCTGCATTCACCTCATCCCCTTCAATCACATGCACTTCGTGCACATAGCCTTGCTGATTATTACGCACAGCAAAAAGTTCAGCTTTGGTTTCTAGTACACCTTTGGCAGGCACAATTTTGTCCACCTTAAACAAAATAGCCACTGTTAAAATGCCTGCCAGTATTAGCAAGATAATCATGGTGACGACTTTTAAGTCTTTGGGCGTATTAAAGCGTTTACTGTAATCCCCGTTGTCACTCAACATGTTTAAGGCATGGATTTCATCGAAGCTATAGCGCATTGTTTAAGCCTCACTAGACACATCAGGTCGTTGTGTAGCCTGCCACATGGCACGATAGCTGTTGTCCTGTTCAACCAGCTCGGCGTGGGTGCCCTGTGCTTCAATTTCACCGTCTTTCATCACAATAAGCTGATTGCAGTAGCTTAAGGTGTTTAAGCGGTGGGCAATGATAATGCCGGTCTTATTCTTACAAGCGGCATAGATGGTTTGTTTAATGGTGTCTTCGGTTTGGTTATCTAAAGCACTAGTGGCTTCATCAAACAACAAAATTTCGGCATTACGAACAAGGGCACGAGCAATGGCTAAACGCTGGCGCTGACCACCAGACAGGTTATCGGCATCCTCACTAAGCTCCGTCATAAACTTATGAGGCATGGCATCCACAAATTCATCACTGCCAGAATCAACTAAGCTTTGTTGAATGTCATCGACACTGGCATTTAAACGACCTAAATGAATGTTCTGCAATACCGAGGTATTAAATAAAAAGCTGGTTTGCTGCACAGAGGCAATACGACTTCTAAGAAGGGCTTTAGGCAACATGGACACATCATAGCCATTGATTTGAATACTGCCGCGCTCGGGCTTATAAAAGCCCATAATCAAAGAGGCAAGGGTTGATTTGCCAGAACCTGAGTCGCCTACAATGCCTACCACATCACCTTGCTTAATGGTTAAGCTAATGTTTTTAAGTACATAGTCTTCGGTATCAGGGTAGCGAAACCACACATCCTTAAACACCACATCACCCACTAAAGACACGGCGTCTTCATCTAATGGCAGAGTCTTTTCTTCTGGTGATTCAAGTTCAGACAGCTTCTTCTTAGCCAAGCGAAAGGTCTCATAACCACTGGCCGTAAACACCAAAGCGACAAGGGGATTGACCACATTGTTAGCTAACATATTAAAAGCAATCAGCTGACCAATAGTCATAGTATTGGCGAACACCGCTTGGGCACCAAAGAAGATCACACAGATGGTAATTAACTGGCTTTGAAAGGAGACAATGGCACGCACGGCATTGCTTAATTTGGCAACATGAAAACCACCGTATAAATTGACTTCCAACGAATGATTAGCTCGCTGGCGAAAGAAGGACTCATTGGCTAAAGACTTAATGGTCTTCATGCCTTTTAAGGTCTCAATCAACGTGGACTGAAAACCAGCATCATAGGCATAGGCCTGCATCACCCGCTGACGTAATGGCCGCAAGGACAAGGCAATGGTCACGGCCATCAACACGCCAATGCCCAGCACAATCATGGTGAGATTCACGTCATACATAAACAAAATGGGCAACACCACAATTAAGGAAATCAACGCCACAATGGAACCAAGCAACTGGCGCACCAAAAAGTTACTGGCTTCTTCCACCTGATCAACAAGCTTGGTTAAATCCCCCACATTACGAGAATCAAAATAGGGAATATCCATGCCCAACAAGCGCCGAAACACATCCTTGCCCAAACCAGACTGATATTTGGCAAACAGGACGCTTTCTTGATAATCGTGATAATACTGAAACAACGCCGTAATCATCGCAGCAGCGATCAATAAAATAGCCACGGCCATTAATGAGTTCTGTGCTTGATAAGGCAAAATTTTGTCGGTGAAGGTCTGAAAACCCAGAGGAGTAATGACGCCTAACAGGGCTAAAATAATTGAGATGCCAATGATGCTGGCGATGGTTTTAGAGAATCTTGTGAAGTGACTGACAGCATAGTGGTTTTGGATGTTTTCAGATGCAAGAGTAGTTTTATGCTGTACTGGCTG
>JAERSU010000043.1 GCA_016845445.1 Oceanospirillaceae bacterium | reverse complement strand
GGATTTACATTGTCACTGGCTGATTACTAAACCCCAATCTGCTGTAGATCATTTTCTACACCATTAACGAAAATAAAAGGACATGCCCATGAAAATCATGCGCCATCTAACTGGAGCCGCTCTGGCTTGCACTCTAATGAGCACCTCTGTAGCTGCCCAAGACATTAATTTCTTCCGTATTGGTACCGGCGGCGCTGGTGGCACCTACTTCCCAATTGGTGGCATTATCGCTAATGCTATTTCCAATCCACCTGGTTCACGAGCCTGTGATCAAGGGGGTAACTGTGGAGTACCCGGGTTAGTAGCTATGGCCCAATCTACCAATGCTTCTGCTCATAACGTCAATGCCATCCAGAATGGGCAAATGGAAGCTGGTCTTTCAGGCGCTGCAACCCTGCATTTCGCCTATCATGGCAAAGGTAAGTTTGAAGGCAACGCTAAACCAGATTTGCGCGTCATCGCCAACCTTTATCCAGAAGACCTGCATCTGGTCATGCCAAAAGACAAATCGTTAAATGGCCTAGGCGATCTAAAAGGCCAGCGAGTGGGTATAGCCCAAGCTGGCTCTGGCACTCAAATCGCCGTAGAACTAATACTGGATGATCACGGCGTTAATCGTGGCAATATCGATGAAGCAGAACTTAACAATTCTCAAAGTGCAGAACGCCTTGCTGACGGTCAATTGGATGCCTATTTCTATGCCGCTGGTACGCCTGTAGCAGCAATGATTCAGTTGGACAACACCAAAGGTATGGAACTGTATTCCTTCACTGATGAAGAAGTAAAGCAAGCCAACACCACAGTGCCTTACTACATCCCATCCAACATTCCAGCGGGCACCTACCCTGGTGTTGATTACGATGTAAACACTGTTGCCGTTAGTGGCATGTTAGTGACAAACGCCAAGATTGATGATGAACTCATCTATCAAATCACCAAAGCCATATGGTCCAAAACAGCACGCAAATTGTTGGACAACGGCCACGCTAAAGGCAAGGTTATCACCCTAGAAACAGCTTTAGATGGTGTTAAAGGCATCGGTGTACCATTGCACCCAGGTGCTGAACGTTTCTATCGTGAAATTGGCATGATCGATTAATTCATATCTGTTGAATACGTACTTAAACGTATTTGGGCCACCCATGGTGGCCCTTTTTTCACCTCTTATCCAATCACAACATAGAGATTCACTGTCATGCAGATCGATACCGAACTCGATAACAAATCCCTCGATGGGTTAGAGAAGAAATACGATTCATCTCTCAACTTACGGGATAACGGGCCCGTATTAAGTCGCATTTTTTACCTAGCTGCTTTAGCCTTTGCGGCTTACCACATATGGACAGCAGGCTTCGGCACTCCTGTCGACCATGTACATATGGGTATTCATCTAGCAGGCATATTCTTCTTTATTTTTGTTGGGTTCCCACTACTTAAAACTGAACAAAGCTTACACTATCAACGATCTCCGTGGCGTCCAGGCAACGTGCCGCTTTTCGACTGGGCTATTATGCTATTAGCCATTGGTGCTTCATTGTTTTTATGGTTGAGCTGGCGAGGTTTTGATTTTCTAGGCTTTAGCATCGCTGAACAGACCATGCGCCAAGGCAACCCTAGCATGTTAGATGTGGTTTTAGGCAGTGTACTTATTCTAGGTGTACTTGAAATCGCGCGTCGCACCATTGGTTTTGTTCTTCCATTGATTATCTTAGTCTTTGTTGCCTACGCTTTGCTTGGGCCACATATTCCTGTACAAATCCTGCAACATCCAGGCGTCAACTGGCAGCAATTTGTTAACAACATGTACTTCCCTTCCGAGGGCATCTTTGGCGTTACCTTGTGGGTCGTTTCCACAGTAGTATTTCACTTTGTATTATTTGGCGTTGTTGCCCAACGTATGGGATTGGGTCAGTTCTTTGTCGACAACGCCATGATCATTGCTGGCCGTTATACCGGCGGCCCCGCGAAAGTTTCAGTCGTCTCCTCTGCATTCTTTGGCACTATTTCAGGCTCTTCTATTGCCAATACCGTATCCACCGGCTCTTTAACCATACCAAACATGAAACGCATGGGCTATCCACCTCACTTTGCTGGTGGTGTAGAAGCTGCTGCAAGTGCTGGCGGCCAAATCACACCACCTATTATGGGAGCGGCAAGTTTCCTCATGGCGGAGTATCTAGAAGTACCCTATACCACCATTGTAATTGCTGCCATTGTGCCTGCTTTAATGCATTACATCGGGGTTATATCCATTGTTCATTACACTGCCAAACGTTTAGGCTTAAGCGCCTACCCAAAAGATCAATTACCCAAATTTCTTGCCGTATGGCGTGAAGGTTGGTACACCACCATCCCTCTACTTGCCCTGTTAATCGTGCTGTTTAGCGGCTACTCGCCAAACATGGCTGCATTTATCGGTCTAGCTCTATGTATAGTCGTGGGGTTCTGCGGTTTCGATAAGCCAAAAACTTTGCTGGTACCGTTTGCCTTGCTTGCTTATATCTTTTGGAAAGCATCGCCCTATTCAGGAGAAGGCTACAGTCCCACCATGGCAGGCATACTGGCAGCATTAACCATCATCGGCAGTCTACATCGCAATGAACGCCAAAGTTTCCGTGACCTATTTGATAGCTTCCACGTTGGTGTACAGTATGCTCTTGCCGTTGGCGCAGCGTCGGCCGCTGTGGGTATCGTGGTCGGGGTTATCAATACCACTGGTGTCGGATTTCGCCTAGGCTTTATGGTGACCGGCGGTGCGGCTGACATGGCGGCCTGGCTGGCACCAATGCTTGACTGGACCACAATTGAGGCCTTCTCACAAAGTTCAATCCAACAGTTTATATCGCTTGTACTGATTGCTATGGCTTGCATATTGATGGGAGCGGGCCTACCGACTACCGCCCTGTATATCATGCTAGTAGCAGTAGCCCAACCAGCTCTCTCTAACTTAGGAGTGCCTGCTCTAGCGACTCACATGTTTGTACTCTACTATGGTGTTATTTCAGAAATCACACCGCCAGTATGCGCTTCCGCCTATGCCGCTGCCGGTATTGCTGGCGCCAACCCTTTCCGCACAGGTATTAGTGCCTTTACCTTAGGTTTAGGCAAGCTATTGGTACCTATGGTGTTTGTCTATGCGCCAACCATGTTAATCGTCTTGCCAGAGTACTACACCCTAAGTTCCTTCTTGCAGGTATCTCTAACCTGCGCTACCGGTGTGTTTGCCATTGCTACAGCAGTAGCTGCTTACTTTATGGCTCCACTGCAAAAAGGTTGGCGCTTAATGATGGCTGTGGCCGGTTTGCTATTAGTGGCACCAAGTAGCGAATCCGACTTGATCGCCCTCATCCTATTAATACCCATTTTAGTGCAGCAACGCTTGGCAAAAGCTAAGCTGTAGCCAGCGACAGCATGAAAACTCAAGACATCACCATAATTGGCGCTGGCATAGTCGGCCTATGCAGCGCACTGGAGCTACAACAAGCTGGCTATACCGTCACTCTGATCGATAAGGCCGATCCAGGACAAGGGGCTTCTTATGGCAACGCCGGTATTATATCGCCTTGGTCTATTGTGCCTCAGTCACTGCCAGGATTATGGCGCAAACTACCAGGTTGGTTGATGGATCCTAATGGACCGGTAACAGTCCGCCCAGGCTATCTTCCTCGTATGGCATACTGGGGCCTGCGCTTTCTTATGAACGGACAAACTAAAAAGGTAAGAGCGTCAGCCGCAGTGATGCGCCAATTGGTAGAAGATTGCATCCCTTTATACAAAAACCTGCTTGCCAATACTGGTGCCGAAAGCCTTATTAAAGATGCCTATTATGTGCAAGCTTTCCGACACGCAGCAGATGCCAACTTGGATGCCTTGGATTACCGTATAAGAGCAGAATATGGTGCTAATCTTGCTCGAATAAATAGTCATGAATTACAGCAACTAGAACCAGCTTTGTCGCATGATTTTCAGGCTGCGATTGTGATTAAGGATCAGGCTCGTTTAACCAACCCTGGGCGTTTGGGCAGCGTATTAAAAGACAAGTTTTTGCTTGCTGGTGGTCATTTAGCAAGGCTACATGTGAATGCCATCCGACCAGATCTACAAGACCAATGGATATACGAAGCCCAAGGACGCCAATACCATACTGGTAAAATACTGTTGTGCGCCGGCGCATGGTCGACGGATCTACTTAAAAACATTAACGTTAAAGTTATGTTACAAAACGAACGTGGCTACCATATGTCCTTCCCTGGATTAAATTTACAATTGAATCATTCAGTAATGGATGCGGACATGAAATTTGTCGCTTCGCAAATGGAAACAGGTTTACGTATCGCAGGCACAGCGGAATTTGATGAAAAAGACGCCCCCATTAACGAGGCAAGAGCCACCGGTTTGGCTGAACTGGCATCAAGCATGTTCCCTGATTTGGACAAAAGCCAAGCGCAACCCTGGGTTGGTGTACGGCCTTCTATGCCTGATAGCCTACCGTGCATTGGCAGCGTTAAAAACCACACTGGACTTTACGTCGCCTTTGGCCACAGTCATTATGGCATGATGATGGCACCTAGGACGGCACAATTAATTACTCAACACATTGAAGGCAAACTTCCAGATGCCGATTTGCGGCCATTTAATCTGGATCGCTACTAGGAATAATCTATGAACATTGTAACCGGCGGTAATAATATATGCGGCATCAGTATTGGCGTATTATCTTTGGAAAGCTATTTCCCAAAGCCACCAGGACACATTAAGAATCCCAGTAGCTTACCATTTACCACAAGCTACGAAATTCTAACTGGAATCTCAGTACCTGATTTACTCTACAATCCCACACCAGAAATGGAAGCTCAAATTGTTGATGCGGCGCGTCGATTAGAACAACAAGGCGTTAAAGCCATAACTGGGTCTTGTGGTTTTCTAGCTATTTACCAACAAGCTATTGTAGAAGCAGTCTCTATCCCCGTATTTGTTTCTAGCCTGATCCAAATACCACTGGCATATCAAATGACAGGTAAAACAGTCGGAGTTATTACTGCTGACTCTCGCAGTCTAACCGATAGACACCTGCAGGGTGTCGCAGTAAAGCGTGAGCATATAGCTGTAGCAGGTTTAGAGCATACCGAGGAATTTGCTAGGGTCATATTACGTAATGAAACCAATAATATGGATATGGATATAGTCACTGATGAGGTAATCAGCACGGCGAAAAAGTTGTTACAGGACAACCCTCAAATCGGATCAATAGTACTTGAATGCACAGATCTACCTCCATACGCTCACGAACTTCAAGCGCAGTTAGGCGTACCC
>JAERSU010000042.1 GCA_016845445.1 Oceanospirillaceae bacterium | reverse complement strand
GGTGCGAGATATCATCGGCCGACCACTGCAGTTCTATCTCGGCCTATCCGGTAAAGCGCTGGACAATCGCATTGTCGAGATTCTAAAACTCATAGAGCTGGATGAATCCTTTATCGATCGTTTACCGGCAGAGCTTTCCGGCGGCCAAAAGCAACGTATCTGTATCGCTAGGGCCCTGGCAGCCGAACCGGAACTGATTATTTGCGACGAGGTCACCTCGGCCCTTGACCAGATCGTGCAGGAAGGCATTCTTAAGCTGTTGTTACGCCTACAGGAAGAACTTGGTAGCACATATATCTTTATCACCCACGATAGTGCCACCGTGCGAGCGATATCCGATGAGATAGTGGTGATGTTCCAAGGCAAGGTGGTAGAACAGGGTGTGAAAACGGACATTCTTAAACCGCCACACCCGGAATAAACAGAACTGCTGCTCTCGTCCGTACCAGAAATGGACCCGGACTGGCTCACTAATTTGTTAGCAACTAGAGAGGCCAAGACAGCTTAGCTAATAGGTCCACTTACGTCATTGCGAGGCCCGTATAAAACCACGTCATTGCGAGGCCTGTATAAAACCACGTCATTGCGAGGCCTGAAGGGCCGTGGCAACCTCCATCAGACAAGGTGCAATACTGATGGAGGTTGCTTCGCTATGCTCGCAATGACGAAGCACCATGACGGCCCCTTAAACCACCCCCCTAGGTACACTTTCCTGCCACTGACGGTTAAACACAGGCTCTCCACCCTCATCAGCAGTAACCTGGGCATGCAAATAGAAATGTTGCCCATCACAGGTCACCGTCAAGTTCACATAGGTGTGCAGATCCCAATCGCCCCGCTGCTGATGCACCCACCATTCACATTGCGTCTTTGCAGAGCAGGGATCCTGGGGTAACACGCTATGGTGTTCCACACACTTCTGCCCCATGGTTAGATCATAATCAACAAAACGCTGCTCACCAAAATCGTCTTCAATTAAGGTTGTCATGCGACCCGTTTGGGCGTCCGTTTGCGTGGTACGCACACTGCTACCCTGGCGTAATTCCACCACCTCTTGCACCGGCGGTACATAGGCAGTACCTAACTCTCGTTCCAATACCTGGCTAGCATCATTTAGGTTCAAGGTTAATTGAGCATTGTTCATATCCAATTGCAGGCAAGTTGTTTTGGGGCTTGGCCACAACAGAGGAAAATAGGCATTGGACAAGGCCAAACGCAGGCGATGTCCGGCTGGAATCCGGTAGCCAACATCGTCTAGTTTGAGAGTTATATCCATAGCTTCACCGGGTTTGATGGCTTGTGGATTATCAAGCCCGTCACGCAGTGCCAAGTTCAATACCCCATAGGTAATGCGGGTACTGCTACCATCTGGTGCCACATCACACAGACGCGCTATTAGCTGCCCGCAATCCGTATCACTGGTGACCCGTACCTGCAACTGCGCAGCCCCTAAAAGATTAATGTCTGCTGTTAAGGGTTGCGTATCAAAACACTGACTATAACTATCATCCACACGTTGGTCCGTAGGGAAATCAGCCCCGCACCAGATCACACAATACTCCCCACTGGCAGCCCCCACGGTTTGCTGACTGGCAACGGTCACCTGACCGCTTGCTGCCTGCTCGGCCAGTTCTCCGTTAGCGGTTAAACAAAAGCCTTGGGTTGCCGGTTGCATTGGCCACTGCTGGGCCGCAAGCCATTGTCCTGGGCGTTGATCATAGTGTGCCTGTGGTGGCACAGGGTCCTGCAGATAGGCAGCCACAGTGGGCTCATCCATAACACCATTGTCCATGCCCTTTAACCAATAATCCCACCAGCGGCGGGCGTCAGTTAAAAAGTCCATCTCAGGCCCTGGCGAAGCAAAATGTGGGTACTTGTGCGCCCAGGGTCCGATAATGGCTTTTTTCGGACCCGGCAACCCCTGCATCATGCGGGGAATCGCTTCGCTGTAGGCATCCCCCCAGCCACCAACGCAATAAACCGCGGCCTGCACCTTGCTATAATCTTCGTTGATAGAACCATGCTTCCAATAATCATCCTTATAGGTATGCTCTAGCCAGTTTTTAGCGAGCAGGGGCATGGCCTCAAGTCGTTGCATCCAGACCTCACGCCAGTTATCCAACAACTGTGGATCGGGAGCCTTAGTCATAATAGAGGTCATGGTTGCTGCCCAACTGAAGTTCTCCGTTAACAGGCTGCCACCACGGTAATGGATATCATCGGCATAACGATCATCCGTAGAACAGACAGTTAGCACCGCCTTAAGTGGTTCGGGCTGCAAGGCGGCCACCTGCAGGCAGTTAAAGCCGCCCCAGGATTTGCCCATCATGCCCACCTTGCCAGTACACCAGTCCTGGGCCGCTAGCCAGTTGATGACCTCCACACCATCATCCAGTTCCTGCTGCAGATATTCATCCATTAACAGGCCATCGGATTCACCACAACCTCGCATGTCCACCCGTACGCAGGCATAGCCGTGGCTTGCCCAGTAGGGGTGCATTTGCTCGTCCCGGGTTTTGGTTCCGTCTCTTTTACGATAAGGAATATATTCCAACACCACGGGCACTGGTTCGGCTTGGGCGTTTTTCGGTAACCAAGCCCTGGCTGCCAGGCGGGTGCCATCGGCTAAAGTAATAAAAAAGTGGGGCCATTCGGTAATCGCCACCTGGCTGGTTTGAGCAGAGGTTGTTGTCATTATTGGGCTCCAATAAACCTGTAATAGGTTGTCACTACGAATGCTTTGAGCATACCTTGCCTATCAATAGAATGCGACTGACAAGGGTGACACTCATGAATAATTTGGCCTCGTAGGTGGTTTTATTTATAGGTAAATGAAGCATCTGCTATTGACCCTGCATCAATGCTGGCATTAATCTAATTAGGCAACCAACAAGAACAACAAAACGACGTCATCCACCATGCATCAAGTACTCGACCGCCGCCGCGGGCGCCGCGCGACCAATTCCAACCTGGTTCCCAAACACACCTGCTAACACCATGCACAGCAGCATCTGCACACAGATGTTGATAAATCATGTTTGTTTTTCAGGTTAGTACCCATGCAATCCACAA
>JAERSU010000041.1 GCA_016845445.1 Oceanospirillaceae bacterium | reverse complement strand
TTCTATCATCGAGTATGTCAATATCGGTCGAATGAGTCGACTGGAAAATTTGAAGGCAGGACATGACCCTATCGCTTTGTTTGAACAAATCCCCGGAATCGGACCAACCCTGGCGCACCGGCTCATAGAGATACTGCATATCGATACGCTGGAAGCGCTCGAAATTGCGGCCCATAACGGTCGCTTGGAAAAAGTACCGGGCTTCAGCAAAAATAAAATTGAAATGATCCAGGCATGGCTGACTCATATCCTAGGCTATCGTAGACGCGGTCCTCAAGCGCAAGGCCCGTTGGTTGAACCGGAGGTGAGTTTGCTGTTACAAATAGATCTGATTTATCGAAAAAAAGCCGAACAGGATGAGTTGCCTAAAATTGCGCCAAAACGTTTTAACCCGGACGGCACAGCCTGGTTGCCGGTGATGCATGTAACAAAAAAGACATGGCATTTCACCGCGCTTTATTCCAATACTCACCGCGCCCACCAGTTAAAGCGTACCAAGGATTGGGTCATTATCTTTTTTTATGACGATCTGCATCATGAAGGACAGCATACCGTCGTCACCGAACACCGTGGCTCTTTACTCGATAAGCGCGTTGTCAGGGGGCGCGAAAGCGAATGTCGGCAATACTATAAAAAAGCAAGTTAGTTGGGCGCACTTATGAAAAAATTTAGCTTGGCTTTAGCAGCCTGAAAGGCCTAAAAAATAGGCGGAACAGTATGGTCATCGATGGATAATGGTCAATAATCCTGAATAAGCCGGTTATGGCGCCATTACTAGGATGATTTCAATACTTTGTTTTTGACTGCCAAGAAACCCTTAAGGCAATCAATAATAGAAAGTTACCTTGAATCGGTTTATGATCAATTTCGAGGATCGTTTGATAAGCTTTGTTTAACAATGGAAGTTATGCAGAGTTTTTTACAGAGTCAAAAACCAATGCGATTATTCTAGATTGATGCACTACCAAATTACTGTGTTTATATTTGCAGCACTGTCGGCCGCCTTGGTTTATTGGTTGGCTCTTGATCAAGGGGCGAGTATTGCCGGTGCACTGGCTGTCACCATGTTCGCGGCCGTATTATGGATTTCCGAAGCATTGCCTCTGCCTGTTACTGCATTGTTAATTCCTGTCGGTCTATGCGCTGCCGGGGTGTTCGAAGCTAAAAATGCATTTTCATCCTTTGGCAATTCAGTGCTGTTTCTAGTGCTCGGAGGTTATGCATTGGCGGTAGCGGTCGAAGCGAATGGTTTAGCTCTATGGCTTGCTCGGCGTATCTTGGGCATAGCGGGAAACCGGACTTTTGGGGTAATGGTTGCTTTTATGCTGACTTCGGCAATGCTTTCCATGTTGGTTTCCAATACCGCAACGACTGCGCTTTTGTTGCCGGTAGTACTGGGTATCCTGAGGCAGCAAAATGCTGAGACCAATCTTTCTCGGGTGTTATTGTTGGGCGTTGCTTATGGGGCTAGCATCGGAGGAGTCGCAACCTTGATAGGTTCTCCACCGAACGCCATTGTCGCCGGCCTGTTGGATATCAGTTTTTTAAAATGGTTAAGCTACGGATTGCCTGTGAGTTTGGTCATGTTGGTTGTATCAATACCGATTCTCTGGTGGACCTACCGACCTGAGCAGCTGCAAATTATTTCCAAATTTGAGCAATTGGAATCTTTAACGACTAAAGGGAAGTATACGCTTGCGGTCGTTATTACCACTCTGGTGTTGTGGCTGTTTGGGCCGCTGCTGGGAGTATCCTTAGAATTGCCGGCTGCTTTGTTCAGTTCGGCAACGGTGGCGAGTATTGCTGTAGCCTTATTAGTGTTATGCCGTTGTGTTAAATGGAAAGCATTAGAGCAAGGTATTCATTGGGGCGTAATACTATTGCTGGGCGGTGGTTTGACTCTGGGTCGAGGGCTAACTGAGTCTGGGGCGGCAAATTGGTTGGCTAGTTGGTTGACTGCCAGTGTCGGTGATCTGCCTTTATTTGGCCTGTTGCTGATACTGGTGACCATCGGCGTTTTTGCCACCGAGTTGATTTCCAACACCGCGGTGACTGCCAAACTCGCACCTATTTTGATAGGTGTCGCATTGCAGCTTGGTCTTGATGCCGATAGTCTGGTCGTGCCGGTGGCCATAGCCACGTCCATGGCGTTTATGTTGCCCGTAGCGACGCCTCCTAATGCGCTGGTTCACGACTGTGGACGCGTTGCCCAACGTGACATGATGCGTGTAGGGTTGCGGCTGAATTTGGCGGCCATTGTTATTATTACGTTACTATTTTACTTCGGTGCGGCTGGGTGAATTAATAACATTGCGGGTATCGGCTTTGATAATTGAATTTCGAATAATTCCCACGTCGGCTCCATGTGGAGCCATTTGCTTATGTGTATAACCGTTATTCATCATCCAAAAACGTGATATATACCAATGAGTTGGTGCGCTACATTAGGGAGCATATCGAATATTTAAGAAGACAATTTATAGCAAAGCCCAATCATTAGTTAAAATGGCTATTAACAAAGCACAGGTTAAGTCAATTTTCAGTCTTTCTGGTTGCCGCATGCCTGCACCCATAACATTAAGCCCTCTCCTGCTGGAGAGGGTTGGGTGAGGAGGCTATAATCATGCCTTTAATCCCCCTCAACCCAGCCTTCTCCCGCTGGAGAAGGTGTCATTGCATTTAACCTTATGCCATAAATGTTGCTGCGGGAGAACTGTCTATCTTTACTTTCATCGGGCTATCCTTATTCCCCACCCATGGCGCCCGGTACGACATGCCTGCAGTTTATTCATAACCATATTAGTTAATGATTTTTTTCTCTGGAGTTTTTGTTTTATTGCAGCCAGGTATAAACGTAAATTTGCGTTTTGATGTTACTCTTGCACAGTTTTCTTCGTGATTTTTTAATGAAAAATTTACTATTCCTGCTGTTATAGCTTTAAC
>JAERSU010000040.1 GCA_016845445.1 Oceanospirillaceae bacterium | reverse complement strand
CACACACGCGGCATGGCTGCATCAGGGTTTCCCCCATTGTGCAATATTCCCCACTGCTGCCTCCCGTAGGAGTCTGGGCCGTGTCTCAGTCCCAGTGTGGCTGATCATCCTCTCAGACCAGCTAGAGATCGTCGCCTTGGTAGGCCATTACCCCACCAACTAGCTAATCTCACGCAGGCTCATCAGATAGCGAAAGGTCCGAAGATCCCCTCCTTTCCCCCTCAGGGCGTATGCGGTATTAGCAGTCGTTTCCAACTGTTGTCCCCCACTACCTGGTAGATTCCTACGCGTTACTCACCCGTCCGCCACTCGTCAGCAGCTAGCAAGCTAGCTCTGTTACCGTTCGACTTGCATGTGTTAAGCCTGCCGCCAGCGTTCAATCTGAGCCATGATCAAACTCTTCAGTTTAAAAATGTTTGATTACCGAAGTAATCGAAATTTTTGCTCAAACAATACTGTTGTAAACTTAATTACGTATTTGTGTACATAAATGAATTCACGAGTCGTCTGTTTGATAGTGCCTAACCGAAATTAGGTCTTATTGCCTATCCAACAAACGCCCACACGAATTACTTGATTTCGTTTTTAAAGAACAGGGTTGCAGGCGTCGCCTCACAACCGGGATGCGTATTATACATCCGTATAATACTGCGTCAAGCAAAAAGTAAAAATAATTGAAACTTTTTTGCCCTTAGTGAATTCCGAAGAAATCCTCTAAGCCTTTGATTTAAAAGATCTAATTTGATCTTACCGGACTGCGTTTCCGCGCCCACCTCAATCAAGGGATGCGTATTATAGCCAACCCCAAACAAAGCGCAATACCTTTTCGTAAATAATTAGCAGAAAAGTGCAATAAGGGGCTTGGGGTCTGACCTATGGTCTGACCCCAAGCCACAAAAAAGCCCGCTTACGCGGGCTTTTAATCAATACACTCGAACTTAGGCAGAAGCTTCTGCTTCATCGTCATCTTCTTGGCTCTCTACCGAAGCAAAACGGCCAAAGATAATGCCCACCTCAAACAACATCCACATAGGTACTGCTAACAGGGTTTGGGATATCACATCAGGTGGCGTAATCAGCATGCCAATAACAAAGCAACCGACTAGTACATAGGAGCGCTTTTTCGACAGGCTTTCTGGCGTAGTAGCACCTGTCTTGATTAACAAGAAGGTAGCAATGGGAATCTCAAACACGATGCCAAAGGCAAAAAAGATCTTCAGTACAAAATCCAGATAGGCACTGATATCCGTCATTACCGCCACTTCTTCCGGGCCAGTAGCCGTAAAGAAGCCAAACATGAGTGGGAAAACCACATAATAAGCAAAGGCGATACCAGCATAGAACAAGAAAATACTGGATACCAAAATCGGAAAGGCCAGGCGTTTTTCTTTCTTGTACAAACCTGGGGCAATAAAGCTCCACGCCTGGTGCAAAATAAATGGCATACCGATAAACAAGGCCAACACCATGGTCAACTTAAATGGCGCCAAGAAAGGCGATGCCACCTGGGTAGCAATCATGGTTGAACCTTCCGGCAACAGGGTACGCAAAGGCTCGGAAAGATATAAATATAGTTCATTGGAGAATGGGAACATGGCAGCAAAGAAAATCACTACCAGAATCACCGCCTTTAACAAGCGATTTCTTAGTTCAAGCAGATGCCCCATTAAGGGCAATTCTGCGGCATTCTCTTGCTCATCAGCGGGAGCATTACTCATGTTGGACTTCTCAAAGATTAACTTTAGCTTTGCTTACTGGCTTCTTTATCGGAAGCTGGCTCGCTTGGCGCACCAGTCACGGCTGTCAAGGCTTCCAGACTAGTGGGCTCGCTAAAAGGTTGAGCACCATAGGGATCTTTATCATCTTCTGCCACTTCTGTGGCAGCCGGCGCTTCAGAAGCAGCAGTTGGCGTTTCGGGCGTATCAGCAACTTCTGTAGGCTGATTTGACTTAGCGGCGACAACCGGCGCTTCCATCAATTCAGCTTCTTCTCGTAGCTCTTCCATACGCGCCTTGACTGCTTCTGTATTGGCTTGTGTCTTTTTGCGAATTTCGTCCAAGCGTAGCTCTTCCTGAATTTCACGTTGCACACCGCCAACGGTACGCTTAATTTTGCCAACCCACTTACCGATGGTTCGAGCAGCGACTGGTAAACGTTCTGGGCCAAGTACTATAAGGCCCATAACGCCTATCAGCATTAACTCTGTAAAACCGACATCAAACATAAATCAAACCGTAACTACTTGTCGGCTTTTTCTTTGTCTGCATCTGCCTTTTCGGTGTCTTCAGCAGTGAAAGCAGCGTCTTCCTGCTTTTCAATCTTCTTAGTATCTTCTTCTGCTGCACCATCGTTCATGGCCTTCTTGAAGCCCTTCACGGCACCACCAAGATCACCACCGATGTTACGCAATTTCTTGCTGCCGAATAGCAGCAACACGATAGCTAGAATAATAACCAGCTGCCAAATACTAATACCACCTAAACCCATGTCTTACTCCAAAATATCAAGTTTAATAGTTGTTATGTTTAACTTATTTTGCGCGATTGGCTTTTTCTACCAATCCCGACAAATCAAAACGTCGTTCCAGCTCTGCCAATACGGCCGTATGTTCAATATCCAGCTGGGACAACATGACAAGGCAATGAAACCACAGGTCTGCCGTTTCAGCAATCACCTCTTTAGTCGAACCCGACAATTCGGCATCTTTTGCAGCCAAAATGGTTTCGGTTGTCTCTTCGCCTACCTTTTCCAGGATTTTATTCAAACCCTTGGCATGTAAACTGGCCACATAGGAGGTGTCCGGATCAGCCGCCTTGCGTTCTGCTAGTACCACCTGCAAGGCCTGTAAAATATCGCTCATGCGTACATTTCCTTGGGATCCTTGGCCACCTCAACATCGGTAACCCAAACACCATCTTGCATACGTTTATAAAAACAATGGGGGCGACCTGTGTGACAAGCAACCCCGCCATGCTGAATAACTGACAATAAAATCACGTCAGCATCGCAATCCAAGCGCATTTCTTTTAGTTCTTGCACATTGCCCGATTCCTCGCCTTTGCGCCACAGCTTACCCCGTGAGCGGGACCAGTAGATTGCCCGCCCCTCTTGCAAGGTCAGTTGCAATGCTGCGCGATTCATCCACGCCATCATCAACATTTGACCGCTGGCATGATCCTGGGCAATAGCCGGCACCAAACCATTAGCGTCCCATTTTATCTCATCTAACCAGTCACTCATTACCCTTCTCTGCCTGTTAAACCTTGCGTTGACGCCACAACCAAATCAGCGCTAACAGAATTACCAATGTATTTATGGGCGCATGCTGCCAAATCCAAGCCCAATTAAATGGCATGCTAAGCAGCCCCAGGGTCAGCAAACCTAAAGGCATAATGGATTTGCCGTGCTTCACCTGCTTAGCGGTCTCCACCTTGGCCTTAGCTTGCTGCGCCAATGCAGCGTGGATCAAGCCTGGCAATTGCGGTAATTGCTGCACCATGTCTGGCCAATTGTCCTGCAACTGACTAATAACCTGCTTTGGATGAATCTGCTGTTTATACCACTGACGCAATATGGGGGCAGCGGTTTCCCACAAATCCAGCTGTGGATACAGCTGGCGCCCCAAGCCTTCAATATTGAGCATGGTTTTTTGCAGCAGTACTAGCTGCGGTTGGACCTGCATATTAAAACGACGCGCCGTTTGGAATAACCCCAATAGAACCTGAGCAAAGGATATTTCTGCTAAGGGTTTGGCAAAAATGGGTTCACTTACGGCGCGAATGGCAGCCTCAAACTCATTCACTGCCGTATCTTCTGGCAACCAGCCACAATCAACGTGCAGTTGTGCAATCTTATGATAATCCCGTTCAAAAAAAGCCAACAGAATACGGGCTAAATAGGCCTGATCTTCACGGGTTAAGGTACCCACTATACCAAAATCCACCGCCATATATTGTGGTTTGCTGGGTGTGGCTGGGTTAACAAAAATATTGCCTGGGTGCATGTCGGCATGGAAAAAACTATCCCGGAACACCTGCGTGAAAAAGATCTCCACGCCAACGCGGGCCAGCTCTTTGCGGTTAATACCCGCGGCCTCAATGGCCTCGATATCATTCACCGGCAGAGCAAAAATTCGCTCCTGTACCAACACCTTACGGTTGGTGTAATCCCAATATATCTTAGGGATATAGAGCAATTCAGAGTCTTCAAAATTACGCCGTAACTGACTGGCGTTAGCCGCCTCACGTTGCAAATCAAGTTCGTCATAAAGGGTTTTCTCAAACTCATCTATAACGTCATTAGCACGTAAACGGCGCAGGTCCGGTGACCAGGTATTTATCACTCTGGCCACGGCACGCATCAGGCGGATATCTCGACGCATAACCTTCTCAATGCCGGGGCGAATCACCTTCACCACCACCGCTTCACCACTGCTTAATCGCGCTGCGTGCACCTGAGCCACGGAAGCCGAAGCCAAAGGCTCCTGTTGAAACTCTTTAAAGGCTTCACTAACCGGCAAACCAATAGCTTGTTCGATGATTTGCTGGGCTTTGGCACCGGAGAAAGGGGGCACCTTATCCAATAGGCTCGCCAAAGGCTCTACCCATTGGTCTGCCAGCAGATCCCGGCGCGTAGCCAACAGCTGACCCAATTTGACAAACACCGGGCCGAGGTCAATCAAGGCCTGCTTAACCCGCTCTGGCTCACTCGCCTTCACCGGCACCAGCCAACGCCAAGGCATGCACCAGATAAGCAGGCGTAAAGCCAAGGGTATAGGCAAACGCAGTAGTGGCACATCAAGACGATGACGAATAACTACTCGCAGTAGCGCTAGCGTGCGGATAAAGGCTTTCATAGTTGGCCGGTTGATTTAAGGCTTCATGCCAAAGTGCAAGGCAACGATACCACCAGTCATGTTGTGGTAGCGACAGTTCACCAAACCGGCCTGTTCCATCATACCCTTAAGGGTTTCTTGATCCGGATGCATGCGAATGGATTCTGCCAGGTAGCGATAGCTTTCTTCATCGTCAGCCACCAGCTTGCCAATCTTGGGCAAGATATTAAAGGAATAGGTGTCATATGCCTTGGTTAGCAGTGGATTTTCGGTTTTTGAAAACTCCAGCACCAGCAAACGACCGCCTGGCTTTAGCACACGGGTCATGGATTCTAAGGCGGCCTGCTTATCGGTCACATTACGCAAACCAAAAGCAATGGTGATACAGTCAAAGGTAGCATCTGGAAATGGCAGGGCTTCGGCATTGGCTTGCACGTAATTGACGTTACCTACCACACCCTTATCAATGAGCTTGTCGCGCCCCACCTTGATCATTGAGTCATTGATATCCGCCAAAATCACCTGCCCTTCAGGGCCGACAATTTCGCTAAATTTCATGGTTAGATCACCGGTGCCGCCGGCCAAGTCAAGCACCTTATTGCCAGTGCGCACGCCACTCATTTCGATGGTTTGTTTTTTCCACAGGCGGTGTATACCCATAGACATCAAGTCATTCATGATGTCGTATTTAGCGGCTACGGAATGGAACACACCCGCCACACGGCCAACCTTGTCCTGCAAGGGGACTTCTTGAAAACCAAAATGGGTTTTTTGATCCGAACCTTGATCACTCATGGGGTACTTCTTACTCAGTTACTCGACCTAATGCCGCTATTCTACGCGGCCGGGCTTATTTTGTCTTGATGTAAGCAAGCCTCTAGCCTGCCCTTAATCAGCTTATGCTTGCTTTGCGACCGTTATTTGACTGCCCTTTCCTGGTCAACCAAATGATCCACCACATCCAACATACCCTGATAACTACCGGCAGTGGTAGTGCTGACAACGTACTTACCGTTCACCAGCATCATAGGCACGCCGGTAATTTTGGCCTTAGCGGCCAAACGATTGCCTTGGCGCAGCATGTTCTTTAGATTGAAGGAATCATAGGCCTTGTCAAAGTCCGCTTCGCTGACACCATGCTTAGCAAAGATTTCTGTAGCGCAGCCTTAGTGGCAATGCGACGCTTGTCAACGTGTACGGCGTTATACATGGCCTGATGGGTCTGCTCCAAGATACCCAACTGGCGGGCAATATAGTAAGCCTTGGCATAGGGCTCCCAACTACGACCAAATACCACAGGCACAGCCACAAAGGTCACATCATCGGCCTGTGCTTGACTCCACTTGTGCAGCAAGGGTTCAAAGTTATTACAATGGGGGCAGGAATAACCAAAAAACTCGTTCACAATCACCTTGTCAGAACTGCTCTTAATGGGGTTATCCAACACCAGATAATCAAATCCAGCTTGGTAATCTTTGGCCATGGCAGTGAAAGAAAATAAAACCAAGGCCACTAGGGTGGTGATTCGTTTAAACATAGTTGTTCTCCGCAGCATTTATTGTTCGACCCTAATACTAGTCATTTGCTGCATCAGTCGTGAAAAATTTACCATACTTTACCATTTAAGCATGCTCATGTCTTAATCATGGGGCCAGCGTCCATGTGGCTCTGTCAAGGCAGTCTACTAGGTGTAGGCTTTAATAAAAAAAGGGTGGCCATGCCACCCTTTTTCAAGTCCACTCTAACTTAGTTAGATAGACCTTGAATATAACTGGATACCGCTTCGATTTCCTTGTCACTCAGTAGTGCAGCTACCTGCTGCATAATCTTGGCGTCATCGTTGGTGCGGGTTTCCGTACGGAAGTTTAGCAACTGCTTGGCCGTGTAAGCGGCGTGCTGACCACCTAGTGCAGGGAAACCTGCTTGGGCGTTACCAGCACCAGCTGGTGAGTGACAGGCCGTACAAGCGGCAATGCCCTTGGCAGCGTTACCAGCGCGGTAAAGCATTTCACCGGCGGCAACCAGTTCAGGCTTGGCGGCGCCAATAGAGCCAGTTTGAGAGGCGAAGTAAGCACCGATATCCGCCATGTCCTGATCAGTCAAGGCATTCAACATGCCCGTCATTTCTGGCACTGCGCGCAGACCGGATTTTATGTCTTGCATTTGCTTAACCAGGTAGCGTTCGCCCTGACCAGCCAGCTTAGGGAAGTTAGGCACCATGCTGTTACCGTCAGCACCATGACAAGCAGCACAAACGGCTGTTTTAGCTTGTCCAGCGGCGGCGTCACCTGCAGCGTGAGCCATGCCCACTAGGCCAAAAGTCATCAAAAAGCATGCTACAATTTTTTTCATGGGTATTTCCCGATACTTACCAAAAGTTTTTACTGCACCCAGGCAACCAAATGCCTGACCACATGATGTTGTTTGCCACTTATTTTGCTACTAGAAAGCCGAAAGGGGCACAAAAAGCAGGGGCATTATAAAGCCCAGCCCGTGCAACTTCAATGATTTACACAATTTGGCTTACAAGACTTTTGCCCAATAACGGCTGAATTTACAGCAAAAACCCCCAATTCTCGATCAAAGTAGGTAAAATAGGCGAAATTTTTCTTCTCCGCCACGGAGTAGTCCTAGAGAGCTATTGCCACGATGTCCGATCTGCATATTAATTTCCGTCAGGCCAGTTTCTTGATCAGTGCCAGCAAACTCAAGCAGTGTCCGCAAGACTCTCATGCTGAAATTGCTTTTGCTGGCCGTTCAAATGCGGGCAAATCCAGTGCTATCAATGCCCTCACTCGCAATCCTCGGCTGGCCCGTACCAGTAAAACCCCTGGCCGAACGCAACTCCTCAACTTCTTTTCCTTAAACGTGCCTGGCGCTTTGCTGGTAGACCTACCTGGTTATGGCTACGCCAAGGTGCCTCTAGCCATGCAAAAAGAGTGGCAAAAGCACCTTAATGATTATCTAGAAAATCGTGACCCCCTATGCGGCATTGTCTTGGTTACCGATATACGGCACCCAATGAAAGAATTTGACAAGATGATCATCGACTGGTGTATCGCCTCTGAATTACCACTGCATATCTTGTTAACGAAAGCGGATAAGTTGAAGCGCAATGCCATGATGAACGCCTTACGGGAGGCAAAAAAATCCCTGCCAAAGCACCCAGACGACCTAATTACCTTGCAAGCCTTCTCCGCCACCAAGGGTGATGGGCTGCCAGAGCTTGAACGCCAATTGGTTAGTTTAATGAAACCGTTACTGGCGCAGAACATCGAAACAACCGCGGAGCAGGGTCAGACTCCTGCGGAATCAGACCCCGGCTCGCAGTGAATTTAAACGTGCACAAAAAAGCCTTAGAAGTAAGGGGAAGTCTTCCAAGGCTTTTTTGTTGTAGATCGCTGCTGTAATAACTACGTATCGCTCAGTAGTTATTTACTTTGACAGGGGTTTCGCGAAAAGTTCAAAAATATTTAAAAACATTTATATTTCGCTTCGCTCGGGGTCAGACCTCAGGTCTTACCCCAGTATTAATGGGCTTCGTCCCAGTTATTGCCTATACCTATATCAACGACTAGGGACACCTTCAGTTCAGCCGCGCCTTCCATTGCCGTTTTCACACCTGCCTTTAGGCGATCTAATTGCTCCTCAGCCACCTCAAATACCAATTCATCATGCACCTGCATGATCATGCGGGCGTCCAATTGCTCTGCCTTTAACCAGTCAGCCACCCTAATCATGGCCAACTTGATAATATCGGCCGCACTGCCCTGCATAGGCGCATTGATGGCCGTACGTTCGGCAGCCTGGCGGGCAATGGCGTTGCGCGCTTTAATGTCAGGCAGATATAGACGACGGCCGAAAATGGTTTCTACATAACCCATATCGGCGGCCTGGGCGCGAGTATTGTCCATATACTCCTGCACACCTGGATAGCGACTAAAATAGCGACCGATGTAATCCTGACTTTCGCCACGACTAATGCCTAGCTGTTTGGCCAGGCCAAAGGCAGACATACCATAGATCAATCCAAAGTTGATGGCCTTGGCACTGCGACGCTGATCGCTAGTCACCTGATCTGGTGCTACTTCAAATACCTCTGCTGCGGTGGCCTTATGCACATCCAAGCCTTGACTAAAAGCATTCAATAGACCTTCATCATCGGACAAATGAGCCATGATACGTAGTTCAATTTGCGAATAGTCAGCGGCCATCATCAGTTGCCCAGCAGGGGCCACAAAAGCATGACGAATGCGCCGCCCCTCGGCGGTACGAATAGGAATATTCTGCAAATTAGGATCACTGGAGGACAATCTGCCCGTGGCCGTCACTCCCTGATGATAAGAGGTATGAATACGCCCTGTAGCCTTATTGATTTGCAGGGGTAACTTGTCCGTATAGGTCGACTTAAGCTTAGCCAGACTGCGATGTTCAAGCAACAAACGCGGCAGCTCATAATGGTTGGCTAGCTCCTGCAATACCGGTTCTGCCGTGGACGGCTGACCTTTAGGGGTCTTCTTGAGTACCGGCAACGCCAACTTATCATACAAGATAGCACCCAACTGCTTGGTTGAAGCTAAATTAAAAATTTCTCCAGCAATAGCGTGGGCACTGCGTTCTAATTCTTGCAAACGCTGGCCAATGGCCTGGCTTTGCATACCCAAGGCAGTAGCATCCACCTTAGCACCGCTGCGTTCAACCTGTGCCAAGATGGGGATCAAGGGCTTCTCAATGTCATCATAGACCTTGGCCAAGCTTGGCTCCTGCGCCAGCCACTGATCAAAATACAAGCACAGACGCAAAGCTATATCGGCATCTTCAGCGGCATAGGGCATGGCCTGTTCTAAATCTATTTGATTAAAGGTGAGCTGGTTTTTGCCTTTGCCAGCAATATCTTCAAACTTTAACGTCTGATGATCCAAATAGTGCTTTGCTAGGTCATCCAAATTATGCCTGCTAGCCGTGGAGTTATGCACATAAGACTGCAACATGGAATCTTTAATCTGTGCTTGCCAGTTAACCCCATAATTGGCCAATACGTTCATATCGTATTTAAGGTTCTGGCCACAAACCAACTGCTGGGGATCTTCCAGCAGGGTCTTTAACATATCGATCAACTGTTGGCGATCAATCTGCGCTGGCGCGCCAACATAATCATGGGCACAGGGGATATACACCGCTACCCCTGGCTCAACAGACAAGGACACCCCCACCAGCTCAGCTTCCATGTAATTCAAACTAGTGGTTTCGGTATCAAAAGCAAACAGCGGTGCCTGACGACAACGCTCTATCCAGGTCATGATGTCAATTATGTCTAGCGCCAGATGGTACTGAGGTTCTTCAACCTGTGCTGGCACTGGCTCTACAACCGCTGGTTCGTTACTTGCAGCTAGGTCTGATGCTGTTCTGGCTGTTGTTACCGCAGAAGTCGGTGCCGCACCACTTATGCCTTCCGCTTGCAGTACCCGTGCCCAGCTATTAAATTCCAATTCCTCATACCAACCCAATAATGCGGCCTGGTCAACGGCAGTTGGTTGAATGTCTGCTAACGGCTGATCCAATTCCACGTCCAACTTGATGGTGGTAAGCTGCTTGGACAAGGGCAAATCCGGTAGTGCATTACGCAGTTTTTCACCAATCTTGCCGCCAATTTCATCGGCATTAGCCATCAAATTCTCTAGACTCTGGTAGGCCATGAGCCACTTTACGGCTGTTTTTGGGCCTGCGCCTGGCACACCGGGAATATTGTCCACCTTGTCGCCAGTAATGGCTAAATAGTCAATAATCTGTTCCGGCTTGACGCCAAACTTGTCCACCACACCCTGGCAGTCCATAAAGGTGTTGGTCATAGTATTAACCAGTTTCACATGCTCGGTTACCAATTGCGCCATGTCCTTATCACCGGTGGATATCAAGGTGTCTATACCGTGGGTGCTGGCTTGGTGAGCAAGGGTGCCAATCACGTCATCAGCCTCGACCCCTGGGATGACCAATAGGGGCAGTCCCATGGCTTTAATTATTTCATGAATCGGTTCAATCTGCGGACGCAGATCGTCTGGCATAGGTGGACGATGGGCCTTGTATTCACTATACATGGCATTGCGAAAGGTCGGTCCCTTGGCATCAAACACCACAATGATGTTGGCGTTGGCATAGTCCTTACGCAGGCTACGCATCATATTAATCACGCCCTTAATGGCACCCGTTGGCATACCTTTACTGTTGGTCAGCGGTGGTAAAGCATGGTAGGCGCGGAATAGATAGGAAGAACCATCTACCAATACTACAGGTACAGAAACATCTTGTGGCATGTGTATTTCTCTTTATTGGTGGCCCATTTAATGGCCCTAAGGAAAAAACCTAAGCCTAACACAGGGAGGCTGTTTTTACCCCACCAATTAGGCCCTATTGGGGCTTAATAAATACGGAAAAACTTGTATCCTGCAGCCCCAAGGCGTACTATTTGCAACCGATTTTCAATCCACATCTAGTAGTTTTATGGCTGTTTACACGCAACTAACCCACGCCCAGATTGACGCTTATCTTGAGGCCTTCAATGTCGGTGATCTGATTAGCTTTAAAGGCATCAGCGGTGGCGTAGAAAACACCAACTATTTTGTTACTACGCAGGTACCTGGGCAGCCCAAACACGACTATGTGCTCACCTTGTTTGAAGATCTTGGCTATGACGATTTGCCTTATTTTGTCGCCCTCACCGAACACCTGGTTGAACACGGTGTTACTGTGCCTGCGCCTTTGCGTGATGAATTTGGTGTGGCATTGAAGCAGTTGGCGGATAAGCCAACCTTATTATTTCCACGTTTTGCCGGTGATCACCTTGCTCGTAGCGAAATAACCCCCATGGCTTGTGCCACCATGGGCAGCCAACTAGCCGCCATGCACAAGGCCGGCATGAGCTTTGATTTACAACGCAGCGCCCACCGCGGGGCGGCCTGGTGGACCGCTTTAGGGCCGCGGGCAGCAGCTTGTGTGAGCAACACCGAAGGTAAACTGTTGTTAGACGCCATTAATGCTTATCAACAGTTATTACGCGATGACGTGCAGTTGCCTAGGGGTGTCGTACACGGCGACCTGTTCCACGATAACGCGCTCTTTGATGAGGGCCAATTCAGTGCCATCATCGACATCTACAACGCCTGTGATGATTTTCTTCTGTATGACGTTGCGGTAACGGTGAATGACTGGTGCATTGCTGCCGATGGCAGCATTATCACTGACCTCTATACTGCCTTTATTCAGGCTTATCATGCCGAGCGGCCATTCACGCCTAGCGAAGGCGAACACTGGAGCATGATGTTACAAACCGCTGCTATGCGGTTTTGGCTTTCGCGTCTAGAAACCTATCATGGTCTTGATGCACACCAGCGAGATGCTGGCGTTACGGTGCTCAAAGATCCGGATGCCATCCGCGATATTTTACTTCTACGCCAACAGCACCAGCATCCTTTACCGATCTAATTAAACTGCGAACCAGGCTTGGCTTGCACCAGAACCTTTAAGCGAAAACGCAGCGCCGACCAGTCGCTGTCAATGGCCACCTGCCGTACCGGCCGCAGTCCTAGTTCTGCCAACGGCTCCCAACCATTATCACGGTTAAAATCACAGGTGTACTTTTTGCTGCTGGCTTTGGGGTAGGCAAACCACAAGACGGGGTCACCTTCGATACTACCCATTTGGGCAGCAATGTCGGCTATTTCGGCGCGTTTAGTAACAAATGCCAACAAGAACTCGGAGCCCCCAGCCGCCATAGTGGTGCTCAGTGGTATGTTCAAAGCTTGGCTTTGGGGAGCAAAGCTTGCCGGTTCATTAAGGATGGTAACGCCTGTTTGCGTGGTTAAATTAAGTTTTTTCCATAGCGGCGTCATGACCATGCTCCCATTTATTTAGCTACTGGCATTGTCGCAGACTAGTCTGCAGGGCGTCAAAGTAAGTGAGCAGGTTATTGCTACCAAGCTCTTGCTGCCAGGCAAGTATATCGACATCGACCTTGGCTAGCTCACTACCAGCCAGTTTATTTACCAAGGCCATATTGGCTTCGGCATCCACCAACAAACAATTAACCTGTTTGTCGCTCACCAGCTGACGCAGGGCTACCAGAGTCTTCGCCCCTGATTGCGCACCCGCCCCATCAGCAAGGCTGCCCATGGCTGCGATACCCATATCCTTTTCAAATGGCCCTAGGGCATCATGGTAAATAAGGTATGCAGGGGGCTGCGCTTGCCACTCGTCTTGAAAGGCATGTAACTGTCGGTCTAATTTCTGTGACAAGGTCTCAATTTGTGTAACTTGAGAGCTGGTCAGCGACCAATGCCTTGCTTGCAGCGCCTCATGCACCTTAGTAATGGCCTGCAGCATGTATTTAGGGCTCGTCCAAGGGTGCAGGTCGGTATGATTATGTCCTTCGTGTTCTTCGTGTTCTTCGTGTTCTTCGTGCTCGGCGTGATGATGCTCATCATGGCCATGGTCTTCATGCGCAGCCTCTTGCAACGCCATGGCTTCAGCATAGGCTGGCAAGATAATCTGTTCGTGCTCCGTTTTACGCGCCATCACTTTTGCCAAGAAGGGTTCCACTTCCGGACCTAGCCAAATCACCAAGTCCGCCGCTTCCAAACGTTTCATATGACTGGCCCGCAGGCTAAAATCATGGGGTGTAACACCGTCCGGTATTATCGGCTCTTGATAACCTAAGCCCATGTCAGCTTGCAACATGGCCAGGGGCTTAACACTGGACAGCACCATTGGCGTAGTACCCTGAGCAATGGCCATTGTGCTCAAGGCGGCACCCAAGGCAGCGGTGCAATAGATGGCAAGTTGTTTTAACTGCAAAAAAGGCATAATCAAACCCTAATCAATGCTAACATGTGCGAACGCCAGCCGAGACCAGCTAGCAAGGGGCGGCAATGTTATGTTATATTATAACAATTGTCAATTGGCGGCTTCATTCAACGAGCTTAACACCATGCACGAGCATTCAAATCTATCCAGCGCTTTTCAGCAGCATGACCATAGTCGCTGTATTAATTCAGCGATGCATAAGGCGCAAAGCATATGTCAGTCACGGGGCGTGCGCATGACCGCAATCCGCCAACGAGCCTTGGAGCTAGTATGGCAAAGCCATAAACCTCTCGGCGCCTACGACCTGCTAGCCCAACTAGCCAAAGATGGTTTTAATTCTGCCCCACCCACCGTATACCGGGCGTTAGACTTTTTACAAGAACAGGGGCTCATTCACAAGCTGGCCAGCGTCAATGCCTACACGGGTTGCTGCAATCCAGACGAACCACACGAAGGCCACTTTTTCTTGTGCCTAAATTGCAATCAAGCACTGGAGCTAAACACTGACCAATTACAGGCTTCATTACAACAAAGCGCCAATGAATACGGTTTTAAAATCGCCCATCAAACCATTGAAGTGACTGGTTATTGCAACCAGTGCCAAGCACAGCAGGGCTAATCCCCCATGAACGCATTACTTTCAGCACAAAATATTCTTGTGCAGCGTGGCAGTCGAACCATCATTCATGATGTGAACCTGAGTTTACAGGCAGGCCAGATCACCACCCTTATTGGCCCCAATGGTGCTGGCAAATCCACCTTGGTGCATACTCTATTGGGGTTACAAAAAGCCACTAGCGGTAACGTCAAAAAGGCCGCCAATCTACGCATTGGCTATATGCCACAAAAGCTCAATCTCGAAGGCACCTTACCACTAACAGTCAAACGCTTTTTAGACCTTGGTGCAGGCCAGCATCCGTTGCCACAGCGGGACTTGGATTTTGTTTACCAGGCTTGTCGCATCGAGCACCTGCTTGATCAACCCATGCAAATGCTCTCCGGTGGTGAAACTCAGCGAGTTATTTTGTTGCGCGCAGTACTCAACAGCCCCCATTTACTTATCCTTGACGAGCCAGTGCAAGGGGTCGATATCAATGGCCAGGTGGCCATGTACGAATTGATAGTGCAAATCCGTGATCGCCTCAATTGCGGCATTCTTATGATTTCTCACGATCTACACCTAGTGGCGGCCGCCACTGATCAGGTCATCTGCCTCAATCAACACGTTTGTTGCTCAGGCCACCCTGCCCACGTCAGTCAGGATCCTGCCTTTAAAGAAATATTTGGCCTCGCTGGCACCGAGGCCTTAGCGGTCTACAATCATACCCACAACCACCACCATGATAGCCACGGTGCTATTATACCGGGGCAACACCACGAGGGCTGTGAGCATGATTGAGTTGTTAATATGGCCATGGATCGGTGGCTTGATTATCGCCTTTACCACAGGCCCCTTGGGTTCTTTTGTGGTTTGGCGGCGCATGGCCTATTTTGGTGACACCCTCGCCCATGCCGCATTGTTAGGTGTGGCATTAGGTTGGATCTTTCAGCTCAACCTAACTCTAGCAGTGGTGCTTTTCTGTTTGCTGTTGGCGGTGCTACTTAGCACCCTCATGTACCAACGCATCATTGCCGCCGACACCTTGTTGGGCATTCTGTCCCATAGCAGCTTAGCTATTGGCCTGGTCATTATCAGCCTATTTAATGACCAGCCTGTGGACTTGATGGCCATGCTATTTGGTGACTTGCTAGCCTTAACCGCTGAAGACATGTTGTGGATATTAAGCAGTTCAGCCGTTGTTTTGGGCCTCTTAGCCTATTTCTGGAAACCACTGCTCAATCACACCATCAGCCCTGAATTGGCCCATGTAGAGGGTGTTAACACCAGCTTTATGCGTACCTTGTTGTTTGTCTTAATAGCCATGGTTATTGCCATTGCCATGAAGGTTGTCGGCGTATTATTAATCACTTCTCTATTAATCATTCCAGCGGCGAGTGCTCGCCGCCTAGCTGCTACCCCTGAGCAGATGGCTATCTGGGCCAGCCTACTTGGCTGTGTCGCTGTCACCGGTGGTGTGGCCTTATCCTGGTTTTATGACACCCCCGCCGGCCCATCGGTAGTGGTCGTCGCTAGCGCCTTGTTTTTCTGCCTCTATCTATGGCCTAAGCGTACTGCTGCATGAGCCTGCCAACCCTGTTCATCGCCCCCGGACGCAAACATTTAAGCCAAGTTTGGCAGTTGGCTTGGCCGCTCATTGTTTCTAATTTGAGCGTGCCCCTATTGGGACTAGTTGATACGGCGATTATGGGTCACCTTAGTCATGCCAAATACCTAGGTGCTGTGAGTGTGGGCGCGGCAATCATCGTGTTTATCTATTGGGCCTTTGGCTTTTTACGTATGGGTACCGTCGGTTTAACGGCTCAAGCCTACGGCGCCAAGGACCCACACCGCCAATGGCAAATGCTATATTTGCCTAGCTTGTTAGGCGCCAGCATTGGCATGGTAATTGTCGCCCTCTCACCCTTGTATATACAAGCAGCTGTAGGCTATATGCAGGCCACCGAAGCCGTATCTAGGCTTGCCATCGAGTACTTGCAAATACGTATCTATAGCGCACCAGCGGTATTGATCACCTACGTGGCCATGGGTTGGTTATTAGGTCGCCAGGATAGTAAAGGCCCTCTCTACATTCTCGTCATCACCAATCTATGTAACATCCTATTTAATCTAATCTTTGTCCTCTATTACGACATGCATAGTGCAGGTGTTGCATGGGGTAGTCTGGTGGCCGATTATATTGGCTTTGCTGTTGCTGCTTGGCTGGTATGGCGACAACTTGGGCATATTAACAGCCGTCACATGAGTTGGCGCCAAAGCCAAAGCATCATTAGAGAGCTACTTAGTGTCAACGGCTATCTCTTCATTCGCACCCTCTTGCTACTGTTTTCTTTTGCCTTTGTCACCGCGCAGAGCGCCAACATCAGCACCGACGTCCTGGCCGCCAATACCATTCTCTTGCAATACGTCACGCTACTCGCCTATTTCTTAGATGGCTTTGCCCACGCAGCCGAAGCCAGTACCGGGGAGGCCATTGGCCAACGACAAGAAAAACACTTTTACCAAGTAGTCAATGCCGCCGCCATCTACTCCCTGATACTTGCCTGTCTAGCTAGCGGCGGATTCTATTGCTTACAAGATTATTATTTACGCGCCCTAACAGACCTTCCTGCAGTGATCGAACAAGCCAAGGTATACGTTGTTTGGGTAGTATGGTTGCCCATCATCAAGGTCTGGAGCTATCTTACCGATGGTATTTTTGTCGGTGCCGCCAAATCGCAGGCCATGTTACATACCGTCTGGACAGGCCTAGTGGTAATGCTGCTGATCTGGTATTCGGGCCCCGCCGATGGTCATCGATTATGGCTAGCCTTTAGCGCTTTTGCTTTAGTGCGCAGTAGCGTTGCCGTGGGATGTTATTTATACATCCGCCAGCAACGCAGCTGGTGGAAAAAAGAAGTTATTTGAGTTCCAATACCTGCGCTTCAACTTCGTCGGTGGCTGCTGAGTCTGCTTGATTAACCCGCGTAGGTAGTTCCTGACGAGCGGCCAAGTGTTGCGCCAAGCTTTCTTCATAGCCGCACTCAACGCAGTCTCGCACCTGATGATCTTCTTCGCCGGCTTCGGCAATATGCAATCGTACGCTATCGGTGGCACCGCATTTGGGGCACACTATGCCCGCTATAAAGCGTTTTTTCATGCGACTTCTCCCAAGCCTTTAGATCGAATGAGCGCGGCCACATCGGGTTCGCGCCCCATAAAATCAATAAACAAATCCATAGCGCCCTTGGCACCCCCTTGACCTAGCAACCTGTGCCAATAAGCCTGCCCCGTTTGTTGATTGAAAATACCATCAGCAAGGAAGCGTTCAAACACATCGGCAGCCAGCACATCGGCCCACATGTAACTATAATAGCCCGCTGCATAACCACCGGCAAAAATATGCGCAAAGCCATGTTGGAAGCGATTCCAGTGCGGCGCTTTAAGCACCGCTACCTGAGCTCGCACCTGATCCAGAACCTCTTGCACACTGGTTGTTGAGGCTCCTTCGTAATAACGATGTAAGCGTAAATCAAACAGGCCAAATTCTAGCTGGCGCACCATAAACATGGCCGATTGAAAATGTTTAGCAGCTAACATCTTTTGCAGCAAATCTTCTGGCAGCGGCTCGCCAGTCTCATAATGACGGGCAAACATCATCAGCGATTCTTTTTGCCAAGCCCAGTTTTCTAGCATTTGACTAGGCAACTCCACTGCATCCCAAGGCACACCGTTAATACCAGACACGCCGGCAACCGTTATATTAGTGAGCATATGATGTAGGCCATGCCCAAATTCATGGAACAAGGTCACCACATCATTGTGGGTTAGCAAGGCAGGTTTATCCGCCGTTGGTGGGGCAAAATTGCACACTAGATAGGCAACGGGCAGCTGTTCTTGGCCATTGGCAAGTAGCTGACGGCCACGGCAATCATTCATCCAGGCCCCACCTCGCTTTTGTTCCCGGGCAAACAGGTCAAAGTAAAAATAGCCCAAGGCCTTGCCGTTACGGTTAAGGCGATAGAAACTGACGTCGTCATGCCAGCTAGACACGCCGGCAACGGCTTCTACCTGAATCCCCAATAAACGCTCGACAATGGCAAACAAACCCGCCTGCACCTTGGGTAGGGCAAAATAGGGTTTCAGCGCTTCCTGGCTAAGATCATAACGATCTTGGCGCAGTTTTTCGCTGTAGTAGGCCACGTCCCAGGCGGCTAACTGGGGGCCTCCTTGCGCACTAGCAAAGGTTTGCAATTGCGCCATTTCTTGTTCGGCTAAAGGTTTACACTGTTTTGCTAAATCTTCGAGGAAAGCCAAAACCTGATCACCAGAATCAGCCATTTTGCTGGCTACAGAGTAGTCGGCGTAATTATCAAAGCCAACCAATTGGGCCAGTGCATGACGCTTGGCGACTAGCTCTTCCATCAATTGGCTATTATCGTATTTACCAGCATCCGGCCCTTGATCAGATGCACGGGTGTTAAAAGCCTCATACAGACTATGACGCAAATCTCGGTCTTCAGCAAAGCTCATAACAGCAAAATAACAGGCAAAATCCAGATTTAGCATATAGCCTTGCTGGTCTTTACTCTGAGCCAACTGCTGAGCCTGAGCCAAGGCCGACTCTGGCAACCCAAGTAAGCGCTTACTATCATCAAAATGCATACTCCAAGAATCACTGGCATCCATAAGATGATTGGAGAACTGGGCTGAAAGCTGCGCCAGCTGTTGCTTCAAACTGGCGTAGGTTTGCTTATCTTTGGCTGACAAATTCACGCCGGCTAAGCGAAAATCACGTAACTGCAGTTGGATATCCTGTTGCTGGGCCTGATTTAACTGGGCAAATTCTTCGCCGTCGGCAAGCGTTTGCAAGGCCTTATATAACATCTCATTTTGACTTAACCAGGTGCTGTACTCGGTTACCAGGGGCAGACAGGCATCGTAGGCTTCACGCACCTCATCACTATTAGCAACACTGTGTAGATGTGACAAGGGGCCCCATAGTTCACCAATGGCATCATCAATTTGTTCTAGGGGTGGCACCAGTTGCTTATACGCCAAATTGGTTTGTTGTAACAGGGATTCTATAGCCTGCTTACTGCTCACTAGTTGCTGTTCTAATTGCGCGGGAATCTTTTGCGCATCAAACTGCGCAAAATTTGGCAATTTTAGTTCTTCCATCAGGGACATGGTTTCTACTCTTCAATATACATTGCGTCTGCTATTTATATGGGGCTTAGGGAAGGTCGTTCAAAGATCAACAGAAAACAAAGAATTATGCAGACCTTCCCTACTATTTACAATCGCTTAACCACAAGGACAGGATTTTAGCTTACAATAGTGCGCATTACTTTAACGCATTAGTTTAAGGCCCTAATCTATGAGCATCCGCCCTTTTGGCACTCATCATCCCCATATTCACCCTAGTGCAATGATCGACCAGCAGGCCACGGTTATTGGCCAGGTACAAATCGGTGCCGATAGCTCTGTCTGGCCCCAGGCCGTTATGCGCGGTGATGTACAGACCATCACCATTGGCGAACGCTGCAGCATTCAAGATGGCTGTGTATTACATGTCACCCACGACGGTCCCTACAGCCCCGGGGGCAGTGCCCTGAACCTTGGCAATGATGTCACCCTTGGTCACAACGCCACTCTACATGGCTGCACCATCGGCAACCAGGTGTTAATTGGTATGGGCAGTACAGTACTAGACGGTGCAGTAGTTGAAGATCAGGTAATGCTCGCAGCCAATAGCCTGGTTACTCCTGGCAAACGCCTTGTCAGCGGTTATCTGTATGCCGGCAGTCCTGCCCAGCAAAAACGCCCTCTAACGGACAAAGAAAAAACCATGTTAGCCTATATGGCAAATAATTACGTGGCATTAAAAAACACCTACCTGGCATCCCTAGGAGACTAACCTATGAGCAATTCCCCTTATACCAAGGATTTCCCCATATCATGGGAAGAACTACATCGCAATGCTCGCGCCTTGGCATGGCGCTTACTCGACCAGGGGCCTTGGAAGGGCATTATCGCCATTACCCGTGGTGGTCTGGTGCCTGCGGCCATTATTGCTCGCGAACTGGACATCCGTCTTATCGATACCATCTGCATCTCTAGTTATGGCCAAATAGCAGCCGGCACCGAAGCCAATATTGTTGGTGAACATGTCTTGCTCAAAGGCTTTGACGGCGATGGTGAAGGCTACATCCTGATTGATGATCTGGTTGATACCGGCGGCACCGCCAAGGTAGTTAAGGAAATGGTGCCTAAGGCCATCTTTGCCACCATCTATGCCAAGCCGGCCGGCAAACCGACCGTAGATATGTATATCACCGAAGTCAGCCAGGACACCTGGATTCGCTTCCCTTGGGACATGGTGCACACCTTCGCTACCCCCATTGCCGACTTGGAGCGTTAATATGCAACCGCGCATTAGTATGGTAAGCCTTGGAGTCAAGGATCTGCAAAGAGCCACAGAGTTTTATCAACAAGGACTGGGCCTACCTAGACTCAAGCCCTACAAAGACTCCATAAGCTTCTTTGACCTAAATGGCAGCTGGCTGGGTTTATATCCCTGGGATTTATTAGCCGAAGACGCCGGAGTCAGTGCCGCGGGTGAGGGTTACCGTGGCGTTGCCTTAGCCCATAATCTACATAGTAAAGCAGAGGTCGATGCCCTCATGCAGCAGGCGGTTGCCGCAGGTGCAACCATGGTAAAGGCACCCCAAGATGTGTTTTGGGGCGGCTATTCCGGTTATTTTGCTGACCCAGATGGCCACCTGTGGGAATTAGCCTACAATCCGTTTGCCTGGGTTGGCCCAGAAGATTAAAGCTGTGCTCGCAACTGGGCTAGGACTTGATCTGATGCTGGCCGCACACCGCGCCAAATAGTGAAAGACTCGGCCGCCTGTTCGACCAACATACCTAAGCCATCATCAGCTTGTTGTGCACCTTGTGCCATAGCCCACTGACTAAACACCGTGGGCTCAGCGCCGTACATCATGTCGTAAGTACGGGCACCGCGCGCCAATATGCCCTCGGGCAAAGGGGGTAAATCACCACTTAAGCTGGCCGATGTGCCATTGATGACCCAATCAAACTGGCCAGACAGCTCAGTAAATCCACAGGCCTCAACCGCGCCTAAATGCGCTACTGCCTGAGCCAGCTCTTGCGCCTTACTCAGCGTACGATTAGCAATCACCAATTGACTTGGTTGCTGCGCTAACACTGGTTCTAATACGCCACGTACGGCACCGCCAGCACCGAGCATAAGTATGCGTTTACCCGTTAGTCGACCACCTAGATTAATGGTGATGTCACGTACCATACCCACACCATCGGTGTTGTCAGCACAGATCTCGCCAGCCTCATTACACCAGAGCGTATTAGCGGCTGCGGCCAGACTAGCCGCCGCACTCGGGTGTTTAGCTAAGGCAAAGGCGCGCTGCTTAAATGGCAAGGTGACATTCAGGCCTTTACCACCCTTAGCAAAGAAGTTGGTTACATAGTCTTCAAATTGATCAACTTCAACCAATTGTGCTAAATATTCAAGCTCTTGTGCCGTGCTGTGGGCAAATTGCCCATGAATATAGGGCGACTTGGATTGCTTTATGGGATTGCCCAGTACCCGATATTGGTCCATATACGGTATTCCTTATTCTGCCAACCAATCGCGGTGAGGTAGATACTTCTCCGTCAATTCTGCTTCGGCAGTACCTGCTTCTGGTTGCCAATTGTAACCCCAGCGCACCTCGGCAGGTAACGACATGAGAATGGATTCGGTGCGGCCACCAGTCTGCAAGCCAAACAAGGTACCACGGTCATAGACCAGATTGAATTCCACATAACGACCACGACGGTGCAATTGGAAATCCCGCTCACGTTCAGTAAAAGCCATGTTTTTACGACGCTCAACAATGGGGCCATAGGCATCCATAAAGCTATCGCCGACACTGCGCATGATAGCAAAAGCAGTAGCAAAATCCGGGCTATTCAGGTCATCAAAGAACAAACCGCCAACACCACGGGCTTCGTTACGATGGGGCAGGAAGAAATAATCATCACACCATTTTTTTAACCGTGGGTACAGGTCTTCACCAAAGGGGTCACAGGCGTTCTTAGCGGTTTGGTGCCAATGACGCACATCGTCTTCGTTGCCATAATAGGGGGTTAGGTCATAGCCGCCGCCGAACCACCAAACCGGCTCTTCGCCGTCTTTTTCGGCAACAAAGAAACGTACGTTGGCATGACTCGTGGGGACATAGGGGTTATGGGGATGGATAACTAAACTTACCCCCATAGCTTGAAAACTACGGCCTGCTAGTTCTGGTCGGTGCGCGGTAGCCGAGGCTGGCATGGCATCTCCCATCACATGGGAAAAATTGACCCCGCCTTTTTCAATCACCGCACCATTAGCCAACACCCGACTGGTGCCACCACCGCCAGCGGCACGTTGCCAGCTATCCGCAACAAACTTGCCCCCGCCATCATGCTCCTCTAAGGCGGCGCAAATGCGCCCTTGCAAACCCATGAGGTAGTCTTTTACGGCATTAATATCAACGTTGGACACGATGGTTTCCTTCTTGTCAGTTAAGCAGACTTAGCAATTTAAGCGCTGCGAATAATTACGTCACTTAGTAGATCACGCACTTGCGTAGGCTCTGCGCTAGCACCTAGATTACCTGGTAATACATAATCTAGCTGCTCAGCAAAGTACTGACGCACCTTCAAGCGTGTTCGCGCTGGCGGTGCGCCAGCTGGATTAGCCGAGGTGGAGACAATGGGGCCGCCCAAGGCGTCGCATAGTTTGCCCACCAAAGGATGCGCTGAAATGCGTACTGCAACACTGCTATGCTCACCTTTCACCCAAGCCGGCACCCACTGTTCATCATCGGGCAATAACCAGGTATAAGGACCAGGCCAGGTTTGCCGTAGGCGTTCAATCTGAGCGTCATTCAGATGGGCCACCAATGGCTGGATTTGCTGCCAACGAGAGGCCACTAATATCAAACCCTTATGCCAAGGACGGTGCTTTAGGCGCCATATTTCTTCTACCGCTTGCAGATTCCAAGGATCACAGCCAAGACCCCATACAGCTTCGGTGGGATAAGCAATAACGCCGCCATTAGCCACCTTGAGGGCGGCATTACGAATATGCCAGTCACTGGTCATGTTAGGTCCTTATTTGATGCGTTCATAGCCTTGTACACCTTCAACCAGATAACCCAGGATGGTTAATTCCATTAAATGGCTGGCTACTTCGGCATAAGGCAAGGGCGAATGTTGGCAGATTATATCAATAGGTAGGGGGGTATCGCCAAATTGATTGAGCAATTGTTGCAATTGGGCTGGTAAATGCCACTCCTTGGTGCAACTAGTAGCCATAAGTCCCACTAGCTGTGGGGCCAAATCTGCCACCATGTCCTCTGCACTAGTGACTAATGTGGCCCCTGACTGTATCAATGCCAAACTACCTTGGGCCTTGCGGTTATGCACGCTGGCGGGCAAAGCATAGACCTCGCGCCCTTGTTCTAAGGCCGCCCGAGCAGTAATAAGGGAGCCACTTTTATAGGCTGCCTCCACCACTAATACACCTAAACTCAAACCACTAATAATGCGATTGCGAGCTGGAAACTGAAACGGCAAGGCATCACAACACAGGGGCCAAGGCGATAACAGTACCCCTCCCTGATCAACAATAGTCTGAGCCAAATGGCCATGGCGCGGCGGGTAGATGCGCGCCAAACCCGAACCTAACACAGCAATGGTATCACCGCCCACTGCCAGAGCACCGGCGTGACTTGCACCGTCAATGCCGATAGCTAAGCCACTAATCACATTCAGACCAGCTGCGGCCAATTGTGTGGCATATTGCTTAGCCAGAGCTAGGCCGCCAGGACTAGCATATCGACCGCCTACCATGGCAATACCAGGGTCTGCCAAGATACTCGCGTTACCCTGGCACCAAAACCAGCCCGGCCCCTCTTCGAGGGTTTTAAGCTGCGCTGGATACAAATCATCGTGCCAGTATATTAATTGTGCCTCATTAGAGGCCAGCCATCGCCCTTGTTGGGCAAATACATCCGCCAGCGCTAAATGCTGCCAGTGACGCCAACGTTGCATTTGCTGATCCGACAACAAACCGACAAAATCACTCACCCTAGCCTGCTGAAATAATACCGCCATAGGCAGATCTAGCTGGCTTAATTGGTGGCTTTGCTTAAAGTTTAAATTTAACTCACTCAGGGCCAATTGGGCCCATTCATCCCGCTGCCATTGTGAGACCGGCAGATAGTTTTGCTGTGCGCTTGGCATAAGGCCTCCTTGCCATGATTTATGAAACGCTCTCAGGTATAATTCTAGCCAGTTTTTTGGATTTATCTGAGCATTAACACCATGGCACTGCTACCCATTTTAGAATTCCCCGATCCACGCCTGCGCAAGATCGCCAAACCGGTCGATCAAGTAACGGATGAAATCCGTCAGCTTACCGATAATATGTTGGAAACCATGTATGACGCCCCGGGTATTGGCCTAGCCGCTACCCAAGTGGATGTGCACCTGCGCGTGGTGGTTATCGATGTGTCCGATGAAGGCGATGAGCCACTTGTTTTGATAAACCCCGAGTGGGAAGCCATTGATGATGACATGGAAGACTACAAAGAAGGCTGTCTATCCGTGCCGGAATTTTTTGACGACGTTGAACGCCACAGCCACATCATCTATCGAGCTCTGGATCGCGACGGCAATGCCATAGAAGAGAAAGCCGAAGGCTTGCTAGCCATTTGTATTCAACACGAATTGGATCACTTGAATGGCAAGCTGTTTGTCGATTACCTGTCACGCTTAAAACGCGATCGCATTCGCAAGAAGCTAGAAAAGAAACACCGTCTAGAACAACAAGGACGCTAACGTCGTGACAAGCAAACCTTTGCGTATCATCTTTGCTGGCACGCCAGACTTTGCTGCTCAGCATCTACAAGCACTGCTTGCCACTGAACATCAAGTAGTAGCGGTATACAGTCAGCCCGATCGTCCCGCTGGCCGAGGTCGCAAATTAACCGCAAGCCCAGTAAAACAAGTGGCCTTAGCGCATAATATAGAGGTGCAACAACCCCTCAGCCTAAAGGATGCCGATGCCCAAGCCCAGCTAGCAAGTTATGCCGCTGATATTATGGTGGTGGTGGCCTACGGTTTACTATTACCTCAACTAGTACTGGATACACCGCGACTTGGCTGTATTAACGTACATGGTTCATTGTTACCTCGATGGCGCGGTGCGGCGCCCATTCAGCGGGCCTTATTAGCCGGTGACAAGGAAACGGGCGTCACCATTATGCAGATGGCCGCAGGTTTGGATACAGGCCCCATGCTACTCAAACGTAGTCTACCAATCGACATCACTGACACCTCTGCTAGCCTATATGACAAGCTCGCTGTGAGTGGCTGCCAAGCCCTAGTAGAAGCGCTAGACCAGATCGAAGATTTACCACCTGAAGAGCAGGATGAACAGCTCACTAATTACGCTGACAAACTCAGCAAAGCCGAAGGTGCCATAGATTGGCACAAGAGCGCTACTGATATCTGTCGCCAAGTGCGTGGTCTCAACCCGTGGCCAGTGGCCTATACAGACTTCGGTGAACAACGCCTACGAGTGTGGGTAGCTGAGGCCATAGAAGCCGAAGCCCCTGGTGACGCCCAAGCTGGTGAAATTCTTGCCTATAGCAAACAAGGCATCAGTGTTGCCTGTGGTGCGGGACAGCTACTCATTACCCAACTGCAATGGCCAGGTAGTAAAACCGCTGTTGGTGCGCAACTAAAAAACCTCCAGCAGAAGCTACCTATCAGTAGTCTACTAAGTAATAGCGAGCGCTAAACCTGATGTCCGAACCCACCCGCTATCTGGCCGCCCTAGCTATTGTTGAAGTATTGCGTGAACAGGGTTCCTTAGCGGGCAGTTTACCTTTGGCTTTATCTCAAGCTGAAGCAAAAGAACGTAGTTTGCTGTCCCAATTGACCTATGGCACCTGCCGTTTTTACCCACGCTTGCATGCCCTCGGCCAGCATTTGCTTAACAAACCCATGCGCAAGAAGGACTGGGATGTGTATGGGGTTATATTGATTGGTTTATATGAGATTAGTCATCTACGTACACCAGACCATGCCGCCGTTACTAATGCCGTTGAGGCGGCCAAAGCCAGTGGCCAACCCTGGGCAGCCTCTCTGGTAAATGGCGTGTTAAGAGCCTACCTGCGCCAACGGCAAGCATTACCACAAGCATTAACCCAGCAGGCAGAGTACCAATATAACCACCCCGCTTGGTTAGCGGCCAAACTAGCCAGTCATTGGCCTGAGCAATGGCATGCTATTGTTACTGCCAACGACCAGCAGGCACCCATGACCCTCAGGGTTAATCAGCGCCATCATAGCCGCGATGCCTACCTGCAGTTGCTTCAGCAAGCAGATATAAAGGCCCATGCTTGCACCTACAGTCCATGGGGCATTCAGCTGCTAAAGGCCTGTCAGGTTGACGCTTTACCTGGCTTCTTTGAGGGCTGGGTCAGCGTGCAAGACGAAGCACCACAGTTAGCACCAACCCTGTTGGACCTAGAGGATGGCCAAAGCATTCTAGATGCCTGTGCTGCACCTGGTGGCAAAACTGGTCACCTGCTTGAAGTAGCTGACGTCGAGGTTACCGCCATCGAATTAGAAGAGCGCCGTATTGGCCGCCTACATGAAAACTTAGCGCGCCTTGGCTTGAATGCCAAGGTCATCTGCGACGACGCAAGCGCACCAGACAGCTGGTGGGACGGTCAGGCCTTTGATCGTATACTGCTGGATGCGCCCTGTTCTGCAACGGGTGTCATTCGCCGTAATCCAGACATCAAAATACTACGTACTAGTGAAGAGATTGCTCGTTTAGCACAACTACAGCTACTCTTGATACAACGCCTGTGGCCGACCCTAGCCCCTGGCGGGCGCCTAGTCTACGCCACCTGTTCGGTGTTAAAACAAGAAAACGAACGCATTGTTAAACGTTTTGTGGCTCAACAAGCCGACGCAGAACACATACCAATTGAAGCGAACTGGGGACAACAAGCTGAATTTGGTCGTCAATTGTTCCCTACTCCAGATTCTCATGACGGTTTCTATTATGCCGTCCTGAGCAAACAATCCACGGCTTGATGCAATAACCATGACAGACTTGTGGATTCTGGTATCATACAAGCCAAATGAGTAACGCAATTAGTGCTCAATTAGAAAGCGACGGTTATGAAAATTATCATTCTCGGTGCCGGCCAAGTCGGCAGAACTCTGGCAGAAAACCTGGCCATTGATGCCAATGACATCACCATGGTGGACCAGGATACCAGTTCCCTTAAAGACCTGCAGGATCGCTTGGATATCCGTACCGTTGCCGGTACTGCCTCCCTCCCCAATATCCTTGAAGCAGCCGGCGTTGAGGATGCCGACATGCTGGTGGCCGTAACCAATAGTGATGAGGTCAACATGGTGGCCTGTCAGATTGCCAAACATGTCTATCTGACGCCAAAAACCATCAGCCGCATTCGTTCTCATCAGTACTTTAACCATCGCGGTATCCTCTTTAAGGATGAGTCTGGGGCTTTCCCCATCGACGTTATCATCAGTCCAGAAAAACTGGTTACCAAACATGTACAGCGCCTCATTGAAAACCCCAGCGCCCTACAGGTGTTGGATTTTGCTGATGGTCATGTGCAACTGGTAGCGGTAAAAACCCGCCTCGGTGGCCCCCTAGTAGGTCAGCCTATCGCCAACCTGCGTCAGCACATGCCCAATGTCGACGCCCGTGTGGCCGCTATCTTTCGCAAAGATCGCGCTATCGTGCCGCAAGGCAGTACGGAAATTCACGTTGACGACGAAGTCTTCTTTATTGCTGCCAAACAGGACATCCGTGCGGTAATGAGCGAACTGCGCCGCTTAGAAAAGCCCTACAAGAAGATCATGATTGCCGGTGGTGGTAATATTGGCGCCAGCCTCGCTAGTAATCTAGCAAAAGATTTCCGCGTCAAGATCATCGAACGTGGTTTAGCCAAATGCGAACAATTGGCAGATAGATTGGATGATGTCATCGTGCTCCACGGTAGTGCTTCTGATCAGGACCTGCTCATTGAAGAGAACATTGAAGCTACGGATGTCTTTTGCGCCCTTACCAATGATGACGAAGCCAATATCATGGCTTCCATGTTGGCTAAACGTCTAGGCGTACGCACGGTGATGACACTGATTAGTAATCCCGCTTATGTGGATCTGATTGAAGATGGTACCATCGATATTGCCATCTCCCCACAACAAACCACCGTCAGTAGCCTGCTCACTCATGTGCGTCGCGGTGATATAGTTAATGTCCACTCTTTGCGTCGCGGTGCTGCCGAGGCTATCGAGGTGATTGCCCACGGTGATTTAAAAACATCGCAAGTTGTGGGTCGCCGCCTAGAAGAAATCAGTCTACCCGAGGGTACTAGCTTTGGCGCCATCGTTCGCGATGGTGAAGTGATCATGGCGCACCATGATACTGTCATCGAAAACAATGATCATGTCATCCTGTTCCTTACAGATCGCCTCATGATCAACGAAGTTGAGCGCCTCTTCGCCGTTGCTCTCACCTTCTTCTAAGCCCCTGATGAAGAGCCAACCATGCACCTAAAAATAGCCCAAAAAGTCATCGGCATGCTACTGATGGTATTCAGCCTAGCCATGGTGCCGCCGCTACTGGTGTCCTTGTTGTATGAAGATGGCGCCCACATGGCATTTATCGAAGCCTTTGCTATCACCCTAGGTGCAGGCCTCTTTATCTGGTTGCCTGTGGCAAAATACCAAAAAGTACTGCGCACCCGTGACGGCTTTGTCATTGTTGTACTGTTTTGGACCATCTTGGGTATATTCGGTGCCCTGCCACTGTATCTAGTCAAACCCTGGCAGGTTAATTGGACCTTTGTTGACGCCTTGTTTGAATCACTTTCTGGCCTCACCACCACGGGGGCCACGGTCATCACCAAGATCGATTTTCTGCCCGAATCGGTACTCTTTTATCGTCAGCTGCTGCAATGGCTAGGCGGTATGGGTATTATCGTCTTAGCGGTGGCCATCTTACCTATGTTAGGCATCGGTGGTATGCAGCTTTATCGTGCGGAAACCCCAGGACCAGTAAAGGATTCCAAACTAACGCCGCGCATCACCGAAACAGCCAAGCACCTCTGGTACATCTATCTTAGCCTTACGGTAACCTGTGCTCTGGCCTATTGGGCGGCCGGCATGAGCGCCTTCGACGCCATCTGTCATAGTTTCTCCACCGTGGCCATTGGGGGGTTTTCTACCCATGATGCCAGTATCGGTTATTTCAATAGCCCGGCTATTGAAGGCATCGCCATCGTGTTTATGTTATTGGCAGCCATTAACTTTGGCCTGCATTTTCAAACCGCACGCCTAATACGTCACAAGCACCACCAGTTTTCCCTTAAGCACTACTGGCGAGATGAAGAATTTCAGTTTTTCCTAGGCATCATTGCCAGTATTTCTATTGTCACGGTGATCACCCTAGCAGCAGCCACCAACCTTGGCTGGATAGATAGCTTCCGCCAAGGTTTGTTTGAAGTGGTATCGGTGGCCACTACCACTGGTTATGCAACCGCTGATTTTGCCAGCTGGCCGGCCATGCTACCCTTCTTGCTCTTTAGTGCCGCATTTATAGGTGGCTGTGCAGGGTCTACCGGTGGCGGTATGAAGGTGGTGCGCGTGCTGATTGTATTAAAGCAAGGTTTGCGAGAAGTCCACCGGCTTATTCACCCCAATGCCATCATGCATGTAAAACTAGGTGGCACGGCCATTCCTAGCCGCGTTGCAGATGCTGTATGGGGTTTCTTCTCTGTCTATGCCCTGGTATTCATCATCATGATGATCATGTTACTGGGCACAGGCCTTGATCAAGTCACCGCTTGGTCAGCCGTAGGTGCAACCCTCAATAATCTTGGACCCGGTCTAGGAGATGTCGCTTCCCACTATGGTGACATCAACACCACCGCCAAATGGATACTTTGCTTTTCCATGCTGCTTGGCCGACTCGAAGTATTTACCCTACTGGTTATCTTTATGCCTATGTTTTGGCGAGATTAATTCCACCTGTACACCAATTAATCGCAGTTTATTAACATACTTATCCACAGGTTGCATGCATGTCTGAAAAATGGAATCAACGTTATCGGCAGGCCAGCGATTTACCTCCAGTGAATCCATGGTTAGTGCATTATCGCCATCTGTTGCCCACAAAGGGGACTGCCCTAGATCTGGCGTGCGGCCTTGGACAGAATTCTTTTTTTCTTGCAAAACATGGACTTAGTGTAGAGGGATGGGATATGTCAGCAGTGGGCATTGAAAAATTGGAACAACAAGCCAAGGCTCAAGCACTCGAGGTTACAGGCCGCTGCATAGATGCCACCAGCCCTTGGCCCGAGGCGCAGTTTGACCTTGTTTATGTTAGTTATTTTCTCCAACGAGAAGTTTGTCCACAGATCATCAAGAGCCTTAAACCTGGCGGAGTATTGATGTATCAGACCTTTAATAACCTGCCCTTAGAAGGCAAACCAAGCAACCCCAAATTCCTTTTAGCTGAAGGTGAGTTGCTGCAACTGTTTGCTGATTTAACGCCTCTGGTGTACGTCGATGAAGGCAGCCACTATGCACTGGACAATCCCCATAGCATGTCCGGTAAAGCCTTGTTGATAGCCAAAAAACAGTAATTACGTCTCAAGGGTTTGCTTAAAACGTCGGTATTCCCACTGGTATTGCGCAGGATCCTGCTGAATAAGCTGAGCAATCACATCATTCATGGCTTGTACAGAAGATGCCAGATCCTCCTGCACAAGCGCGTCGCTGACATCCAACACCTCAATGGCGAAGCCCTTGCCAACGCCCAAACGCTTGGCCCAGCCCAATAAAACCCTTGGCGCCGCAGCGCTAGAACCTGGCTGAGCCAACTGGCTTGCCAAGGTCATGGTATAGGCCGGCTGAGAAAAGAAACACACCTTTAAAGCCGCCTGTTTAGGTGGCTCCTGGTCAGGCAAAATCAATATACTTTGCTGCTTTTTCAAGGCGCGTTTGAGGGCCATCACGCCCTTGGCAGAGGCGGGGGCCAAGGCCATACCTGCAGCTTGCCTACCTGCAGCAATGAGGTCATCTAGCTGAGGAAGTTTTGCTGGTTTATAAAGGGCCGTTAAGGAGGTTTGTTGAGCCAGCCAGGATGCAAATAACTCCCAGTTGCCAAAATGAGGGGTTAACACAATACACCCCGCTGGATGCACTTTAGCCAGCAACTCGGCACCGTTAACTTGCTTGATACGCTGGCGCTGGACTTGCGGATTGCCGCACCAATTGTGCCCCATCTCCATCATGGCCATCGATGTATGGGCAAGGCTACTCTTCACTAAGGCAGCCTGTTCATCATCGGTTAAGTGAGGAAAGCAACGTTGTATATTCAACCTTGTTTGGTATCTACTGTTATTTGGCAGGTAATACAATATACGGCCTAACAACCAACCGAAAGCCTGTGCCAATGGCATCGGTAGAGCAGCAAAAAAGCGAATAACAAAAGCAGCAAGAGGTCCTTTCATGAACAACAGCTTCCTAGAAATTAAGCGCTAATCATACCACTCTTGTGAACGGCCTTGAATGCAGGCTAAGACTTTGTGGCAGATTTACTGCCTATAGACTCTTAAAAGCGCACTTTTCCGCCCTATTCGAGACCATTCAGCCCGCGCAGCTCATGCGCTAGAGGCCTATTTAGTGTATAATATCGCGTTTTCTTTTAGGCCTCCTAGCGCGACAAATACTAGGGCCAATTAACCAAACGTAAAGGCGGACTCGACAGCGTGGACAAGACGACCGACAGCAGCACTTTTCAGGGCTTAATCTTTGCCCTTCAACAATTTTGGTCCGGCAA
>JAERSU010000039.1 GCA_016845445.1 Oceanospirillaceae bacterium | reverse complement strand
ATACCGTACATCCTGTACATCGCCGCTCCTGCGCATCCATGCGCCCGCGGCATACCGTACATCCTGTACATAAAAAAAGCGGCACCAATAACTATGGGGCCGCTTTTCTAATTAAAGTACTGGTATTCCTAGTGATGCCGAAGCAATCACTAGGACAAGCCACTTTAATGTCAGTCTTAGCTAAACTGGTTAGAGGTGTTCTTGGCACCACCAGCTTTAAGAGCGTTCTCACCAGAGAAGTATTCTTTGTGGTCATCACCCATGTCAGAACCGGACATGTTTTGGTGCTTAACACAAGCGATACCTTGACGGATCTCTTCACGCTGAACGTTCTTAACGTAGCCCAACATACCTTGCTCACCAAAGTACTCTTTCGCCAGGTTGTCAACGGACAAGGCAGTAGTGTGGTAAGTAGGCAGAGTGATCAAGTGGTGGAATACGTTCGCTTCACGGGCAGTGTCAGCCTGGAAGGTACGAGTACGTTCGTCAGCTACAGCAGATAGCTCGGAATCGTCGTATTCAGCGCTCATCAGGTTAGCACGGTCATAAGCGGATACGTCCTTACCTTCAGCAACCCATGCATCGTAAGTCTGCTGACGGAAGTTCAGGGTCCAGTTGAAAGATGGGGAGTTGTTGTAAACCAGCTTCGCATCTGGGTGTACCTTACGTACGTCGTCCATCATGCCTTTGATTTCGTGTACAGTTGGTACGGCAGTTTCGATCCACAGCAGGTCAGCACCGGCGTTGATGGCTTCGATACAGTCAAACACACAACGCTCGTGACCAGTACCTGCACGGAACTGATACAGACCAGAAGGTAGACGCTTAGGACGTACCAGCTTGCCGTCACGGTTAAATACAACGTCACCCTGCTGCATGTCAGCCACGTCGATTTCTTCAACGTCTAGGTAAGAGTTGTATACGTCGCCTTGGTCGCCTGGCTCGTTAACAACAGCAATTTCTTTAGTCAGACCAGCACCTTCAGAGTCAGTACGGGCAACGATGATACCGTTGTCGATACCCAGCTCAAGGAAGGCATAACGCAGAGCACGTAGCTTAGCGTGGAAGTCAGCGTGAGGAACCGTGACTTTACCGTCCTGGTGACCACATTGCTTCTCGTCAGCAACCTGGTTTTCGATCTGTAGAGCACAAGCACCGGCTTCGATCATTTGCTTAGCCATTAGGTAGGTCGCTTCAGCGTTACCGAAACCAGCATCGATGTCGGCAACGATAGGCACAACGTGAGTCACGTGGTTGTCGATTTGATCTTGGATGTCAGCTTCTTTAGCAGCGTCGCCAGCTAGACGAGCAGCGTCTAGCGCGCGGAACAGGCCGCCCAGTTCACGGGCGTCAGCTTGACGTAGGAAGGTGTACAGCTCTTCAACCAAGCTAGCTACGGAAGTCTTCTCGTGCATAGACTGGTCAGGCAGAGGACCGAACTCAGAACGTAGCGCAGCAACCATCCAACCGGATAGGTACAGGTAACGACGCTCGGTAGAACCACCGAAGTGCTTCTTAATGGAGATCAGCTTCTGCTGACCTACGAAACCATGCCAGCAACCCAGAGACTGAGTGTACTTGGTTTTGTCTTGATCAAATGCAGCCATGTCAGCGCGCATGATGTCAGCAGTGTATTGAGCGATGTCCAAACCAGTCTTGAAACGGTTTTGAGCGCGCATACGTGCAGCAGATTCTGGGTCAATTGCATCCCAAGGAGCGCCATTGGAAGCTTTTACTGCTTCTAGTGCTTTGATATCGTCTTGATATTGAGACATGATTCAGTCCTCTAGTTTTGATGTCACAGTTAGGTGAATAACTCTTAAATGCTGGTTATGCAGCAATGGTTTCAGTCTAGGGCTATGTGATTCATAAATAAATACAATGAACGTTATGACTGGCATTCACCGCAGTTATATTATACCTATGGTTTACATGGGCGGTTTTACCTACAACGGTCATTTAAAAGCCCTTTTACAAAAACATAAGCCCTTGTTTTAAAGGAACTTCGCAGGCAATGCCCCCTACCCCATGGTTACATTTGTAATGAAACTACAAAAATCAGGGTTATTGACCCCATGAATAATTGACAAAATTTATTGATTTTATAACAGCTATCCATATAATGAATGGCAATTCAGCCCACATAAGGAAGTCTTCATGAGTGTAGATCGCGTCGACCTGAACCTACTGGTGTATTTGGATGCCTTGCTTAAGGAACGCAACGTCACCAAAGCGGCCAACCAATTAGGCTTAAGCCAGCCAGCCATGAGCAACGGCTTGCGTCGACTACGCGAAGTATTTGAAGACCCTTTACTTATCCGCACCAGTGATGGCATGACCCCCACTGAACGAGCACAAGAATTACAACCTACTATTCGAGAAGTACTGGCCACTATTGATAAGGCTGTACAGCCACAGGCTGACTTTGATGCCATGACCTCTGATCGGGTGTTTCGCATCATGGCTAGCGACTATGCTGAACCGACTCTCATACCACCACTAGTAGAAAAGCTGCGCAAGCAAGCACCTGGTATTGCGTTAGACATCATGACGCCTTCTGACGTTGACTTCTACGACGTCGAACAAGGTAAGGTGGACATGGTAATCAACCGCTTTGATTCTATGCCTCAGTCCTTTCATCAAAAGACCCTTTGGCGTGATCGCTTTGTTTGCCTAGTAAGCAAACACAACCCCATTGTTGATAACTTTACTTTAGATACCTATCTGCAAGCACACCATATCTGGGTTAACAAAACCGGTATGGGCGCAGGTGTCGGCATGAATCCTAAAGATGTGCAACGCCGCGGTTGGGTGGATAATGCCCTATCAGAAATTGGCAAAACCCGAAATATTCGAGTCTTTACCCGCCATTATCAGGCCGCCATGCAATTGGCTACCCAAAAGGACCTGATCGTCACCATTCCCTATAAGGCTACCCTACTACCTGTGCCTACGGATGAACTCGTGGTTCTGGAAGCACCCTTTGAAATTCCTCAAATGGCCTTAACCATGGCCTGGAGCCCGCTCCTGCAACACAACCCTGCGCACCGCTGGATGCGCAGCTTGATAACCGACATCGCCCGCGAAATCGAAGAACAGTAAATTAGCAATACGCGCCACTGCGAAGCACCCATCGTCATTGCGAGCATAGCGAAGCAACCTCTCAACAACAAGGTGCAAGCCTACCGGAGATTGCCACGCCACTGCGTGGCTCGCAATGACTAATTGACTGTCGCTCGCAATGACAACACCATAATAACCCTCACAAATACCAACAAAAGGATTATATTCACACAACAAATAACAAGCATTGAATCAACTTGCCTTTTGTAGCATTACTCCTTGAAAGATTTCCTATACAATCCATTTGTGTACTTTATGAAACTTTTTGAATAATCGTTCGATTATGCAAACTTATAGGGGGAATTAGCATGAGCACTCGCATCTCACAAGCCAATCTATCCATCGACAGCCAACTGCATGACCTGGTTGTTAACGAAATCTTACCTGGCCTAGACGTCTCTGCAGACCAGGTGTGGCAAGCCATGGCAACCCTATTGGACGAATTCCAACCACGCAACCGCGACCTACTCGCCAAGCGTGAAGACTTGCAAGCCAAAATTGACACCTGGCACGAAAACAACCCATCTGCCGACCCTGTTGCCTACAAGGCCATGCTGCAGGAAATAGGCTACCTGGAAGAAGCCCCAGCTGAAGTACAAGCTACCACCGCCAACGTTGACGAAGAAATCTCTACCATTGCTGGTCCCCAGCTAGTGGTGCCCATTAACAATGCTCGTTATGCGCTGAACGCTGCCAATGCGCGCTGGGGTAGCCTCTACGACGCACTATATGGCACCGATGCCCTACCGGGCCAAGCGGAAGGCAAAGGTTACGATCCTAAGCGTGGCGCTCAGGTTATTGCCTTTGGTAAAGAGTTCCTTGACCAGAACTTCCCGCTGATGCACGGTTGTCACGGTCAGGTAGTGGGCTACAGCACGGCCAATGGTTCCCTGATTGCCACCTTGGAAAACGGTCATTCCACCATGATGGTGACGCCTAAGCTATTCGCTGGTTACCGCGGCGAGGCAGACAACCCTAGCGCTATCTTGCTCAAGCATAACAACCTGCACGTTGAACTGACTATCAACCCGAACACCCCTGTTGGTGCCCAAGACATGGCGGGCATCACCGACATTCTTATGGAATCGGCTGTGTCTACCATCATGGATTGCGAAGACTCCGTGGCCGCCGTTGACGCCGAAGACAAATCCCTGGTGTATCGTAATTGGCTGGGCCTAATGAAAGGTGACCTGTCCATCAGCATGATCAAGGGCGGCAAGACAGTCACTCGCTCCCTTAATGCTGACCGTGAATACACCGACCGTCACGGTGAGAGCTTCAAGCTGCACGGCCGTGCCCTACTGTTCGTACGTAACGTGGGCCACTTGATGACCAATGATGCCATCCTCAATGCCCAAGGCGAGGAAATACCAGAAGGCATCATGGATGGTTTATTTACCACCCTATGCTCCTTGCATGACCTCAACGGCAGCAACAGTAACGGCATCAGCAATAGCCGTACTGGTAGCATGTACATCGTCAAGCCAAAGATGCACGGCCCGGAGGAAGTAGCCTTTACCGTTGATCTATTCACGCGTATCGAAGAGCTGCTGGGCCTGCCAAAGAACACCATGAAAGTAGGCATCATGGATGAGGAACGTCGCACTTCGGTTAACTTAAAGGCCTGTATTAATGCAGCCAGCGAGCGTGTTGCCTTTATCAACACCGGCTTCCTTGATCGTACAGGTGATGAAATTCACACCTCCATGAATGCCGGTCCAATGGTTGCCAAGGGCGACATGAAGCAAGAAGCCTGGATCAACACCTACGAAGACAACAACGTCCTAGTTGGCCTAGAGTGTGGTCTGCAAGGCCGCGCCCAAATTGGTAAGGGCATGTGGGCCAAACCAGACTGCATGGCCGAAATGATGGAAGTAAAGGTCGGCCACCCAATGGCCGGTGCTAACACTGCTTGGGTTCCTTCGCCCACGGGCGCCACCCTGCACGCCCTGCACTACCATGATGTACTGGTACAGGAACGTCAAGAAGAGCTAAAGCAAAGCCTTAACGTTGACCAAGACAAACTACTACAAATTCCATTGCTGCCTGCAGGCACTGAATTAACAAGTGAAGAGATCACCCGTGAACTGGATAACAACTGCCAAGGTATACTAGGCTATGTAATTCGTTGGGTTGAGGGCGGTGTAGGTTGTTCCAAGGTACCCGATATCAACCAAGTTGGTTTAATGGAAGACCGTGCTACCCTGCGTATCTCTGCTCAAGCCTTGGCTAACTGGCTAGAGCACGGTATCTGTACACGTCAGATGGTGGTTGCCTCCATGCAACGCATGGCGGAACTGGTTGACCAGCAAAATGCCAACGACCCAAGCTACCGTGCCATGACACCAGACTTAGAATCCAGTGTTGGTTACCAAGCCGCCCTGGAATTGGTATTTGAAGGCAAGGTGCAGCCAAGTGGCTACACCGAGCCAGTACTGCACCGTCGTCGTAAGGAAGCCAAGGTTACCTATGGCTGCTAATTAAAGCATGAATGTAAACCTCAAAAGCCCAGTCATATTTTTGCCTGGGCTTTTTATTTAGCATAATGACCTCTACCCATTCTAACGCTCCCAGCTATAGGCGTGCCCCACTTTAGCTATCCGTAAACTATAACCGCAATACCACTTCTCTCGCCCCTGCTCTCTTGCTTGAGCATGATCTAGCTGCTGCTTCCAAGCCTTAATGGCAGCTAAATCACGCCAATAGGACACGGTGATGCCAATGTCTTCACGGGCTGAGTCTTCACCTAAATAACCGTCTTGTTGTTGCGCCAACTCAAGCATACGTGCGGCTGTTTTAGCATAACCCGCTAAATCCTCTCCTGTTAAAGTGGAGGCAAATATCACCGCGTAATAAGGCGGTTCCGGGGTAGTTGCAAAGCTCATTTCTGTTCTCCCATAGTCTGTCCCATTGGGGTCTGACCCCAATGGGACAGACTATCTAATGCGTGCCTGCTTCATCTTCTTCAATAACATGACTTTCAGCTTGACCAGACTTCACCCAAGCTTGCACGGCTGAGTTTGCCAGCACACGCTGCATGTAGGCCTGTGTCGAATCATTTAATGGCACGTCATAACCAGCAAAACGCATGACCACAGGCGCAAAAAACGCATCAGCAATACTAAAATCACCAAACAAATAATCGTCAGATTGACTCAAATTCTGACATTCGGCCCAGAGCTTTTCAATGGCAGCTATGTCAGCCTTGCAGACATCACTAATTGTCAGTTTACGCTTGTTTGCGCGGCAATTCATGGGCATTTCTGAGCGCATAGCAAAGAACCCACTATGCATTCGGGCGCAGGCTTCTCTCGCTTTAGCACGCAGGCGCTTATCCGCTGGCCACATCTGTGGATAGTCTTCAGCCAAAGACTCCAGTATGGCTAAGCTATCAACCACATTGCCCTGCTCTGTCACCAGCACAGGTACTGTGTTGCTTCCGTAGGCGGCAATGTCTTGGGGCCAAGATTCTGTAAATATCCATAGCTGCACTTCTTCAAATGGGATAGCAAAATGCTGCATGGCCAACCACGGGCGCATAGACCATGACGAGTAGTTTTTATTGCCAATTACCAGTTTCATAGTCGACTTTTCTCGTAATTTGCTCGACTCAGGTAATAAACATAGCAGACGTCATCATCAAAGGTGCGCTGTGTCTGAAATTCGAACCCGAGTTTTTCATAGAAGCGATGGGCCTTGGTGTTGCTAGCTAAAGGATCCAACAACACACCCTTAACGCTTTTATCGGCAAAGCAGCGCGCTAAGGCTATAGCCATCATCTGAGTACCATAACCTTGCCCCAATAAGGCAGGTATGCCAATCCAAATATCTAGGGCACGTAAATTAGGCTCACACGCTCCCCAATAGTGGCTTTCCTCTAACGCAGGATCAATGATTTCCATAAACCCTATGGGCTGGCCATCCAGTTCGGCAATAAGCTGCTCACGCCATGCAGGTCGCTTGCTTAACTCTGTATGCCATTGCCAATCATCGTCGCCCAAGGCCTGCTGTAAGAATGGCTGTTGCTGCCATGCTTGCAGCATATCCGCATCACTTAATTCAGCCAGGCGGAACTGCAAAGCACTCATGTTTGGCTATTCACATGGGCCACACCCACGACATAGTTCTTGCCATAGGTTTTGGCACATTCAGGACAGGTTGTGTAGAAGAAATACGCCCGTAAGAGTTTACGGTTTTGGCGCTTCACATAGTCCTTTAGCTCACGGTTCCATTTACCCGCGTCACTAAAAGATCCTTCAAACACCTGGGTAAGGTAATCCCCACTTAAGGTCACCATCTCCTCCCCGGGTACGGGTTTGCTCACGGCGAAGTAATGCTCACTCTGCCACATAGACTTGGCATGAGAAAGTACTAGATAGGTATCAGCTAAACCGGCATCGGCCTTATCAATGGCCGTTTGCACTCGACTAAACATGCCACCGATATTTAAAGGAATATGAAAAAGGCAACGTACACTGGCTTTGACAAATAACTGCTCATCAAAATGCAGCTCTTGCCGATCCCAGCCCTCAGGCTTAAACCGAGGGCAACAACCAGTTGAATTATCCGACAAATCGATTGGGGGTATATTATTCATGGAAGTGCCTCGATAATGATATATGGGAAAACCTTAGCATACAGGTTTAATTATGAAATATGGTTTTGATCCGGTAAACTGTCAGTATTGTTCTAGACTTGATCTATGCCAACTGTTATACGAACGGGGGCCCTATCGTTTTTTCTTTTATAGCAATGAAAATTCAGAACCAGCCCACATACATGTCCTACGGGACAACTGACTATCAAAAACAGAGATTTATTATTGGAGGCATGGCTTGAACACTTTAACAAATGAACAACGACCACAAGCTTGCAATGTCACCTACGATCAAACCTCAATCATTGTTAATTTAACCGATGGTCGATCAATATCGGCACCACTTAGCTGGTTCCCACGTTTAGCTAACGCCCAACCAGATCATTTAGGCAATTGGGTCTTGTTAGGTAACGGTGAAGGTATTCACTGGCCAGAAATTGATGAAGATATCAGCGTAAACGGTCTGTTTAAAGGAAGCCATTAACTCAACGCTTACGCTTCTTACCTTGTGCAAATTTTTGACTTCTTGCCGAGGTATGCTTAGTCATACCCTGTTTACCCTTTTGGGCCTTGGGCGCCTGACGGCGGCGATCCGTTAAGCTTGGTGCAGGCACTAGGCACTCGGGGCCTTTGCCGATGAGCTTGTGCAAACCCATGTCTCTTAGTGCTTCACGGATG